>CAZDTN010000024.1:0-19584 GCA_964508355.1 uncultured Sphingobacterium sp.
GCAATGGTCTGCATGTTCATGGTGACCAGCAAAACGCGACTACCCATATTAGCTGCAGCGGCAGCAGCTTCACAGCCTGCATGCCCAGCACCAACCACTATTACATCATACTTAGGAAACATGGCGCAAAGATATATAAAGAAGAAGAGGGCGACAAGCTTAAGGGTTCATAAGGAATGAAATAAGGAGTGTTCCACGTGGAACATAAATCAGTTACAACCAAAGACCTCGACCAGTATAATGCGTTTTCCACTTTTATGTGGTCTTATGGATAGTCCCATTTGGCCAAAAGCCGGATTCAATATATTCTTTCTATGACCCGCAGACTCTAATCCAATATCCAATAAGAGCATGATCAAGGCTAGCAGCCCATCATTCTTGCCCGTATAGATATTTTCTGCAGCACATTTTGTTACACCTCCCAACTTCATCCTTTGGGCAAATGACCTTCCTCTGGAGTCGGTATGACTGATTTGATTGCTGTTTTCTGCTAAATCAGCGGCTTGCTCAAATGCTAAATCGGCCAACAGAGAGGAAAACCTATGCCTGGAAAGCGGGGAAAGTGCAAGCAACTCTCTCTTTAAGGATTCTGCCTCCTTTCCTTTTGCCTCTGGAAATGAGGTAAGAAAGGGAGAAATAACATCCGTATAAAACCTTTTTGGATTTTCTCTTAAGTAATTTGACCAATAGTAGAACTGTTTTTCTTCCTCAGTGAGGCCCCTGCCCTTAATTTGGGATTGCACATATTCCATCAGTTCAGTATCTACAGGAGTAGCAACACTGAACGGTTTATCTTGCAGACTAAATTGTGATTGTCCCATTACCAGCATAGGCAACAACATAAAAAGGAATAAAAAATGTTTCACGTGGAACATTTAGCAAAAATAGTTGGCCAGTAGCTTATCTTCCATCTGCCGCATCAAGATTTGGTCTTTCTTTAACTTGTCTTGATAGCCAAGTAAGTGTAAAAGTCCGTGAAAGATGACTCTATGAATTTCTTTATAAAAAGGAGCCTTGTTTTGCTTGGCATTATCCCTAACACGATCAATACTTATATAGATTTCAGCAGTAATTGGTTCTTTTTTATTTTCGGAGAGATCAAATGTGATGATGTCTGTGTAATAGTCGTGCTGAAGATATTCTTTGTTTATATTGAGCAGGTATTCATCTGAGCAGAATATCACATTGAGCGATAAGATAGGTCTCCCTTTCTTTTTTGCTACTGTTTTAATAAACTTTTTCAGTTTGCTGCGCGATTTTAGCATTGCAACTGGCTCAAGAAAAAACAATTGTACTTCCTTCATATTAAGGAATAAAAATACAAGAAATCCAATGAACAGAAGTAGCTTTGCAGACCTTATAGGAACATATGAGAAAGAAGCTTTCTGAATTAGCGCCCGGTAAAAAAGCTGTAATCGTTGCTTTAGAGGATCAGGAGTTGGTATTGAAGCTCATGGAAATGGGGTTTCTTGAAGGAGAAGATATTGTGGTTGAGCAAATTGCACCATTAGGAGATCCAATTTCGGTGATGGTATCTGGTTACCAGGTTAGCTTGAGAATTAATGAGGCTGAGTCTATTTTAGTAGACGAAAAATAGTTTATATAGTTGATTTTCAATGCTTTATGAGAATTGGACTTTATTTCGGCTCGTTTAACCCGATTCACAATGGTCATTTGATCATTGCAAACCATGTATTAAACAATATTGATGTAGAGGCGGTATGGTTTGTGGTTTCACCTCAAAACCCTTTCAAGCAAAACTACAGTTTGCTCAATGAATACCATAGACTACATCTGGTTCAAACAGCAATTGAGGGGGAAACACGAATGATGGCGGTCGATATTGAATTTAAGCTCCCGCGTCCATCTTATACAATTGAAACACTTGCTTATTTGGCTGAAAAATATCCTGATCATGAATTCAGCTTAATTATGGGGTCTGATAGTTTAGAGAACATTGAAAAATGGAAAAACGGAGAGGTTATTTTAAAACGATATAAAATTTGTGTCTACGAAAGAGTAGGCCATCCAATTCAGGAAAAACCAAATGCTCATATTGAAGCTTTGAAAGCACCTTTAATTGAAATATCAGCATCTTTAATTAGAAAACTAATTAAAGAGGGAAAATCTATTCGCTATTTAGTACCAGACAGTGTAATGAATGAAATCAGTAAATCTGGGTATTACAAATAGAAGCTACAAACCTGAAATTAGTCCCAACAGTAAACAACCAACCGCAATGAATGGGGCTTTTACTTTTGTGTAAGTCAATAAAAAATAAGTTGCTGTCATTACTGAAAAATAAATGAATGCGTCGCTGATTGGTGCTTGCCGAAGTGGCTCGACAGTGTCTTTTGTGAGGTATACGATGCTGGCTAACATAATTCCAACTACCGTTGCGTTGAGTCCCAACATCAGCTTTTGTAATACTTTATAACGATGCAAATTCTCCCAAAGTGGAAATAGAAATACACCAATTAAAAAACTGGGTAAAAAAATTCCTAGGGTAGCAACAAGTGCACCGAGAATTTGATACATCGTTCCTTTTGATTTCAGTACCGTTGCGCCTATATAGGATGAAATGGAAAAAGCGGGACCGGGAATTGCACGAACTATTCCAGCGCCAGTTAAAAAATCTTCACGATCTATTTTGATTACGTTCTGGTTACTGGCCTTAATATGTTTGGTCGCTGGGCGAACAACATATTGTTCGTACATGACCGGGATCAGAACATCGGCACCTCCAAATACAAAACTCCCAAAACGATACATATTTTCAAACAAATTAAAAGGAGCACGATTTTTCCAGTTTTCTTTTCTTGCTGTTTCAGATAAAGAAGCAGCAGTTATAAAAAAACCGACAAACAAAACGAGTAGTGTCCAGTTTAACGTTCTTTTTTTGTGGATGATTGGCGTTTGATTCTCCTCCTTAATTAAAAGACCGCACAATGAACCTACAATCATTACTGCAGGAAAAATCCATGGAGTTTTGAAGAAAAGAAATGTCAATACGCCAAAAACAACAGCTACAATTATTGCAAAAGGAGTTTTAATAATTTTTGCAGTCTTGAATGCTGCAAAAGCAAGGAATCCTAATGCCATTGGTTGTAAGAAACGAAATGCCTTCAACAATTCTGTGTTGCCGATAGAAATGATAACTGCTAATGAGGACATGATGAATACAGCGGGTATCATCCAAATCAATAATGTTAGCAACGCTAGCAACGTTCCACCTCTTTTATATCCTATTAAGGTTAAAGTTTGGGTTGAGGTTGCACCAGGTAACAACTGACAAAAAGCGTATATATCCATTAACTCTTTGTCGGTAACGTCTTTACGCTTCTCGACAAAAGTATTCATCATCATACCCAGGTGTCCTTGTGGTCCACCAAAAGCAGATATGCTGTACATAAATACAGTCTTTAAAAATGGAATATGGCGAATAAGCGGCAACCCTATTTTTTTAAACCTATTTCTCTTAGTCTTTCATCTAAATATTGGCCAGCTGTATAGTCTTCATATAATTTGGGATGTTTGTCGTCAATACAAGAGTACAAACAAGCCAACGACATATTGCTTTTTGGATGAAGGAAAAAGGGAATTGAGAATCTTGAGGTATGCCATAATTCTCTTGGAGGATTTACAACACGATGTGTAGTGCTTTTTAATCGGTCGTTGGTCAATCTTTGAAGCATATCTCCCACGTTTACAACAATCTCACCGGGACCAGCTTTAACAGCGAGCCATTCGTTGTCTTTGCTCAATATTTCAAGACCATCGGCTGAAGCGCCAACAAGAAGAGTAATCAAATTGATATCTTCATGTTGTTCTGCTCTTATTGCGGATTTTGGTTCGTGTAAAATTGGGGGATAGTGTATGGCCCTGAGGATACTGTTTCCCAAATGAATATGTTCATCGAAATAATGTTCACCTAAACCCAGATGAATTGCGATTGCACTTAAGAGAGCACCGCCTGATTTTTCAAAAGCCCGGTATGCTTCAAGAAACTTTTCATTGAAGGAGGAAACTTCTTGAACTTGTACATTGTCTGGGTATTCTTCATCTGAAGTTTCATGGCTGCCTACAGTTTGGCCGAATTGGAAAAACTCTTTGAGGTCTGGAGCATCACTTCCTTTAGCGTGTTCTTTTCCAAATGAAGTATATCCTCGTTGTCCGGCTAAACCGGGAATTTCATATTTTCTTTTAATGGCTTCAGGTTGATTAAAAAAAGATTGAACATTATGGTAGAGCACATCAATCAATTCTTGATCAATGCCGTGGTTTCGTACCGAAACAAAACCAACCTCTTCAAAGGCTTTTCCCAATTCTGACGCGAATTGAACTTTTTGTTCTGCGGTTCCGTTTATAAAAAGATGAAGATCAACTACAGGTATATTCATAATAAAAGATTGTTGGGTAAAAATAACAAACATAATTTTGAAAAATGAACAGATTTAAAGCTTCTCTATTGATTATTGTACTCGTTACAGTCGGTATTGTTTCCTGTAGTAAAAAAATGAATGCATATTCAGGAGTTGATGCGTTCAGAAGCGAGAGTGGGGTACCCGATTACAGTCGAATTGTATATTGGGCAGCACATCCAGATAAATGGGACCCCTCAGATACCGTACCAGCACCGCTTAAAACAGTACCACTAGAAAAGGTGGCTGATGTGTTTTTCTTGCATCCCACAACATTAACAGGACCCAGGGAAGATGGTATTACAAATGCAAAAATTGATGACTCAGTAATAAATTATAAAACAGATTATAGTTCAATATTATTTCAGGCGTCTGCCTTCAATGAAAGAGCAAGAATCTTTGCACCAAGATACAGACAGGCTCACATTGGCATGTATAACGAACCTGATAGTATATCCAAGTATGCCGCTTTCAATCTCGCATATGATGATATAAAAAGGGCATTTAAGTATTATCTAGAAAATGAAAATAAAGGAAGACCTATTATCATTGCCTCACACAGTCAGGGTACCACCCATGCTACCAGGCTACTTAAAGAGTTTTTTGATCAACAACCATTATCAAAACAGTTGGTCTGTGCATATTTAGTTGGCATGGGTGTAAGGAAAAATGAATATGCTGCTATTCCGATTTGCAACGATGGGAGTAGCACCGGCTGCTTTGTCAGTTGGAGAACTTTCCGCTTTGATTATGACGAGGGTTGGGCTACAAGAAATGATACAACCATAGCTGTTGTAAATCCAATTACATGGAAAACAACTTCAGAAATAGCAGATAGGTCTATGCAACAAGGAGCTGTATTGTATAATTTAAATAAGGTATATACAAATACACAAAGTGCACAAGCGGAAGGAAGTGCGGTATGGGTCTCACACCCCAGATTTCCTGGATCTTTTTTATACAGAAGAAAAAACTTCCATGCTGGAGATATTAATTTGTTTTATGTAGATGTGAGAAAAGATGTTTTCAGAAAAATAGACGCCTTTCTTAAGAAACAATAGGAAAATCATTTAGTGGGCTGACGAACATCAGTATTCAAAATGACATGGTCGGTTAAGTTTGAAAAAACAACCACATGAAATTGATACTGGTTCCTACAGATTTCTCGCCTTTGGCAGACAATGCTTTGAAATATGGAATGGACCTCGCTTCTGCAATGGGATCCAGCTTGATGATTGTCCATGTTTATCAGATTCCGATTAGTTATTCTGAAGTTCCACTTATTACAGTTTCAATGGAAGAAATAAAGAAAGCAAGTGAAGACCGTTTAGCAGAACTTAAGCACAACATAGAAACGATTACCGGAGGGAGGCTTGTGGTGTATACAGAAAGTCGCCTCGGAGATGTAGCAGACGAAGTAGATAAAATTGCAAAAACGCTTCAGCCATTTACAATTGTAATGGGTAGTAGAGGTGTAACTGGTGCAGGGAAGTTTTTTTTAGGAAGCAACTCCTTGTCCATTATCAGTAAGACCTCTACCCCCGTTATTGTTGTACCCCCGGGAGGTAAATTTTCTCCATACAAAAAGATTGGACTTACCACAGATTTCAAACATGTTGTGGACAAAACACCTGTAGTCCAGATAAGGGCTTTGGTTAATTTTTTTAATGCGGAACTACATGTGCTACATGTAGACTATAAACAAATGAACTTTACGACAGAAACTCCGGAAGAAACCTTGAGATTAGATATGTTGCTTGCAGGCATGAACCCAACTTATGATTTTATTGAAAACAAAGATGTTAATGAAGGCATCAATGATTTTGCTGAAAAAAATAATATTGATTTAGTAGTTTCACTACCCCAGAAGCACAGTTTCTTGGAAAGCCTGTTTGCAAAAAGTCTAACCAGAGAATTGTTGCACCATACACATATTCCTGTGATGTGTATTAAAAAGGATGCTTCGGTATAATTTAGAACTCAGCCGATTTTGGTGTTCTTGGAAAGGCAATAACATCTCTGATGTTGGTCATTCCTGTTACAAACAAAACCATCCTTTCAAAGCCCAAACCAAATCCTGCATGCGGTACAGTTCCAAATCTTCTGGTGTCTAAATACCACCACAATTCTTCTTCGGGAATATGCATGTCTTTCATGCGTGCAACTAGCATATCAAGTCTTTCCTCCCGTTGAGAACCACCAACAATTTCACCAATACCGGGTGCGAGTATATCCATTGCAGCAACCGTTTTCCCATCATCATTTTGGCGCATGTAAAACGCCTTGATGTCTTTAGGATAATTCGTAACAATAACCGGTTTTTTGAAATGTTTTTCTACGAGATACCGCTCGTGTTCACTCTGCATATCTATTCCCCATTTCACTTCATACTGAAATTTCTTTTTCTTGTACGCGGGTGAGTTTAATAGAATATCGATGGCCTCTGTATAAGTAATGCGCTCAAAATCATTATCTACAACAAACTTCAACTTTTCAATCAACCCCATTTCACTTCTCTTGTCTGCAGGAAGTTGTTTTTCTTCTTCTTGTAAACGCTGATCAAGGAATTGGAGATCTTCCATGTTGTTGTCCATTGCGAACTTAATAATATGCTTGATGAACGACTCTGCAAGATTCATGTTGTCTTCTAGATCATGGAAGGCCATTTCTGGTTCAATCATCCAGAATTCTGCGAGATGTCTTGTCGTGTTGGAGTTTTCTGCTCTGAAAGTAGGACCAAATGTGTAAATTTCTCCAAACGCTGTTGCGCCAAGCTCACCCTCTAGCTGTCCACTTACTGTTAGGTTGGTGCTTTTTCCAAAGAAATCTGCTGCAAAATCTATTCCCCCCTCCTCGTTTCTTGGTGGGTTATCAAATGGGAGTGTAGTAACCCTGAACATTTCTCCAGCCCCTTCTGCATCACTAGCAGTAATGACGGGTGTGTGCATGTATAGAAAGCCCTTCTTGTGGAAGAATTCATGAATGGCAAAGGCAAGAGCATGTCGAACACGGAAAACCGACCCAAAGGTGTTGGTCCTGAATCGCAAGTGAGCAATCTCCCTTAAAAACTCAAGACTGTGCTTTTTAGGTTGAAGCGGGTATTTTTCGGGGTCAGAATCTCCTAAAACCTCTATTGTTGTGGCCTTCAGCTCAACCGCCTGCCCCTTTCCCTGTGATTCAACAAGTACGCCGACAACCTTAAGGGCCGCACTGGTGGTTATTCTTTTTAGCAGATCATCAGCAAATTCACCAAGAGTAGCAACAATTTGGAGATTGGCGTTTGTTGAGCCATCGTTTAGGGCTATAAATTGGTTGTTTCTGAAGGTTCTTACCCATCCCATTACCGTTACTTCCTGTTGTGCCG
The DNA here is from genome assembly GCA_964508355.1 of uncultured Sphingobacterium sp. Taxonomy (GTDB): domain Bacteria; phylum Bacteroidota; class Bacteroidia; order Chitinophagales; family Chitinophagaceae; genus Pollutibacter. Next base: position 7,786 of record CAZDTN010000024.1, read on the forward strand.
CTGGTTGAACCAACAACTCTTTGATTTTTATTCTCTTGTTGAACATAATACTGATTTCAGGTGCAAAGGTAATAAAATGAGGGCGAGAAGCCTATTGGTAGGTCATTTCAGTGCTTAGAATATTTTTTTACAATTGGAATTTGTCTTAACATTGCATTAGAATCAGGAGTAGTCGTTACCATTTCTCTCCTAGTGGTTTTTTTCTTCATTTATTTTACACCAACTATCATTCATCCTTCTAAGGGATATTTCACCAAATACAAATTATGTACGACATTTTACAGCTGAATGACATGCTAGTACCAGAGTTGCTGGACATTGCAGAACAACTCAAGATTACAGGAGCAAAAAAGCTCGAAAAACAAGCGCTGATTTATAAAATACTCGACAAACAAGCGTTGCTTACGAGCTCTGTTAAGGGAGAGGCTAAAGAGGAAAAGCCAGCGAAGAAAAAAAGAATTGTAAAGACAACAACGGCTAACAGTACAGAAGAGGCTATTGTGGAGAACGAACCAGCTGAAGAGGTTAAACCCGCTCCAGTAGTTGCTGCAAAACCTGAAAAGAAAATCATTAAAAAGAACAAATCAGAGGAGCAAGCTCCTATTGCAGATGCGCCTCAGCCAATTGCTCAAGTCGCCGAGACAGAGAACGGCGAGGAAGCACAGGCCCCCGAAAATAACCTTACACAAGATGAAGCTCCAGCTAAACAGTTGTACATTAAAAAAGAACCTGTTTTCAATATAGAATTTGATGGCGCCATTCAGGGTGAAGGGGTATTGGAAATGATGCCAGATGGTTATGGTTTTTTGAGAAGCAGCGACTATAATTATTTGTCATCACCAGATGATGTTTATGTATCTCCTTCTCAAATTAAATTGTTTGGGATCAAAACGGGTGATACAATTACGGGTAGCATACGGCCTCCGAAAGAGGGTGAAAAATATTTTGCACTATTAAAAGTAGATACAGTAAACGGCCGTCTTCCTGAAGAGGTAAGAGACCGTGTGCCATTCGATTATCTTACCCCACTTTTCCCGCAAGAAAAATTCAATCTGTTCACTAAGGCAGATAATTATTCTACAAGAATGATGGATTTGTTCACGCCATTGGGCAAGGGACAGCGTGGATTAATTGTTGCACAACCAAAGGTGGGTAAAACCATGTTGTTGAAAGAGGTGGCTAACGCAATTGCGACCAATCACCCAGAGTGTTATTTGATGGTTGTTTTGATTGATGAGCGTCCGGAAGAGGTTACTGATATGGAAAGAAGCGTGAAGGCTGAAGTGTTGGCTTCAACCTTTGACGAACCCGCAGAGAAACATGTTAAGGTTTCTACCATTGCATTACAAAAAGCAAAGCGTTTAGTGGAGTGTGGACACGATGTAGTCATCTTGCTTGATTCCATTACACGTTTAGCGCGTGCACACAATACCGTAGCCCCATCATCTGGTAAAGTATTATCTGGTGGTGTGGAAGCAAACGCCATGCAGAAGCCAAAGCAGTTCTTTGGTGCTGCAAGAAAAATTGAAAACGGTGGATCACTTACCATCCTTGCAACAGCTTTGATTGATACAGGAAGCAAGATGGATGAAGTAATTTTTGAAGAGTTCAAGGGTACTGGTAACATGGAGTTGGCGCTGGATAGAAGACTGGCCAACAAACGCATGTTCCCTGCAATTGATCTTACTGCATCATCTACCAGAAGAGAAGATTTGTTGTTGGATAAAGAGGTGTTGCAAAGAATGTGGGTATTAAGAAATCATTTGGCCGACATGAACAGTGAGGAAGCAATGTCACTGTTGTTGAAACAAATGAAGGGAACAAGAGACAACAATGAATTCCTGACAAGCATGAACAAGTAATTGTTCTTTGTCCCAATGGCAATACAAAAAATTTCTGTCGAAGATTTCGTTAAGCTATCGCTTACACATCCCGTATTTGATGTAAGAAGTGAAGCAGAATTTTCTCATGCACATATTCCTGGTGCATTTAATCTTCCCTTGTTTAATAACGAAGAGCGTGCTGTTGTGGGAACCATATATAAACAACAGTCCAGGGAGCTTGCCATAAAAAAGGGACTAACCTTTTTTGGTCCCAAGATGAAAGACATGGTGGAGTTTGTAGAAAACATTTTTGCAAAACATCAACCATCTGGCAAAACAGTCCTGGTGCATTGTTGGAGAGGGGGTATGAGAAGTGCTGGTGTGGCCTGGTTGTTGGATCTATATGGGTTTAAAGTATATACACTTGTTGGTGGATATAAATCATTTCGTAATTGGGTGCTTCATTCTTTTGAACAAAAAAACGACTTCAATATTTTAGGAGGATATACAGGAAGTGGAAAAACAATTGTGTTGTCTGCGCTCAAAGAAAAAGGTGCTGCGGTTGTAGATCTTGAGGGATTGGCTGGTCACAAGGGTTCGGCGTTTGGAAATATTGGTTTACCGAAACAGCCAAGTCAGGAGCTGTTTGAAAATAAATTAGCGGTTGAAATTCTGAAAACCAAGATTCATCATCCTGAAAAACCAATCTGGCTAGAAGATGAGAGCCAGCGTATTGGAACAGTAAATATTCCTCAAGCGATGTGGAATCATATTCGTACCCGTAGTGTTTACTTTTTAGAAATTCCATTTGATGCGCGTCTTGATTATTTGGTTGCTACTTATGGAGCCCTCGATAAAATACAGCTGGGTGAAGCTATACAAAGAATACAAAAGAGGCTTGGTGGGTTAGAAACAAAAACAGCGCTTCAATTTTTGAATGAGAACAACTTGAAAGATTGTTTCTCTATTTTATTAAAATATTACGACAAACAATATAATAAGGGTCTACAAAACAGGCCCGATCCCAAACCCCCTGTTATTACTATTCCAACAGGGCTTGTCAACGATAATGAAAACGCGGCGTTGCTACTAAAATTATAAAGATGGAAAATATCAAGCTTACTCAATATTCTCATGGTGCCGGATGTGGTTGTAAAATTTCACCAAAAATTCTGGATGAGATTTTACACTCTAGTTTTAGTATGCCAGATAATGATCGTTTGTTGGTGGGTAATCATAGTAAAGACGATGCCGCCGTCTATGACCTTCAGAATGGAACGGCGCTGATCTCAACAACAGACTTTTTCATGCCCATTGTGGATGATCCTTATAATTTTGGACGCATTGCTTCTGCAAACGCTATCAGTGATGTATATGCAATGGGGGGAAGACCCATCATGGCTATAGCCATCTTGGGTTGGCCAATTAATGTGCTTCCTCCTTCTGTTGCCCGACGTGTAATTGAGGGTAGCAAAAGCATTTGTTTGGAGGCCGGTATTCCACTAGCGGGCGGTCACAGCATTGATTCACCAGAACCTATTTTTGGTTTGGCAGTAAACGGTCTTGTTGCTATTGATCATTTAAAGCAAAATAATACTGCTAAAAAGGGCGATGTTCTCTTGCTTACCAAAAAGCTGGGCGTGGGCATATTAACCACAGCAGAAAAAAAGAGTCAACTGAGAGAAGAAGATAAACTGCTTGCTGCAAACCAAATGATGCAACTTAATAAGGTTGGTGAAGAACTTGGAAAAATGAAAGGCGTTCATGCAATGACCGATGTAACAGGATTTGGCTTATTGGGGCACTTGATTGAAATGGCAGAAGGGAGCGGGCTGTCTGCAAGGGTTGATTTTTCTAGGGTTCCATTGATTGCAGATCATTTAGTAGAATATGTTGAAATGGGTGCGGTTCCAGGTGGAACAAACAGAAATTGGGAAAGTTATGGACACAAAGTGCGGTTAGAAAATAATAGTGCCGCACATTTACATAAAAGTATTTTGGCTGACCCCCAAACCAGTGGTGGATTGTTGATTGCGGTAAATAAAGAAAGTGTCGGGGAGGTGGTGGATATACTTAATGAAAATGGGCTATCAGAAAGAACAACACCAATTGGTGAGTTGATAGATTCGGGCGACTTTGCGGTTTCGGTTATTTGATTATTGCATCAATGCTTGAGGCAAGGTCAACGTCTTTCTTTGTAACCACATTTCCGGCATCGTGTGTGCTGAGCCATATTTCAACTGTGTTCCAGGTGTTGGTCCAGGTTGGATGATGGTCAGCTTTTTCTGCCAATAAGGCCACTCCGGTCATGAAACTGAAGGCTTCATTAAAATTACTAAACACAAATTTTTTATATAGCTTGTTGTTTTCTTCTTTCCACATGTTTTATCGTTGTAGGTTGTCTTTAGATTTAATTTTTTCTTGTGCTACCTCGGTAACAAGTTGAACACCTGGAATTTCTTTTATACTTTGTTGTATTCTTGAAAACTCATCGGCATCATGAAGCGGATCTCTTATTAGCCAAATAAAATCGAGGTGCTGAAGCTCTGGTAATAAAAATTCACCTTCATGTTTATTGCTGTATAAAAAATGTTCTTTTTGGGTAAGACTATGAATATATTCATACACAGTGAAGGAATAAGATCTCCTGTTTTTTTCCATGGGAATTTGAAGATCTATTGATGTTTGAAAACTAATTTGTAAGAGTTGATCGATGTGCCAACAAAACTGATAATTCTTTAATGTGCAGGCTATACCTAAAATTCGGGTGTCTTCAAAAAAGTTATCAGACATTCTATCGTCATCTAAGCGCAACTTCATTAGAACTGAATTTCAAAGGTGAGCTCCTTGTCGCCTCTTGTAACAACAGCGGTTGTTTTGTCTCCCTTTTTAAACTTTGATAGGGCCTGCATATAGGCTTCAACCGAGGATGTTTTAAAATCACCGAGTTGTTTTACAATATCACCACCAAGTATTCCTGCTTTTTTTGCAGGCCTATTGTCTGTTACCCCATCAACCCTTACACCAGAACCGCCGTAAGAATAGTCTGGCATAATGCCCATTGATACACTAAAACGAGTAGACGTGCTGGTTTGTTGTTCTCTTGTTTTTGTAAAGACAAGCTTATTAGGTGTTCTGTCGTTTTCAATCATTTCCTGAATAAAGCGAATAATCTGTGCCATTCCCACATAGTTTATTTTATCTGCATCATCAGATGGTTTGTGGTAGTCTGTGTGTAGACCGGTAAAGAAAAATAAAACAGGAATATCTTTTCTATAAAATGAAGTGTGGTCGCTAGGTCCTGTTCCACTTGAATCAAACCTTACACTAAAACTTTTTTTCTTGACAGAAGCAATCATGCTTTGCCAAGAAGGCGATGTTCCGTATCCACCAATGGTTATGGTTTTTGTGCTATCGTTCATTCTTCCAACCATATCCATGTTGATCATATAGTTTACAGTATTGAGCGATATGGTTGGGTTTTCTACAAAATACTTAGATCCGTTTAGACCAAGTTCTTCAGCAGAGAAGCCAATAAAAAGATAATTATAGTGTTTTGCTTTATTTCCTTTAAGGTTAAAAGCAAGTTCTATCATTGCGGATGTTCCGCTTGCATTATCATCAGCACCATTGTGGATGGCCGCTTCACCCCCTCTTATCATTGAGTTGCCGTCTTCGCCATAACCAAGGTGGTCGAAGTGTGCCCCTATAACAACCGTGTATTGCGCATTGTTATCCAAATATCCTACTACGTTTTTTGCTTTTCTAATTTTGGGCTCTACCGAAAGGTTTGCCTCTATTGAATACGTGTCTGTCGCATCTTTAATTATCTTATCTCTTCCTTTAGCTGATAGAAATGCAACGGGAATTAACGCTGTCTCACTTCTGTCTTTTGCATCAAACCTAAGCACATCGTCCCCTTTTAGGCTATTGTAAAACAATAGAAAATTAGCCCCCTTTTCCTTGGCTGATTTTATTTTATCTGCTATAAAATTATTGATATCAAAATGCGGGTTTGTTTTATTTTCTTCTACCGTCTCCGCTAAATCAAACATCCAGGGTTGGTCTTTTTCATGTAAACCCGGACTGGCCTCACCCTTTGCAGAACCATTTTTTGAGTATGCCAAGGGAAAGAAATCATAGCCTATCTCAAGTTTTGTTCCATTGATAGTTAAGCTGCTTGAGGTTCCAATAACCTTACCATCATTAATTGTGAAGTGTTGGAGATAGTCGCCATTATCCCCTTTGGGCAACAATCCTATTTCTTTAAATTTTGAGGCAATAAAATTTGCTGCTGCTGTTTCTCCGGGATCACCGGCCCTTCTGCCCTTAAGCTCATCGGAAGCAAGAAAACCTACTTGTTCTTTTAAGTATGTTATTAGTTGTTTATCTGATTTAGATAGTTTTTGCGCAAATACACCTTGGCTCAACAAAAGAAAAACAAAAAGCATCCTTAACATGAGGTAGAATTTTGAACAAAGTTAATACTCTTAAGAAAGACTCTTGGTTTTTTGATAAGGATTAGCTTTTTACTGCTTTCGTAAGTCATGACCCGTTTTTGGAACTACATTTGCATTTTAAAATCTTTTGAGTAGAGAACCACATATAGCAATTTTAGGAAATCCAAATAGCGGAAAAAGCTCTTTGTTTAACTTATTAACCGGGTTAAGGCAAAAAGTAGGGAATTTTCCGGGCGTTACTGTAGAAAAAAAACTGGGTCGTGTTTCCTTGCCTGGGACAGGTTTTGTTACTGTTATTGATTTACCCGGAACTTATAGCTTATACCCAAGGCGGGAAGATGAATGGGTGTCTTATAAACAATTGATGTACCCAGATTTTGGAGAGAAAAACGATTTGGCCATTGTGGTAGCAGACGCAAGCAACCTTAGAAGAAATTTATTGTATGTGTCTCAAGTAATCGACTTAAAAATTCCGGTTGTGGTTGCGCTTACCATGACAGATTTGGCTAAAAAAAGAGGAATTAAAGTTGATGCTGATCGATTAGCTAGAGAAATGGGCGTTCCTGTTGTTGTTGTAAACGCAAGATCCGGGAAGGGTGTTGATCAGTTAAAATCAGTAGTTGGTATTGCATTAAACAACTCGGTTCCTGGGCAGGATTTTTACAACATAAATAATTTAGCAGAAAAAGCCATAAGTGATGTTAAGGAAATAATTCCTTCATTATCAAATTATGGGGCTCTTCATCATTTGATAAATCATGAACAGTTTAATCTTTCTGATTCTCAGCAGGCAAGTATTGAAGAAATAGAAAAAAAATATGCATTTAACCATACAAAGATTCAGGCAGAAGATATTCAAAAAAGATACCAGCGTATTCGTTTGATTGTTCAAAAGTCTGTCGAGGAAAATACAATTGAGAAAAGAAAGTTGTTTTCAGAACAATTGGATAAATTCTTTTTACACAGAACTTGGGGTTATCTCATTATGGGTGTTGTGTTGTTTGTTTTATTTCAAAGTGTTTTTTGGATTGCTGAATATCCAATGAATGCAATTGAAGAAGCTGTTGGTTATCTTGGTGGCTATTTAGGAAGTATAATGAACCCTGGTTGGTTTTCAGATTTAATCATAAACGGGGTTTTGGCAGGATTTGGTGGAATTGTTGTTTTTGTTCCTCAAATCATGATTCTATTTGGTTTGATAACACTTCTGGAGGATACTGGATATATGGCAAGAATAAGTTTCTTATCCGATAGAATCATGAGAAGAGTTGGTTTAAATGGAAAAAGTGTGATGCCAATGATTGGTGGATTTGCTTGTGCGGTACCAGCTATTATGAGTGCGAGAAATATTGAAAACAAGAAAGAAAGACTACTTACAATTTTAGTCACTCCGTTCATGAGTTGTAGTGCAAGACTTCCTGTATTTACTATTCTTGCTTCTTTAATTATTCCAAACGAATATCTTTTCGGTTTTCTAAGTATTCAAGGTCTTGTGTTAATGGGTTTATATGTGTTCGGTATTGTGATCGCTATGCTTGTTTCTTATATTTTAAATCTCTTTATTAAAATAAAAGAAAAAAGTTTCTTTATTCTAGAATTACCAGTCTATAGACAACCCAGGTGGAAAAATATTATTATTACAATGGTTGAAAAAGCAAAAGTTTTTGTTTTTGATGCTGGTAAAGTAATTATGGTAATATCTCTTATTTTATGGGGTCTAAGTTCTTTTGGTCCTTCTGACAAAAGAGAAGAAATAAATAAAAAATACGAGGTGCTTATTGGTAATAATCCTGAAAAAGCAAATGAATTAGAGGCAGAAAAATCAAGCGCTCTATTAGAATATTCATATGCTGGAATAATGGGAAGAAGTATTGAACCAGTAATAAAACCTATAGGTTATGATTGGAAAATAGGTATTGCTTTAATTACTTCATTTGCGGCAAGAGAGGTTTTTGTAGGTACTATGGCAACATTATATAGTGTTGGTGAAGACGCTGATGAAAATAGTGAAACATTAAGAAATAAAATGCAATCAGCAACAAAGACAGATGGATCTCCTGTTTACACTAAAGCAACCGGATTTTCTCTATTGGTTTTTTACTTATTAGCAATGCAATGTATGAGCACATTAGCTGTTGTTAAAAGAGAAACAGGAACATGGAAATGGCCGATCATTCAATTGGTTTATATGACAGCAATTGCTTATTTATTAAGTTTTATCACTTACCAAATATTCAGTTAATTAGAGAATTCCTGATTTAATTAAATCTGATTTAAGTTGATCTGGAGATGTGAAGTGAATACACTGAATTCCTAACTCTTTTGCAGCTAAAATATTTTTTAGATTATCATCAATAAATAATGTTGCTTCAGGTTGTAAATTAAACCGTCCTAAAATAAGCTCATAAATATCTCTAAATGGTTTTCTAGTCATTTCTTCCCCAGAAACAACCCTGCCATCAAACCAATGTAAAAAGTCGAATAACTCTAGCGCTCTTGGGAAAGTTTCTGCACTCCAATTCGTTAGCGCATAGATATTAAATTTTTTTTCTTCTTTTAATGTTTTAAAAATATCAACAGTTCCAGTAATTGAACCATTTAACATTTCTTCCCATCTATCATAATAAGCTAATATCCAATCTTTATATTCGGGAAATTTATTAAGCAGTAAATCATTGGCCTCCTTTATTAGCCTACCACCATCTTGTTCTTCATTCCATTCAGAAGTACAAACTGTATTTAAAAACCACCTTCTTTTTTCTTCATCAGTAATTAAATTCTTATACATGTATTCTGGATTCCAATCTATTAGTACTCCACCTAAATCAAAAATGATATTTTTTATTGTATACATACTGATGATAATCAGATTCAAAGATGAGCAATTTTCTTTTTATTTTTCTGTTTATAATTTAGGTAGTATTTATATGTATATATTTTATTTAAAAAAACTTATTACTATTAGGGATGTGGAAATGTGAAAAACTGATTTTTTATATTTTTTATTCCCTATAATTAACAAGAATAAACACTAATCCACAATCTTTAATTAATAATAAACAACTAGAAATAAAAGATTAACCCGTAATAATTAACAAACCACATAATTATTGCTAATCTTATCAACACTAATATATATTCCTTAATTGTGTGAATAATGGATGAGGAAAATGTTTTAAAACAAGTTTTTTAAAAAAAATAAAAAATGATCAGTGGAGATCTTTTATATATTCCACAAAAAGAAAAAAAGAAAAAGGCGGTAATCCACACAAAAATCTGGATATCAACAAAAGCGTGTGGAAAAGCAAATACATAGAAAAAACCTATAAAACTCTTGGTTTTCCACAGTTTGTTAATAACCAATTTTAGCCTATTTTTGCCCTCCTATATAATAATATATACCATATGTCAATTATTCAGAAAATTAGAGATAAGGCGGCAGTTGTTTTAACTGTAATGATTTCAATCAGCTTAATAGCATTTTTAGTACAAGATGCTTTTGTGGGAGGAAATAGCAACCTTTTTAATAGTCAACCCTCCTCTGTGGGTTCTATTAGTGGGAACGAGGTAGATCTTATTGAGTTTAGTAAAAAAGTAAACCAGGTTGAACAGAATTACAGGTCTCAGGGAATGCAAACTGACGAGGCAACAACACAGTCTATTATTGAGAATGTTTGGAATACATATATTCAAGAGAACCTTGTAAAAGGAGAAGCTAAAAAACTTGGAATTACAATCACACCAAAAGAATTGGGTGCGGTTTTATTTTCAGATGACGCACCACAGGAATTTAAGCAATTGTTTCAAAATCCAAATACCGGCGCTTTTGATGTAGCTGCAGCCAAGAACTGGTTTAATAATATGAAGAAAGGTAAGCCAGAAGATATTGCAAGCGTAAACGACCAATTATTAAACCCAATTGAAATTAACCTGCTTACCCAAAAATACACCTCCTTAATCGCACAGGGCGCGTATGTTCCTAAGTGGATGTTAGAAAAAATGGCAAGTGATAATAATGCAATTGCCTCTATTTCTTTTGTTGGTGTTCCTTATTCAACAATATCAGATAGTACAGTTAAGGTTAGTGATCAAGAAATTAATGATTACGTTAATGCACACAAAGATGAATTTAAGCAAGAGCATGTAAAAAGTATATCCTACGTGTCTTTTAGCGCCACTCCGACAACAGAAGACTCTTCTAAATTATATAACCAACTCTTGAACCTAAAGGGTGAATTTCAGTCAACCAACGATCCAAAAGGATTTATAACCAGAAACAATACTGTTTTACCCTACTATGATGGTTTCGCGCTAAAATCAAGAATGCAAATGAGTGCAAAAGACTCCATTATTAGTATGTCTGTAGGCTCTGTTATTGGACCATATTTAGATGGTGGCAGTATGGTTTTAGCAAAAAAACTCGAGACAAAAACCCTTCCTGACTCTATACAGGTTAGACATATTTTGGTCGGGGTTGTAGATCCAAGAAGTGGTCAGCAGCGAAGAACAGACAGTGCTGCAAAAAAGACAGCAGACAGTATTTATATGGCGATTAAAGCAGGAGCAAACTTTGGATCACTCGCACTTTCTTTAAGCGACGACCAAGGAAGTAAGGCAAATGGAGGAGAATATAAATTTTCCTCTATTGATCTTGGAACATTAGATAAAGATTTTGCAGACTATATTACCTATAAACCCAAGGGAACAATGTCTGTTTTAAAAACTTCATTTGGTTATCATGTAATAGAGGTAATCAACCAGAAAAATTTTGAAGAAGGATACAAGGTCGCTTATTTGTCAAAGCCAATTGTAGCTAGCGAGGAAACGGATATTACAGCATCAACTGCGGCCGCTCAATTTGCTGCCTCTAGTAAAGACCAAAAGTCGTTTGATGAAACTGTGGCTAAAATGAAGTTGACAAAAAACACAGCAGATAATATCAGGGGTTTTGATTATACTGCGGGTGCACTTTCTTCAAGATCGTTGGTTAGGTGGGTGTTTGACAGTAAGGCGGGTTCAGTATCAGAACCATTTGATTTAAAAGACCAATATATTGTTGCTATTGTAACCAACGAAATTAAAGAGGGCGTACAACCGGCAACAGTGGCAAGGGTTTTGGTTGAGCCGATTATACGAAACAAAAAGAAGGCAGAAGCTATAGCAAAGAAAATTGCAGGAGAAAAAGATTTCACGAAAATTGCCACCCAAAATGCGGGAATTACTGCAAACCTAGACACCGTGAGATTTAATGATCCTTATTTACCAGGAATTGGCTCAGAAACTAAAGTGATCGGTGCAGCGTTTAATAAAAAGAATTTGTCTACTATATCGGAAGTTATTGAGGGACAGAATGGAGCCTACTTTATCAAGGTAAATCAGGTTGGTGCACTTCCAAACCCAATGGTAGATATCAATGGCCAAAAAAAGGCAATTGAGCAACAAATGAAACAATTCGCGGTATACAGCACCATGGAATCGCTGAAAAAATCGACAAAGATCGTCGATAAGAGAAGAGA
>CAZDTN010000025.1:0-18914 GCA_964508355.1 uncultured Sphingobacterium sp.
AATCAATACCAAAACCGGTGAATATATCGAAAGAGTAAAAGACTAGCTTTCTCGATTTTTTGATAAAATTGATAGAAAAAGCCTCGTTTTTTGATAAAAACGGGGCTTTTTCATGTAAAAATGAGCCAAATTTAATTTGGCGGGTAAATGTTTTTCTCTGACCTTTACCACCCGATTTCAACCCAAAAAACATTTAAAATGGATTTGAAGCAAATTCAGGATCTCGTTAAAATGGTCAACAAGTCGAATATTAGCGAGCTGACCATCGAGGAAAAAGACATCAAAATTACCATCAAGCAAAAAGAGGATAAATATGTGACTGCTGCTCCAATGCAGGCGCTTCCTCCAATGCCTGCTATGCCAGTAGCGGCAGCTCCTGCTGTTTCCGCTCCAGCTGCAGCTGCCCCAGCCGTTCCTCCTAAAGTAGCAGATAACTTGATTACCATTAAGAGTCCAATGATTGGTACTTTCTACCGTAAGCCTGCTCCTGATAAGCCCAATTTTGTAGAGGAAGGCGATGAGGTAAGAAATGGTAAAGTTGTTTGTGTGATAGAAGCCATGAAACTTTTCAATGAAATTGAAAGTGAAGTGAGCGGTAAGGTTGTAAAAATTTTGGTTGAAGATGCTTCTCCAGTAGAATACGACCAGCCTCTGTTCCTTGTTGAACCTGCCTAAACTATATTTAGCGAGGTAATTTTTTTCATCTAAAAATGTGGCATGACCAAAGATTCTAAGAAGAGTTTCAAAAAGATATTGATCGCCAACAGAGGAGAAATTGCATTAAGGGTGATCAGAACTTGTAGGGAAATGGGCATCAAAACAGTTGCCGTATATTCAACTGCTGATAAAGACAGCTTGCATGTAAGATTTGCTGATGAAGCAGTTTGTATTGGTAAACCTTCCAGTGCAGATTCCTATTTAAATATACCGCATTTAATGTCTGCTATGGAAATTACCAACGCGGATGCTGTGCATCCAGGCTATGGTTTTTTGGCAGAGAATGCAAAATTTGCTGAAATCTGTGGTGAGCATGGCATTAAGTTTATTGGTCCTACTCCTGATCAGATCAGATCTATGGGTGATAAGATTACGGCTAAGGAAACCATGATCAAAGCAGGTGTGCCTGTAGTACCTGGAAGTGGTGGCTTGTTAGAAAGTGTAGATCAAGCAAAAGGAATTGCAAAAGAAATAGGTTATCCGGTTATATTAAAAGCGACTGCTGGTGGTGGTGGAAAAGGTATGCGCGTTGTTTGGGAAGAAGCAGAAATAGAAAAAGCATACAATACAGCAAAAGCAGAGGCTTTGGCGTCATTCAAAAATGATGGCGTTTACATGGAGAAATTCGTGGAAGAACCAAGGCATATTGAGATCCAAGTAGCTGGTGACAGATACGGTAAGGTTTGTCATATGAGTGAACGTGATTGTTCCATACAACGTCGTCATCAGAAGTTGGTGGAAGAGTCTCCCTCTCCATTCATGACAGATGATTTACGTGAACGCATGGGTGCGGCTGCAGTTAAGGCAGCTGAAGCCATCGGATATGAAAGTGTTGGTACCATTGAATTTTTAGTGGACAAACACAGGAATTTCTATTTTATGGAAATGAATACGCGTATTCAGGTAGAACATTGCGTAACAGAAGAAGTGACCAATTTTGATTTGATTAAAGAGCAAATTAAAATTGCTGCTGGCGAACCTATTTCTGGAAAACATTATTTTCCGGAAATGCATGCCATAGAATGCAGAATCAATGCAGAGGATCCGTATAATGATTTCAGGCCAAGCCCTGGTAAAATAACAGTATTACATCAGCCAGGTGGTCATGGTATTCGTGTTGATTCACATGTGTATGCAGGCTATGTAATTCCTCCATACTATGATTCGATGATTGCTAAAATTATTGCAGTTGCTAGAACAAGAAAGGAGGCAATTGATACGATGAGTAGAGCTTTGAGTGAATACGTAATTGAAGGTATCAAGACTACTATACCTTTTCACCAACAATTAATGAAGAACGATGATTTTATCAGTGGTAACTTCACTACTAAGTTCTTAGATACCTTTAAGATGCAGTAATTGCTTTTTCATTCTTGAATACATACCAAAACTAACATTAATAAAAAACCCCGCAAATGCGGGGTTTTTAAATTATCCAATTTTTCATTGTCCCAATTATCTCAAGAACAACATCTCTCTGTACTTTGGTAATTCCCACTCAGAATCATCAACCAACAATTCTAATTTATCTACTGAGTAGCGAATGTCATCGAAATAAGGTTTCACCTTATCGCAATAGGCAATTGCTTTGTCTCTTGATGATGAAAGTGCATTGGCTGCTTTTCTTGCTTCTGTCATTTCCTCTGTAAGGATTTGTACTTTGTTGATGTGCTCAGAAATTTCATTCAATACATTCAATTGAGCTTTGTATGCATTTTCTTTCATTCCGAGATCTTTCAAGCCTTTGATATTGTTGATCAATACATTCTGATAACGAATGGCTGCAGGTAAAATATGATTACCGGCAAGATCTCCAATAACGCGACCCTCAATTTGTACATACTTGATGTATTTCTCAAGCTCAATTTCATGTCGTGCTTCAAGTTCTTTGTGTGAAAGTACCTTGTGCTTTTGGAACAAGCCCATTGCTTTTTCTGTAACCAATGAATCAAGTGCAAGTGGGGTAGTCTTTAAGTTAGGTAATCCACGTCTTGCTGCCTCTTGCTGCCATTCTTCGCTGTAGCCATCACCTTCAAACAAAACATTTTTTGATGCTTTGATATATGACTTGATGACTTGCATGATTGCGACTTCCTTCTTATCACCCTTCTCAATCAAAGCATCAACTTCAGCTTTGAAACTGCTGAGTGTTTCTGCCATGATGGTATTCAAAACTGTCATGTTGTAGCCACAGTTTGCAGAAGAACCTACGGCACGGAATTCAAACTTATTACCAGTGAATGCAAATGGAGAAGTTCTGTTTCTGTCGGTGTTGTCAAGCAACAATTCAGGAATGTTCTTGTGGATATCTAATTTCAACATCACCTCATCTTGCTCATCAAATTTTTCTCCAACTCTGCTTTCAATCTCGTTCAGCACCTTTGCTAAGTATCCACCAATATAAGCTGAGATAATTGCAGGAGGAGCTTCGTTAGCACCAAGGCGATGGTCGTTACCAGCTGATGCAATTGCGGCACGTAACAAGTCTGCGTGATCATGAACTGCTTTGATGGTGTTGACAAAGAAAGCCAAGAACATCAAATTGGTCTTTGGCGTTTTACCCGGTGCCAACAAGTTTACACCGGTGTCGGTTGCCATACTCCAGTTGTTGTGCTTACCACTTCCATTAATTCCGGCAAATGGTTTTTCATGCAACAACACACGCAGCTTATGACGCTTTGCAACACGTGTCATGATATCCATCAATAATGTGTTGTGGTCAACTGCAATATTCAATTCTTCAAAGATTGGAGCACATTCAAACTGCGCTGGTGCTACTTCGTTGTGACGAGTGCGCAATGGAATACCAAGCTTGTAAGATTCATTTTCGAAGTCTCTCATGAACGCATAAACACGTTCTGGAATTGCACCAAAATAATGGTCTTCCAATTGTTGTCCTTTTGCTGGAATATGTCCAAATACAGTGCGACCAGTCATGAGTAAGTCAGGACGTGCATTTGCCAATCCCTCATCAATCACAAAATATTCTTGTTCCCAGCCTAGTGTTGCGGTAACCTTACCTACGTTTTTATCAAAATAATGACAAACATCAACTGCAGCTTTGTTTAAAGCTTCGATTGATTTCAACAATGGAGCTTTATAGTCAAGGCACTCGCCAGTGTAAGAAACAAAGATGGTTGGAATGCACAAAGTTTGACCATTACCAATGTTCATGATGAATGCAGGTGAAGTAGGGTCCCATGCAGTATAACCACGTGCTTCAAAAGTTGCGCGAATACCACCGCTTGGGAATGAAGAAGCATCTGGCTCTTGTTGCGCAAGGGCATTGCCATCAAATTCTTCAATTGGCGTACCGTCTGATTTTAACGTGAAAAAAGAATCATGCTTTTCAGCTGATGAACCTGTCAATGGTTGGAACCAGTGGGTGTAGTGTGTTACGCCTTTGCCCTGTGCCCAATGTCTCATTCCTGCTGCAATCTGGTTGGCTACGTTTCTGTCGATTTTTTGTCCACTTTTAATTGAATTTAGTAAGCTCTTGTAAGCATCATCGCTTAAATATTCACGAGCGACTTTCAATGTGAAAACATTCTCGCCAAAAGCTGCGGTTACTTTGGCGGGACTAACTACCTCGATTTCTTCTTTGACAGAAGTGAGGTTATCGATTGCTTTGAAACGTAGTGATTGCATATTGTTGAATTTTTGAAGGCACGAAATTCCATAAAATTGATAGAAAAAGCAATTATTTTTCTTACTCTGCCTAAAAAAATATGCACAGTGTGAAGAAAATATTAATAAATAATACGAATCAGTCAAAAATTATAAGGTCAAACCTGTTTTAATAAATATATATAAATAAATATAATATGTATGTTTTCAACAGTGAACCATGAGTTGTCAACCTCTAATTTTGGCATCAAAAGTCAACCAATGTTTTGATTAACTTCGCGTCACTTAAAAATCTCATGGAAACAACAGTAGAAACCGCCAAGCAGCTTGGTCTGCTTCCCGAAGAATTTGAACAGATTAAACAAATTTTAGGCAGGACTCCCAATTTCAACGAAGTAGCAGCTTATTCCGTCATGTGGAGTGAACACTGCAGTTATAAAAACTCTATAAAATGGTTGAAAACCCTTCCTCGTGAAGGAAGTAAGCTTCTGGTTAAAGCAGGAGAAGAAAACGCGGGGCTTGCAGATATTGGCGATGGCTATGGTGTTGTTTTCAAGATTGAGTCACACAATCATCCTTCAGCAATTGAACCTTTTCAAGGTGCAGCAACAGGTGTTGGTGGAATTCACCGCGACATTTTTACGATGGGTGCAAGGCCAATCGCGGCACTCAATTCCCTGAGATTTGGAAACATCAAAGATGCAAAGACGCAACATCTTGTGAAAGGAGTCGTTTCAGGTATTGGTCATTATGGAAACTGTTTTGGTGTACCGACGGTCGGCGGTGAGGTATATTTTGAAGAATGTTACCATACCAATCCTTTGGTGAATGCCATGAGTGTGGGTATCGTGAAAGTGGGACAAACAGTTAGTGCCACAGCTGAAGGAATTGGTAACCCTGTATTTATCGTTGGTTCAGCAACCGGTAAAGATGGTATAGGTGGCGCTTCTTTTGCATCTGCTGATATTACTGAAGATAGTGCACAGGATTTGCCTGCTGTTCAAGTAGGTGATCCATTCCAGGAGAAAAAATTGTTGGAAGCCTGTTTAGAGGTTATACCCACAGGAGCTTTAGTGGGGATGCAAGATATGGGAGCTGCTGGCATCATTTGTTCTACTGCTGAAACCAGTGCAAAAGGGGGAGTGGGTATGGTTATCCATTTGGATAAAGTACCTATGCGTCAGCAAAACATGAAGGCATGGGAACTTTTGCTGAGTGAGAGTCAGGAGCGTATGCTGATGGTGGTACACAAAGGAAGAGAGAAAGAAGTGCTGGATATTTTTGAGAAGTGGGATTTGCCCTGTTCTGAAATTGGCGAAGTGACTGGTGATGGTTTGTTGAAATTCTATATGCATGGGGAACTGGAAGCAGAAATTCCTGCTGAAAGTCTAGTACTTGGTGGTGGAGCTCCTGTCTATGAAAGAGCATATGAGCGCCCAGCTTATTTTGATAAGATTGAAGCATTTGATCCAGCATCTGTTTCAATTCCTTCTGATTTGAAAAAAGTTGCGGAGGCTATTGCAGTCATACCGAATATTGCCAGTAAAAAATGGATTTATACGCAATACGACAGCATGGTGGGCACTGGTAATTCATCTACCAACCAGCCTAGTGATGCTGCTGTAGTTTTGGTGAAGGAAACTGGTAAAGCATTAGCGGTTACTACAGATTGTAACAGTCGATATGTTCATGCAGACCCATATAAAGGAGCTATGATAGCGGTAAGTGAGGCAGCAAGAAATATTGTTTGCAGTGGTGGAGTTCCATTAGGAGTAACCAACTGCTTAAATTTTGGTAATCCTTATGATCCTCAAGTGTATTATCAATTTGTTCATGCCATCAAGGGAATGGGTGAGGCTTGTAAAAAGTTTGATGCACCTGTAACAGGGGGTAATGTTAGCTTTTACAACCAGCATCCAGAAGGCGCTGTTTATCCTACACCAACAATTGGTATGGTAGGAGTGCTTAATACTGTAGAAGATAAGATGACGCTTGGATTTAAGCAGGAGGGAGACCTTGTCTATTTAGTTGGTGAATCAAGAAACGATATCAACTCTTCTGAATATCTGCATAAGTATGTTGGTGTTGAGTATTCACCTGCTCCTCATTTTGACTTGAATGAAGAACATGCATTTCAGCAAGTTATTTTAAAGTTGATTGGAAACAAACGAGTGGTTTCAGTGCATGACATAAGTGAAGGAGGTTTGTTTATTTCATTACTGGAAAGTGCCTTCGTTGGATCAGTGGGGTTTGAAGTTGCGCAACAAAATAAATCCATAAGGGCTGATGCATATTGGTTTGGTGAATCACAAAGTAGGGCTGTGGTTACTGTTAAGAAGGAAAATCAGTCTGCTTTTGAAGTTTCTCTAAACAGTATAGGAATTGCTTTTGAGTTGCTTGGTTCAGTAAAGGGGCAAGACGTTATCATTGATGGAGAAAACTGGGGTGCTGTTGAAAAATGGAAAACCAGTTACGATGAAGCCATCTCTTCAATAATGGCCAAATAGGTCCCTACTTTACCTCAAACAAAATTATTTCAACGGGATTTTCTCCTTGATGTTGAATAAGGTGTTTCCTATTGTGAATAAGGTAAGTATAATCTGTTTCTTTTAAGGAAAGTACTTTGCTGTCGCCTGATTTTATTTGGATTTCATTTCCAGACAGTAAAATTGCCACTATTGGTCCCCTTGATGTTATCTCAAAAGTTGGCTTTTCTTTATTCAAGGTAATTCTATAGCCAGCGGCTTTATCAGCTATAAAGATTGTGTCATTTGACAAAGGCTGCCATTTTTTGTCATCTTTATTGTATCTGCTCAACAATTCAACATCATAGGCAAATACTTCTGAACTAGGATGAGCAGCTACACGGTGAGTGGAAGGTCCAGTTGCAAAAGAAGAATACCAAGCATATCCTTTTGGATAATTTGGTGTAGTCCAGTTTTCACCTATTACTTGGTTGTCATAGTGGGCTGGTTTTACAAACACAAAAGCTGAGGGGGTTTCGTGAATATGGAACAGGCTGGTGTCTTGGTTTTTAATTACAGCCCTGATAATTCGGACATATTCATTGATAAAAACTGGTTTGTGACGTGGTTCTTCGAAAACGGGAACAGCAGTTTGTCCACATAGTTTTCCAAGTCCCGCACATGTGATTAAAAAAACAAATATTGTCTTTTTCATGTTTCAAATTTATGGTAAGTTTGTACGACCTCCGGAAGTTTTTACAATTACTTTAGTTGGTCCATTTTTTATTGTAATGCGGGACCATTTTCAGCTTGTGGTTTTGATTTAAAAGTTTTTAGTATGACTAAGTACATTTTTGTGACCGGTGGGGTTACTTCATCGTTGGGTAAGGGTATTGTATCTGCATCTTTGGCGAAGCTATTACAAGCACGTGGCTTTAAAGTAACCATTCAAAAATTTGATCCCTACATAAATGTTGATCCTGGTACGTTGAATCCTTATGAACATGGTGAGTGTTATGTAACTGAAGATGGGGCTGAAACTGACCTTGATCTCGGTCACTACGAACGTTTTCTCAATATTTTTACAACACAGGCAAATAACGTTACAACAGGAAGAATTTATCAATCTGTCATCAATAAAGAAAGAGAGGGCGCTTATTTAGGGAAAACTGTTCAGGTCATTCCACACATCACTGATGAAATAAAGCGCAGAATGCAATTGCTTTCTGAATCTGGTTATGATATCATTATCACTGAGATAGGCGGTACTGTTGGTGATATTGAGAGTTTGCCATTTATCGAGGCAGTGCGTCAGTTGCAATGGGAACTTCCGGAAGGGGATTGTTTAGTTGTTCACTTAACGCTGGTGCCCTATTTAAAGGCAGCTAAAGAATTAAAAACAAAGCCAACACAGCACTCTGTAAAAATGATGAGTGAAAATGGTGTTCATCCTGATATTATTGTTTGCAGAACCGAGCAGCCGCTTTCAAAAGAATTGAAGAACAAAATTGCTTTGTTCTGTAATGTGAAACCTGATTCCGTTATTGAAGCAGCAGATGCAAGAAGCATTTATGAGGTACCCTTGTTGATGCAACAGGAACAATTGGATGTTATTGTTTTAAAGAAATTGAACATCACCTGGTATCCTGAACCAGATTTGACCATTTGGAAAGGCTTTCTTGAGAAATTGGTAAATCCTAAGTCAAAAGTGACTATTGGGTTGATTGGTAAATACATAGAATTGCAAGATGCATACAAGTCTATTCTAGAAGCTTTCATCCATGCAGGAGCTATGAATGAATGTAAGGTTGAAGTTGTTGATATACATAGTGAATTTATTACAGCCGATAATGTGCATGATAAGCTACAGGGACTGAACGGTTTACTTGTTGCTCCTGGTTTTGGACACCGAGGTATAGATGGTAAAATTTTGGCAGTAAAATATGCAAGAGAAAATGGATTGCCATTTTTCGGAATTTGCCTAGGAATGCAGATGAGTGTAATTGAATTTGCGAGAAATGTTTTAGGTCTGAAAGGTGCGCATTCTACTGAGATGGAGCCAGAAGCGGTGGATCCTGTAATTGATTTGATGGAAGACCAAAAAACAATTACAAGTAAAGGAGGCACCATGAGATTAGGAGCATACCCATGTAAATTGACTCCAGGTACTTTGGCTCATAAAATTTATGGTGCAGATACAATTTCTGAAAGACACAGACATCGCTGGGAATTCAATAATAAATACTTGGATGCCATGCAGGCGGCAGGCTTGAAAGCAAGTGGTATCAATCCTGAAACTAATTTGGTAGAAATAGTGGAGATACCAACGCATCCTTTTTTTATAGGAGTGCAATACCATCCAGAGCTAAAGAGCACTGTGGAAAATCCTCATCCAATTTTTGTCCATTTTGTTAAAGCAGCAGTCGAATTTAAAAACAGCAGGATTAGTGGCGAGAAATCAATTGCTTCTGAAATGGCTTAATTAAAGCATACTTTTTCTATCATTCACAGACTTCATGGGTAATACTTACCTTTAACGTTCAATTGCACCTATCATGAAATTTGATAAAAATTCGGTAATCGGTTTTGTTTTGTTGGCAGGCTTATTTATGGGTTACTTTTATTTTACCCGAGTGGGTCAACTTGAGCTGGAGGCCAAGCAAAAACAAATAAGAGATTCGCTTGCTGCTTTACAACCAATAATCAAAGATACTGCTGGTGTTGCAACTGTTCTAGATACTGCTGTAACAGTTCCTGTCGGCACCCCAGGTTCATTTGTTCAAGAGGGAAATATACTAGAGCAATTGACGGTTGTTGAGAATGAGTTGGTTAAGGTTACTTTTTCAAATAAAGGCGCAAGGCCAGTTGCTGTTGAATTGAAGAATTATGTTTCAGCGGATAGTCAGCAAGTAAAATTGATCAGTGGCAGGTTTAATCAATTTTCCTATTTGATTAATACTGGTGCAAATCAGACCACATCGACAGAAGATTTATTTTTCAGCGGGACCAATATTGAAAAAAATCAAGCAGGTGAATCTGTGTTGATTTATACCTTAAAAGATTCGACAGGAAGATCACTCGAGCATCGCTACACGTTGAAGCCCAACGATTATATGTTTGGATTGAACATCGTGAGTGAGGGAGCCGATAAACTATTTACCAACAATACCATCAATTTCCTTTGGCAGTTGCAGGCTGATCAGCAAGAGTTGGATATTCAAACTGAAAAAAGAGAAACACAATTGGGCTTGTTCGGTGCTGATGGATTTGATTACTTCACCATGAGTGATGGCTTGAATGAGCAATGGGAAGAAGGAGTTAAATGGTTGGGTGTAAAGCAAAAGTTTTTTAATACCACAGTCATCGCAGAAAATGGTTTTAAGTTTGCAGAGATCAGTTGTAAAGTGCCCGATGATTCATTAAAGGTGGTAGCACAAACTACAGCTAATTTGAAAGCAGTATATCCTGCTTCAAATAAAGCCAATGTTGGCCTGAACTTTTATGTTGGTCCAAATGATTATGCTTTGTTGAAAAAGTATAATCTTGAAATGGAGGACATGGTCAATTTGGGACAAGGGTTCTATGCTTTTGTGAAATACATCAACAGGTGGATTGTATTGCCAGCTTTCAGTTTCCTTGAAAAAAATGTTGCCAGTCTTGGACTGGCTATTGCATTACTAACGATTTTCATCAGGTTACTCACTTCTCCATTGGTATACACCTCTTATGTCAGTGGTGCAAAAATGAAAGCACTTCGTCCTGAGTTAGATGTGTTGAAAGAGAAGTTCAAAGACGACCAACAGGCATTCAGTATGGAGCAAATGAAGTTGTTCCGTAGTGCTGGTGTAAATCCCCTGGGTGGTTGCATTCCTGCTTTATTACAGATTCCCATCTTCTTTGCATTGTATAGTTTCTTCAACTCAAATATTGTATTGAGGGGAGAGGCTTTCTGGTGGTCAAAGGATTTATCCTCTTATGATGCGGTGCTGACCTGGGGTTTTCATATACCGGGGTTAGGCGCACACCTCTCATTGTTTACTATTCTTGCAGTTGTTACAAGTTTACTCATATCGTTATACAGTATGAGTATGACGCCGGATCAGGGTAATCCTGTATTGAAGTACATGCCTTATATATTCCCCATTTTTATGTTGGGCATATTCAATAGTCTACCTTCTGCATTGACTTGGTACTATACTGTATCTAACGTAATTACATTAGCACTGCAATTTGTTATTCAGAATTATATTATCGATCACGATAAGATTCTTGCACAACTAGAAGCCAACAAGAAGAAGCCAAGAGAAAAATCAAAATGGCAAGAAAGGCTTGAGCAAATGCAAGAAACACAGAAAAAAGTACAGGCTATGCAGGATAAGGCCAAGAAAAAATAATTACCATGCGCATAACTTTATTCATTCTTTTTTTAGCTACAGCTTTGGCGGTAGTTGGACAAAAAAGATTGTCTGAAGGGAGTCTTAGTTTTTCTGTAGTTACATATAAGCAAAATCAAGTTGTTGGAGATAGCCTTACTGCACTTCATTTATTCAAAGGCGCACACACCAGAACGGATTTAAGTGGAAGCATAGGCAAAACCATAACAGTATATGATAGCCGCGAAGAAATTGGTGCAATTGTGAGAGAATTTGGCGGACAAAAAATTCTGATTCCGCTAGACGCTTCTTCGTGGGCAGATAAAAATGCCTGGTACAGTCCCGACAGCATTCAATATACCAATGAAGAACAGACTTTGCTCAATTATCCTTGCAAACGTGCACAGATAAAACTTAGGAGTGGAGCCCTGTTGCGTGTTTGGTATACACCTTCAATTGTTTTGGATAATAAAGACACTGAGTTTCAATTGGGAGATTTGCCAGGCGTGGTATTGGCTTACGATTATGAAAACGAGGGAACGATAGTCAGATATACTATTCTTTTTTTAAATTTCGACCCAGTACCAATTCAGAAATTTGATATACCTAATTCAGGGTACAGGATATTAAGCTATGCAGAAAGCAAGAAACAATTGTAATTATTGTTGAGGCTTCTCAGGAGTTTTGAACCTGTGTAAAGCAGACTTATTCTTGTAGGGAAGGATATAAGTAATGTTACCTTTTTGATAGGTAATGATAGAGTTGAACGCATTTTCCTTGCTGCCCTTTCTAAATCCAAATGAACGGTTATCACGATAGGTGTAACCAGAGCTCAAGTTTAAACTCAAGTTCTTTTTCATGTTGGAATAAGCCGCTTTGGAAGACTTGGATGCAGAAACAATACCATCCACTGCAAAAACCGTGACAGACAAAAACAACAAAACAACCAATGCTATTGCACTGTTGCTGAAGGTGTTAAAGAATCTTTTTTGGGTTTTCATTAGGACAAAATTAACATTTTTTATGAAATTACCAACATTTGTCCGGTTTTTTACGAAATGGTAACGAATTGTAAAAGAAATTATTGTCTACTCAGACCATTTTATTTCCTTATTCGTTAAATTACAATAACCCTACACCCATGGCGGAAAACCCACGTTTCTCAGAGAATGAAGACCTGCAAGAACTACTTGTCGTGTATGAAAGAATGCGTTCGGGAAAAGGCACAGGCTTTTTGAGTGAAGAATCGTTTGAGCGCATTGTTGATCATTTTGACGACCAAGATGCATTACCCAAAGCCATGGAAGCTGTGGAAATAGGCATCCTTCAATTTCCTTACTCATCCACATTATTGGTAAAAAAAGCTGATTTGTTAATTGCCTCCAGACAGTATAAGCGGGCGTTGTCGCTTTTGGATAAAGCGGAGATACTAGACAAAAACGATATTGACATTTATATTTTGAGAACAGATGCTTATCTCGCATTGGATTTGCAAGAAAAGGCTGTTGCGTTACTGGAAGAAGCTATTCAACAGTTTGAAGGGGATGATCGAATTGACCTATTATTTGAACTGGCTGATGTGTATGACGACTATGAAGCGTTTGAAAAAATATTTGATTGCTTAAAGTTGATTTTGGACTATGATCCCAACAATGAGGAAGCATTGTATAAAATTTGTTTCTGGACAGATTTCACAGGACGTAATGAGGAAAGTATCAGACTTCATTTGAAAATCATTGAAGACTATCCTTATAATGATTTGGCTTGGTTCAATTTGGCAGCTGCCTATCAGGGACTAAAATTGTTTGAAAAAGCAATTGATGCCTATCAGTATGCAATAGCAATCAATGAGAAATTTGATTATGCCTATCGCAATATGGCAGATGCCCAGATGAGATTGCATCGTTATAAAGAAGCAATTGAAAGTTTAGAAAAAGTGATTGAGTTGGCAAGACCAGAAGACTTGATTTATCAGGCAATTGGTTACTGCTATGAGAAAATTAGAAATTTTGCACAGGCCAGGTTTTATTATCGTAAAGCTTCACATCTTAATCCTGATAATGCTAGGTTATACATCAAGGTCGCTGCAACCTACATGAAAGAAAATAAATATGTGCAGGCCGTCAAATACCTTGATATGGCCTTGCGTATCAAAAGACTTGATCCAGAGTTTAACCTGATTATGGGTGAGTGTAACATGAAATTGGGTAAGTATAAAGATGCTGTCCATTATTTCCTAACAGTGGTGCAATCTAAACCCAGAAACTTAAAGGGATGGGAAGCGTTGATTCGTTCTTTGTTTGAAGCAGGCCAGTTTTCAGAGGCGGAAAAACAAATTCAGCAAGCACGTTTGCGCATAGGAGAAAAACCAATACTAGATTATTATGAAAGCGGTGTTTTATTGGCGGAAGGTAAAACAAGCCTTGGCTTCACTCTACTTGAAAAAACAATTGAAGCATTCCCAAAACAATTAAAACTCTTTTTAAAACTATATCCTTCTGCTGTTAAGTATCCTCAAGTTGTTGAAATGCTATTGAAATCAAAAAGGAGAAAGCATTTTTGATCTTAATACTTTTCAATTGTGTAGTTAATACAGGGTTTTGTATTTTTGCGACATATTATTTTCTTAAACATGAATTTCAATTTATCTCAAATGCCCGAACGTCTTGCTAAGCCAAGAAAAGAGGGGATTACCATGGTCATGGATAAGGGGCTTACTTTAGAAGAGTCAAAAAACTTCATAGAAAATGCTGTCCCTCACGTTGATATTGTTAAGTTAGGTTTTGGTACAGCTTATGTTACCCCCAAGTTGAGTGAAAAAATTGAGTTATACCAATCCGCTGGAATACCAGTTTATTTTGGCGGTACATTAATGGAAGCATTCCTAATACGCAACCAATTTAATGATTATATCTCCTTGTGTAAGGACTATAACATCTCTTACATGGAAGTGAGTGATGGGTCTATCACTATACCCCATGCTGAAAAGTGTGGCTATATTGAAAGGCTTAGTGCAATAGGTACTGTCTTAAGTGAAGTGGGCAGCAAGGATGCTGCACATATTATTCCTCCTTATAAATGGATTGAATTGATGCGAGCAGAGTTAAGTGCTGGAGCTTCTTATGTTATCGCAGAAGCCAGAGAAGCTGGTAATGTAGGTATTTATAGAGGAAGTGGTGAGGTGAGAGAGGGTTTGGTGCAAGAAATTCTTACGCAAATTCCAGGAGAGAAAATTCTTTGGGAAGCGCCACAAAAAGCCCAACAATTATATTTTATTGAACTACTCGGTGCCAATGTAAACCTTGGTAATATTGCACCAAGTGAAATCATTGCATTAGAAGCAATGCGAATAGGATTAAGAGGAGATACATTTAGTATGTTTCTGAACAAGTGAAATCTTAATCATGATTAAATATGGTTTGATCGGTCATCCGCTTACACACTCTTTTTCAAAAAAGTATTTCACTGAAAAATTTGAGCGGGAATCTATAGCTGATCATGAATACGAGTTGTATCCAATTCAGGAAATTTCTGCATTGCCATCACTTTTATCTTCAGTTCCGGAACTTAGAGGTTTAAATATTACTATTCCCTATAAGGAACAGGTCATTCCTTATTTGGATGAGCAATCTGCAGTAGTTAAGGAAATTCAGGCCTGTAATTGTATTCGTATTCATAAAGGTAGATTGATAGGATACAATACTGATGTTATTGGGTTTGAAAAAACATTAGAACGAAAATTATTACCGCATCATAATCGGGGGCTTGTTTTAGGAACTGGCGGCGCAGCAAAGGCGGTTCATTATGTTTTGCGAAGTAAAGGGATTGATTTTTTAGAAGTGAGTCGTACTCCAAAAGAAGGTTGTCTTACTTATGCTGATATTAACGAAGAGGTTTTATTTTCCTATAAGCTCATCATAAATACTACGCCATTAGGTATGTATCCTCAAATTGAAGAGTCGCCAGAATTACCTTATGATGCATTGTCTGATCAACATTATTTATACGACTTGGTATACAACCCTGCAAAAACTAAATTTTTATTGGAAGGAGAAAGGCGAGGTGCATTGATCGAAAATGGGGCTGATATGCTTATTATCCAAGCGGATGCTTCATGGGAAATTTGGAATCAGTAGCTACTACTTGCTTTGTCTGCAAGTTCTCTTTTTAAGTCTTCTGGAATCGATTTTACTTTTCTTTCTTGATAATCAAAACAAATCATATTGGTTCTGATAACTGCTGCTTTAATTTCTTTACCTTCTCTACATGTCTTGATTTGATAATAGCATTCAAATGCTGCTCTGGTTGGACTTGTGATGGATAAGTCGATCGACAACTCTTCTCCTTCAAACAATTCACTCATGTACTCAATATGTGCTTCTGCGAGTATTAATCCATACTGCCCAAAAGAGGTTTCAGATTGTCCTAATGATTTCAGAAAAGCTATTCTAGTTTCCTGGGCAAAAAGCAAGAACCTTTCATTGCCAACATGACCTCCATAATTAATATCTTCTTTTGCTACTCTTTTAGTTATAGTGAAGCAAACAGGTGTTGGAATGATGATTTTGTTTCTGGTCATTCGGTAGGATAGATGCTATTTTAAAGTATCAAGGATATTGATAGAGTCTTTGGCAGAAACCTTAGGACTATCAATGATTGCTGCTTTAATACCAGTTCCGTTTACAGCATTTTTTAAGGAATCTCTGAATGAAGGGCTGAATAGTGATAAAGAAATAATTGCTACAGCGGCTACCTCAAAAGCATATTTAATCCAGGTCCTTGCTTTCGCATAATTGGAACGTATAGGAACAACATTCACTTGTTCACTATTTAATTTTTCAGCAATTGTTTCCCAGCAATCATCAGGAGGAGTTGCTTCTAGATGCTGCAATTGATCTTTAATTTTTTTGTTCCATTCCATGTTTATTTACTTTTCATGGTTCTTGATCTTTTCCTGCAACAGCCCTTTGGCTCTTGCGTATTGCGATTTACTGGTGCCCTCACTGATGTTTAGCATTTCCGCTATTTCTTTATGTGAATAGCCTTCGATGGCAAACAAGTTGAAAACTGTGCGGTATCCATTGGGTAGTGCCTTTACCATGTTGAGGATATCTGCGGCTGCCATTTTATCTAATGCAGAAATATCTCTGTCGGTTACACTTTCTTCATGGGTATCCTGAATTTCATAGGTGTTGTTTTTCTTTCTATAGTGTTCAATTGCGGTGTTCACTATGATCCTCCTCAGCCATCCCTCAAATGCTCCGGTGCCTTTGTATTTGCTGAGATTTTGAAAAATCTTCACAAATCCATCTTGTAATATATCTTTTGCTTCTTCTTGCTCATGAGCGTAGCGAAGGGCAATTCCATACAATTTAGCTGCATATTTATCATACAGCATTTTTTGCATGGAAGGATTGTTTTGGAGGCAACCTCTAATTATGTCGTGATCTTCCAGGAAATGGTTGCTTGCCATTGAAATTTATTTATACAGCTTTATTGAGCAGAAAGTCAGTCATTTTTGCCACTGCTTTTTTTCGATGGCTTATGGTTGACTTTATTTCGGGACTCAGTTCTGCAAATGTATTGTTATATCCGTCAGGTATAAAAATTGGATCGTAACCAAATCCACGCTCTCCTGCACTGCTAGTTGCTATATGTCCCTCGCATCTTCCTTCAAAAAAATACTGTTGTCCATCTAGTATCAAACAAATACAAGTGGTGAAACATGCTTTTCTATTTGATTTACCTTCCATTTCTTGCAAAAGTTTCTTGATATTATCTTCTGCCTTTGCTTGCTCTCCGGCATAGCGAGCTGAAAAAACTCCTGGAGCGCCATTGAGTGCTTCAACTTCCAGGCCAGTGTCTTCTGAAAAGCAATTCTCCTGGGTTATTTTATAAATGACAGTTGCTTTTTCTATTGCATTCTCTTTTAATGTAAAGTGGGGTTCAGGAATATCGATGTTGATTCCGGCTTCTTGCAAGGTGATGATTTCAAATGTTTGTTGCAGTATAGTTCTGATTTCCTCAACCTTATTTTTGTTATTGGTGGCAAAAATAATTTTATTCATTAGGGGAAAAATTGTTTTAGTTTTTGCCAGAGCGCCAATTTTAGTTGTTTGTCGTTTTCCAATTCAGATAAGCTAGGTGCATGCAGATATTGTACCTGCTGATAGGACTGAATTTGAAATACTGGAAAATAGATGGGAAGTCCTATTGATACTGGATCAACCCCAAATAGGATTATTTTTTTAGGTTGATGCCTTTCCATTAATACAGGGAGTGTTGAATTTTGCACCTCTGTGCTGCTTACTATTTTTAGTTGTGTTGTATTTAATTTGCAGGCAGCTAAAATTGCTTCTAAAAGGGTATGTTGACTAGCTGGCAAGCTGTTGTTATCGTGATGGATAAACACAAGTACTTCAAGAAAAGCTGTTTTTGTGGTAGGTTCAGCTAATTGTTCAGGCTCACTCAAATCGACTAAAAAAGTCTCTTTGTAGAGCTCAGCGAGCACGTGATTATGCAGTAAGTTATTTTCTGTTTCAGCCATATCTTCACTTTCCATTAATTATGCCCATGATTTTGTTTCTTTGCAAAAAATATGCCGGCTATGCAGCAAATGGACACTATAAAGATAACAAAAGCCCCAACATCCAAAAAGATGGAAGTTGATTTCAACAATTTGGGCTTTGGAAATTATTTCACAGACCATATGTTCGTTGCAGACTATAAAGATGGTGCATGGGGGAATCCACAGATTATTCCTTACGGACCCATTTGCTTTGAGCCTGCTTTGTCTGCAATTCATTATGGCCAATCTATTTTTGAAGGCATCAAGGCCTATAGGATGAAAGATGGTAGTGCAGCAATATATCGTCCTTATGAAAACATGAAGCGTTTCAATCGTTCAGCGTTGCGAATGGAGATGCCTGAAGTGCCTGAAGAGCTTTTTATGGGAGGCATGAAGAAATTGCTTGAGGTAGACGATCAGTGGATTCCTCATGAAATCGAACATGCGATGTATGTTCGTCCTTTTATGTTTGCTACAGACCAGGTTATGCGTGTGATGCCATCTGCGACCTATAAATTTATGGTGATTTTGAGTCCGGTTGGTGCATACTATGCCGCACCCATGCGTCTTTTGGTAGAAGAGGAATATGTGCGTGCGGCTCGCGGAGGTGTTGGATATGCAAAAACTGCTGGAAATTATGCTGCTTCCTTACATCCATTCGCTGTTGCCAGAAACAAGGGGTATGATCAGGTATTATGGACAGATGCACATGAGCACAAATATGTACAGGAATGTGGCACCATGAATGTTTTTTTTCTTGTTGGTGGAAAGCTGTTGACCCCTGGTTTAACCTCTGGAACTATACTAGAGGGTGTCACACGTGATAGTGTGATACAGGTAGCCGGTGATCTTGGCATACCCGTTGAGGAGCGAGAAGTATCAATTGATGAACTGGTTGAAGCATATAAAGTTGGACTTTTTACTGAGGCTTTTGGCTCTGGCACCGCGGCTACCATTGCCAAAATAGAGGAAATCAACTATCAAAACTTTATCATGTCTTTCAATCCCTTGAACCAACCGGTTGCGGATGCACTTAAAAAGCGTCTTACAGAAATAAGGGACGGTATCCTACCAGATACCCGTGGTTGGATGGTAAAAGTGGCCTCATAAAAAACTGTACAAAAAAAGTGGTAAGTAGGCGTTTGGATTTTGAAAATTTACTCC
>CAZDTN010000026.1:0-18798 GCA_964508355.1 uncultured Sphingobacterium sp.
TACCCCATTAAATTGTTGAATAAAAAGTGTTTACACACATGTTACCACGTGTTTTTACCTGCAAAAAATACCTACAGAAATTAACAAAAAATACCTAGCATTTCTGCTAGGTATTTCTGTAAATCATAACACTGAGCTATTTATTATTGCAACGGAATATCGCGTTTTAATTGACCATCTCTATTCGCCATTTCCCATGCTGTATGAAAAACCAGTTGTGCTCTTTTCGCCAATAAAGGATAATTGATTTTATCTGGCGTATCAGTTGGCTTGTGATAATCTGCTTTCAACATTCCATCATAGTAGAAAATGATGGGAACTCCTTTACGGGCAAAATTATAATGGTCGCTTCTGTAGTAAATTCTATTGGGATCCTTGGGATCATTGAATTTATAATCCAATACCAATTTGGTATACTTGTTGTTTACTCCCTCACTGATAGGCTTTAACTCAGTGCTCAATTTATCATCACCCACCACATAAACATAATTGAGCGTATCACCTGAAGTCCTTTCCGTATCTGTTCTGCCAATCATATCAATGTTCAAATCAGCTGTGACTTTATCCATTGGGACAGTCGGATGGTCTGAATAATACTCCGAACCCCATAATCCCTTTTCCTCACCACTTACTGTCATGAACAATACGCTCCTTCTAGGGCCCTTTCCCTCAGCTTTTGCTTTGGCAAATGCTTCTGCCATCTCAAGCACACCAACAGTTCCTGACCCATCATCATCCGCACCATAATAAATTTGTCCGTTTTTAATGCCTTCATGGTCATAGTGAGCAGTAACAATCAACCACTCATCTTTCTTGTCAGATCCCTCTACATAGCCCAATACATTGCTACTTGACAATTCAACAGTCTTTTTGGTATACGATAATTTGATGTTGCTAGTAACTACAGTTCCTTCAACTTTAGCCGATTTGCCGGCAGTTGCCCAGGCATTCCAACAAGAATCATTTCCAGCAATAGCTTTGGCAACAGCTTCAGAAACTGTGAAAGTATTTGGATATTGTTCAGCTTTATATAACTCAACATACATATTACCAGTGGTGCTTACTTTTCGTGGAAATCCATTACCAGCAAGGATTACAGCTGCTGCACCTTTGCTTCTTGCTGCGATAATTTTGCTGTATACACTTGTTGAAGAACGAAAACCCGCAGCAGATGGCTTAAACCCCGCTGGTGCACCATCCAACAAAAGAACAGCTTTGCCAGTCACATTTAAACCTTTATAATCATCCACTTCTTTATCAACAATACCATGACCAGCAAATACAATTTCAGAGAAATAAGAAGTAGCATTGTTGTTCCACATGGTAAACGGTACGAAATCCTTACCTATTTCAAAACTTTTACCATTCACTACTACATCAGCACCAGCAACTTCATCTCTATAGACAGGAAAATGCTGCTGATAACTACCATTATTCCCCGGCACCAGACCAAGTGATTTGAAATGCTGCTCAATGTATGCAGCTGCTTTTCGCTGACCTTCAGTCGCGGTTTCACGACCCTCCATTTCAGCACCAGCAATGATGTACAAATGTTTACTCAAGTCCTCTGTGGTAATTGTTGCTGCAAACTTTTTGGGATCAGGAATTTTTGCAGTTTGTTTTTGCGCAAAAGCAAAAGTCACAAACAGCAAGGCAAAAGCCGATGAAAAGAGCCTTGACATAGTCGTTGTTTTTATTGATTAAATCTTATTTACTCGATTCTGATGCCTACCACCTTCAAATGGAGTTGCCAAAAACACATCAGCCATCTCCAAAGCTGCATCCATACTCACAAATCTGGCAGGCAAGCATATAACATTAGCATTGTTGTGTGAACGAGCCAGCACGGCAATCTCTTTTTCCCAACAAAGAGCTGCTCTTATTCCTGCATGCTTATTAGCTGTCATACAAACACCGTTAGCTGACCCACAAATCAATACCCCAAAATCAGCTTCACCTTTTTCGACTGCCAACGCAACTGCATGAGCATAATCCGGGTAATCGCAAGAAGCATCGGTATAGGTTCCATGATCAACTACAGAATGACCAGCATTTTCCAGGTGATCTTTTACCCCATTTTTATAGTCGTAACCTGCATGATCTGAACCAATTGCTATTTTCATATAAATATTTTAAGCCTTTTTATTCCCATTCTTCATCCTGCTTTTTCTTGACCCTTACTGCAATCAAAATACTGATTTCATAAAGCAAGACTAGCGGAATCACCACAATCAATTGAGATCCCCAATCTGGTGAGGGGGTAATCACTGCGGCAACTACCAACAAGGCCACATAGGCATATTTCCTGTAGGTCCTGAGGAAGTTGGGCGTGATAATGCCCAGTTTTGACAACAACCAAGTGGCCATAGGCAACTCAAAAGCTATACCTGCGCCTAATGTAATATCGATTAAACTATCGAGGTAATCTGCCAAAGTGGGACGATAATCAATTACCCCAATATCTCCGATAGTATAATTTGACAAGAAATTGAATGTAAATGGCGCCAGCATAAAATATCCAAATGCAGCACCAATGAAAAAAAACATACTTACCCAAAAAATAATACCTCGGGTGTATTTTAATTCAGTAGGTTTAAGTGCCGGCTTGATAAATTTCCAGATTTCAAAAAATACATAAGGAAGTGCAACAAGCAATCCGCCAACTACAGCAATGGTGATACTAGACATAAAGGTACCACTGATTGATGTCACCTGTAGACTAAGTTTCATGGGAGGCATACACAAAGAATCTCCCATTCCCAAAACATGACTTAATTTACAGAAAGCACGGTAAGAGATAAAATCGTTGCGGGTGGGTCCCATGATAACTACATCGAAAATTTCATCGATATAGATAAAAAATAAAATCGCACTCAGTAAAATAGCTATAACGGAACGAACGATATGCCAACGAAGCACTTCAAGATGATCAATAAAGCTCATCTCTTCGTCTTCATTGCCGGTCGTCCTCAGCCTTTTAAATATTGATCTGGTATCTGACAATCGTCATTTTTTTGGAATTGCTAAGTTAATCAAAAAGGAGCTTGACTCAAAACTCAATCCCTTCAATAAATATACCCGAAACTTGCCAATTTCCCTCTGCCCTCAACATTTCTACCCGCCATTTCCCTTGGTGAATTGTGCAGAAATTAAGATGACAAATTCCAGTAGTATGACTTCCAATCAAAATGAGTCGATTTCCAATGATGGTTTTCTCTTCATGCCTTAATGCAATGCCTGCAATTGCTTTGTACTTTTTATGATGACAATCCAAGACATACCTGAATTCAGGCTCAGAAAGATTATGAAACTGGTTGAGTTTGATTCGTTTATGAATTGCTGTTGCTGGCATTGATGGCGAACTGCCTATAATACCCTGCAATATATCACCAACGAGCGACTCAGGAGTTTCTGGAAAAACATCCTGTTGATAATGGTCGTATAAAAAACAAAAATACATTTCCGGCGGATGAACGGGCAGTTGCATATCCAAGAACACATCCTTGATAAAGATATACCTGCGTTTAAAATCAATTTCCTGTTCATTGAATGAAAGCAGAATACGATGCGATCTAAATACATCTATCCAATAGGCGACTGTTTCTTCCAATTCAATTAACGATAAACACTCAGGATTCTTTGGCATATCCGCCATACCAATTTTGTCTCGTATACGGTTAAACATGGGCATAATGGTTGTTTTGATAAAATTCAAAATCAACATTTTGCACAAAAAGTGGTAATGACAGTTTTCCTAGAAGATTAAGCAGTATATCAGGTGCTTAAATGAAATGAAATAGATAGTTTTACAACAAAGAAAAAGGTTGAAAAACTCATTAAGAGAAGTGATAATTGCTCCGTTTATTTTCCTCATCCATGTTTACCGGTGGATCATTTCCCCATGGATTGGACCCAAGTGTAGGTTCACCCCCACTTGCTCACAATATGCGATTGATGCACTAAGGAAATATGGAATAATTAAGGGCCTTTGGAAGGCCCTTAAAAGAATATCTAGATGTCATCCTTGGGGAGACAGCGGTTATGATCCAGCCTGAAAACGCTCTGTAACTTTTGCCCAGTTTACAACAGACCAAAATGCACCCAAATAATCAGCTCTGCGATTTTGGTATTTCAAATAATAAGCATGTTCCCAAACATCTACTCCCAAAATTGGCGTTCCTTTTACTTCAGCAACATCCATTAGTGGGTTGTCTTGGTTAGGGGTTGAACTGATTTCTAATTTCCCATCTTTGATCAACAACCATGCCCATCCGCTGCCAAAACGGGTCATACCTGCATTGGCAAATTTCTCCTTGAAAGCATCAAATGAACCAAAAGCAGCATCAATTGCAGCTGCTAATGCTCCAGAGGGCTGACCCCCTGCGTTTGGTGCAAGACTTTCCCAAAAGAAGGTATGGTTCCAATGACCCCCACCATTGTTTCTAACTGCAGGAGAAATACTTCCAGCGTTAGCCACTAATTCTTCCAATGACTTTCCTTCGTTCGGTGTTCCAGCAATCGCTTTGTTGAGGTTGTCAACATAAGCCTGATGGTGTTTACCATGGTGAATTTGCATGGTTAATGTATCAATATGAGGTTCCAAAGCACTGTGCTCGTATGGTAAAGGTGATAAAGTAAATGGCATAAAAAATAATTTTAGCAAAGATAGGAAAAGAGGGTATAGGTAACAGGGAAAAGGGAGTAGAGAGTTATCTTTTTTGACGAAAAAATGTTTTCATAAGGGATGCTGCTTCTTCAGCCATAATTCCTGCAAATATTTTTGTCTTGGGATGAAAAGGATTTCTTTCTTCTGTATATACCTGATGTCCGTTTTTCACATCAGAAGCCCCCCAAACGATTGTCCCGATTTTACTCCAATGTAAAGCACCAGCACACATCAAACAAGGTTCAACTGTTACGTACAAAACTGCATCTGGTAAGTATTTTGAACCCAATGCATTAAAGGCAGATGTCAAGGCAATAATTTCTGCATGCGCTGTTGGATCCTTCAACTTTTCCACCATATTATAGCCTCTGGCAATTACTTTATTATTCATCACCACAATTGCACCAACAGGAACCTCATCCTCTGCAAAGGCTTTTTCTGCTTCTTTTAAAGCCAACTTCATATAGTATTCATGATTCATCCTGAAACTAATTTTCTGTATTCAGTTGTTGAATTTTGCTCATTTTTTCCAACAGTATTTCTAATGCTTTTTGCATTGTCGTTTCAAGTTGAGTATATGGCAAAAGTTCATTAGATGTATAGACAAAAAAAACATCCAATCCTATGGCTTTACCCATCAGCTCTTGCTTGAGGTCAGTATTATTTATCCGATAGGCCTCTCTGATTCTTCGCTTAATCAGATTGCGATCAACAGCTTTTTTAAAATAACGTGCCCCTACGGAAACACCCATCTGGAGCTGAATAGTTTCATTTGAATTATCAAGTTGCTCTCTAATTTGATAGTATACTAAAAGAGGATGGACTTTCAACTTTTGCCCTTCTGCAAATAAAACCCTGATCCTCTTGTAACTTTTGAGGCGTTCTGCTTTTGATAAAGTATGTCGGTTTACAGACAAATTCGAAGGGTTTGTGCATCTAATTTACGGGCAATTACTGATCAATAGTGTATAACAAAAATAGCCCCGGAAAGATCCAGAGCTATAGTTATGTTAAATAACAGGCGGACCTGATTATTTTAATCTGCTTTCGCTGGAAACACTTAGTTTCTTACGGCCTTTTTTCCTCCTGCTAGCAAGAACTGCGCGACCGTTAGCGGTTTGCATACGTTTTCTGAATCCATGTACGGATTTTCTACGTCTGCGGTGGGGTTGAAATGTACGTTTCATAATATTTTTTTTCCTTTTGTTGTTGAAACAATGACCGGGAGAAGCGGTCGTTACTGTTCAATTGATCACAGGTCACCACACCCGTGTTCTTGTGAAAGGACGGCAAAGTTAACTGATTTTCAGATTGCAGACAAATAAATACAAATAGAAAGACAGGGGAAATTGGGCAACTAGCTTGATAGACTAACTTTTTCAGCTTTAATGGATTCACCCCAAAACGCAGAAGCAGCCTTTCCGAATTCAATAGGATTGCCTGTTGTAGAGAAGGAGCGCTGCCCGTTTGTTGACAACCTCTCCTCCATTTCAGGATGTCTTTTTAGGTAAGCAACCAGGCTCTCAGCTACAATTTCACCCTGTGAAACCACCTGTATGTGGTTGGGTAACATATACCTTATACGTGGATAGAGTAAAGGATAATGTGTGCAAGCCAATAAGATGGTATCAATTTTCGGAGACTGCTCTCCAAGCTTGGTCAAACAATCCAAAATGATTGGATCAGCAATTTCTTGGTTGAGGTAGTCACCAGATTCAACTAATGGCACCCAAGCGGGACATGCCTGTTGAAAAATATGTGTGTCAGGAAAGGATTTACCTAATTCGATCAAATAGGACCCTGAATCAACTGTACCCTGGGTACCTAGTATGCCAATATGGTTGGATACAGTATAATCCCCAATTACCTCAGTTGTAGGTCTTATTACGCCTAGTACTCGATTCTGGGGAGCCAAATTGGGCAAATCTTTTTGCTGGATATTTCTAAGGGCTTTTGCTGAAGCCGTATTGCAAGCCAAAATGACAAGTGGGCAACCTTGAGCAAATAACCACTTAACCGCTTCAAGGGTATATGCATACACCGTATCAAAATCCTTTGTACCATATGGAGATCTGGCACTATCTCCCAAATAATAGTAATCGTACTGAGGCAACTCCCGCACAATCTCCTTCAATACAGTGAGTCCGCCTAACCCTGAATCAAAAACGCCAATTGGTGCTGCATTCAACATAGCAAAAAAAGACCGAAACAATAGTTTCGGTCCCCTTTAAGTTATTTAACTGGTGGCTTAGGTGCCCCACCTTCAATTTTCTTTTTTATCAGTGGCAGCAAATCGTCTGCATCTGGTTGTACGATCAGTGCTTCTTTTCTAAAGACATAAGTATAACCATTTGCCTTTGCAACATCAGTAATCAATTGATTCGCTTTTTGAGCAATTGGAGCCATTAACTCTTCTTGCTTTTGCTGCATTTTCTGCTGGTAATTTTGCTCATAGCCTTGTAACTCAACCAACAATTTTTTCATCATCTCTTTCTTTGCTGATTTTGCAGCAGGAGACATTTTTGTTGAATCCATTTTGAAAAGACTATCCTGACGGTTCAATTCTTTCAATGTCTCTGCGTATTCAATTTGCAGAGTACTGTCGTATTGTGCCATATCGCCAGTCGCTTTTTTGTATTCAGGCATCAATTGAACTACCTCATCAATACTCACATAGCCTGTTTTGTTTTGTGCATAAAGGAATGGATTGAAAGCTGTAAGTGCAATCATCACCAATCCAAGGGTTAACGCTTGTTTCATTTCTGTTTTTTATTTGTTTTCGAAAATATGCTTTTTTTACTTGCCCAATAGCTCTTTCAATACATCATCACTTCTGTCCAGTTTAGGGTCTGCAAAGATAATGGTAATTCCTTCACTTTTGTCTAATACCAAATCATACTGTCTGACCACGGCAATCTTCTGAACAGCATTGTATACTTTGTCCTGAATTGGCTTGACCAGCTCTTGTCTTTTTTTGAATAAATCACCCTCAAATCCAAATCTTTTCTTTTGCAAATCCCTCAATTCCTTTTCCTTATTGAACAAGTCATCTTCACGTTTCTTCAATAACTCATCGCTCAACATGACCCTTTCCGCCTCAAAGTTCCTGTATAATTGATCCAGAACGACTTGTTTATCATCGATTTCTTTTTGCCACTGGGCACTAAATGCATCCAGTTTTTTTTGCGCCTCTTCATACTCAGGTAGCTTGTTGAGGATATAACGTGTATCTATGACTGCATAACGTTGTGCCTGTAACTGAAGTGTAAAAACGACAGCCAGGAAAAAGAAAAGAAGTTTTTTCATAACTATTCTGTTTATGTTTATTAAGTTGAAGGTTAGCAGTAATAAATTTACACTTGCACTGCTCCCTATTCCCTACTTGTTATTCCGGTTCAAATCCAAGCATAAATGTAAACCTGCTTGCATCTCTCAATCTTCCTGTTGCAGTAATTCTATCTAAACCAATACCATAGTCAAATCCAAGCAAACCAAACATAGGCAGGAAGAAACGCACACCAACACCCATTGAACGTCTTAACCTGAAAGGATTCCATTCTTTGAATGAATACCATCCATTAGCTGCTTCATAGAATGCTAAACCATAAATGGTACTGCTTGGATTGGTAACAAATGGATAACGCATCTCAAGACTGTACTTGTTAAATATGGTAAAGAAGTTATTGGCATTTTGCTTATCTGGGTTTACAGTTGGGTCTGAATTATCATACACTGGATAACCTCTATGCGCAATGATATCGTAACCTAATACACCAAAGTTATTCGTCAAGCCTGCATCACCCACCTGGAACCTCTCGAAAGGTGAAATAGGTACTTTTTGATTGTACCTTCCAATAAAGCCGTATTTAGCAGACATACGCATTACGAATTGGCGACTTTTATCTTCCCCGGCTGGCTTCCCAATAGGTACAAACCATTCTGCATTTAAACGCCATTTGTGGTATTCAACCAATTTAAATATATCAGTCTTGTTTACGCCTCTGATGTAGGACCATGGTGGGGTAAATGTTCCACTCAACAAGAAATTAGAACCGCTTTTTGGAAAAATCGGCTGATCAATTGAAGTCCTTTGCAAGGCAATCTTCAGATTAAAGTTATTCGATACCCCTGTAGCGAAGGACGGGAATATGGCATAATTCCTGGCTTTGTATTGAATATAGCTGAAGGAAGTTACCAAAGAGAAGAAATCATCAGGCCACCTTAGTTGCTTACCCAAAGCAATTGTAGCTCCAGAGGTCGTTAAGAAGGAAGAGTCAGCATATTTTCTGTCAAATAAACCAGTGAACGGATTATAGGCATTTGAGAATTTCGTATTAAATACGTTTATTGAAAATGAATTTCTTTTCTTACCCCCCAACCATGGTTCAGTAAAAGTAAAATTGAAAGATCTGAAGAAACGGCCATTAGACTGATAACGCAAACTCAACTTCTGACCATCTCCAGTAGGCAATGGATCCCAAGCAGTTTTCTTCCAAATATTTTTTATAGAAAAGTTGTTGAACGTAACACCCAGTGTACCAGTAAGACCTATTCCTCCGCCCCAACCAGCACTGAGCTCAAGCTGATCTGATGATTTTTCTTCTACTGAATAATTGATATCCACAGTTCCGTCATCAGAATTTGGAACAGGCTGCATGCCTAATTTCTCCTGGTTAAAATAACCAAGGTTAATGATCTCTCTTTGTGAACGAATCAAGTCAGATCTACTGAACTTTTCCCCTGGTACAGTTCTCAACTCTCTTCGAATTACATATTCTTTGGTTCGATCATTACCTGAAATATTTACATTCTTGATGGTAGCTTGAGGCCCCTCAGTTATCCTGATCTCATGATCGATGGTATCGTTATAGACAGAAGTTTCAACAGGATTGACTGAGAAGAACAAATAACCATCGTCCATGTACAAAGAACTGATATCACCGCCTTCAGGAGAAAGCTGTTTACCCAAGCGCTTGTTCAACACTTCAAGATTATAGGTCTCTCCTTTTTTAATCCTAAGTAACATATTCAATACACTATCTGGGTACTTGGTGTTACCCTTCCAAGTCATGTTACCAAAATAATACTTGCTTCCTTCATTGACTTTCAAAGAAATATTCAACCTCCCTTTGTGGTCGTAATACTGTGTATCAGCTTCAATAACAGCATCTCTATATCCCAAAGAGTTATAAAACTCTAAAATTTTTTCTTTGTCTTCTATGTACTTCTTCTCATTGAATTTTGCGGATGAAAACAACTTGAACCTGAACCAAGGATCAAGGAAATCCTTGATTTTAGAAGGTTTCAAATAGTCCTTATCCTTGATGAATTCTTTAGCTGTCAGTTGTGGAATTTCACCATAAGGGCTAACAACAGAATCAGGATATAGGGTAAATCTGCTCGCCTCTTTAATACCTTTCAGTTTCTTTTTTAATTGTAACTGTTTCACTGCCTGGTTACCAAAGAAATGAATTTCTGAAATTCTTACTTTGTTGCCCTTTGTAATATTGAAATTCAAAATCACCTTATCTGCATTTGCTGGATCTGGTGTTTCTTCTATCTCTACTGCTGCGCCCTGAAATCCTTTTTCAATATAATATTTGATGATGTTCTCTTTTGCAGACAACTTCATGTTATCTGTCACTACCCTAGTTTTGAATAATCCAACCTTATCCTTCAACTCATCTGCTTCTGATTTCCTTACATTTTTAAATTTGAAATCCGATAACATTGGACGCTCAACTGCATCTATCTCCACCCAAATATTTTCGCCCTCTAATTTGGTGATGTAAATATTGATGTTGGTGAACATGTTCTGCGTCCACAACTTGGTAATCGCCTTTGCAAAATTATCACCACCCGGAATAGTTACTTCATCACCCACCGCTAATCCAGAAACAGAAATGACTATGGCGGGATCGAATGCTTTGTTACCCTTTACCTGAATATCAGCAATGGTATATTTTCTGGGATACTTTGCACTGTAAAGAGACATTAAAGCAGGGTCAACTGAAGCACCTGGAAGGGTGTCATTTTGAGCCATTACGCTGTCCGGTAACACAAAGAAACCCACTAAAAATAACAGCGTACAGAACCTCTTCATCCAGTTGTTGGTTTGGGACGGCAAAATAACGGCTTTTTGTCTAAATCTTTGTTAAAGCATCGCCAAGCTGAGCACTTGTTTTACCGAATCTTCGCTCACGGTTTTGAAAATCAACTATGGCCTCATAAAGGTTCTCTTTCCTGAAATCCGGCCACCTTGTTTGTGTAAAGTACAATTCAGCATACGCCAGTTGATACAACAGAAAATTACTGATCCTGTATTCTCCACTAGTCCTGATCATTAACTCAGGATCAGGAAACTGACTGGTAGAAAGATATTGCTGTAGTGTTTCTTGATTGATATCTTCTGCTTCTAACTTACCCTCCTTAACATCAGTGGCTATCTTTTTCACCGCATCAACCAGCTCCCATCTTGAACTGTAACTAAGCGCCATAATGAGATTAAGCCCTGTATTCTCCGAAGTCATGTCTATTGCCTCCTGCAAAGCTTGCCGTGCACTTGATGGCAACATGGTAAGAGCACCAATGGCATGCATCTTGATGTTATTTCCGTTAAGTATGGGGACTTCTTTACGAATTGTTTCAACAAGCAGTTCCATCAAGCCAGTTACCTCTTTTTCTGGTCGATCCCAATTTTCTGTTGAAAATGCATACAATGTCAGGTACTTGACGCCAATCTCTGCACAACCTTCAACAATATCTCTTACACTTTGAACACCGTGAAAATGACCAAAAAGACGATCCTGTCCCTGTTCCTGGGCCCATCTTCCGTTACCATCCATGATGATAGCAATATGTTGCGGAACACGTTGAGGATCAATTTGAAATTTTAGTGTATTGCTCACGCAGTTTTTTTTTCTAATAGACTGTTGGGCATTTATAGGAGCGCAATGATATGGATAAGGTTACTTCTGCAGTAACATAGGAGTCTTTTAACTTTGACCCAAATCCTCGCATTTTATCTTTTTGACCGTAAGGCCTGGATGGATCAGAAGGATCATGCAGATACAATTTATCAACATCACCCAAAAATTCACTTGGGTCTCTGTAAACCCTACTTACATTATCTAGATAATCCGTAGAGGTGATGTTGTGGGTCAATTCAAATCCAATATTGATGTTCTGTCTGAGATTGTATTTAAACCCGAAACCTATTGGATAAATCATAGCATTACTACCATAATCAGATGTAGATGCCCCTTCTAAATTTAATGTCTGTAAAAAAACCGGTTTAGATTTCCCTGGAACATAGGCATAAGGGTTATACCAAAACCTACCCACTCCAATAGAGACAAACGGGGTGAAAAAATATTGATTTGACCCAGGGACAAACCTAAAAAAATTGAAATCCCCACGAAGTGCTACAGAATAGACATCAGAATTGAAACTTAGATTGCGTTGCCTTTGAACACTGTTTTTGCTCCTTG
This sequence comes from uncultured Sphingobacterium sp., assembly GCA_964508355.1. Classification (GTDB taxonomy): domain Bacteria; phylum Bacteroidota; class Bacteroidia; order Chitinophagales; family Chitinophagaceae; genus Pollutibacter. The sequence goes on from CAZDTN010000026.1 coordinate 12,157, forward strand.
CATCAGAATACGCTAAATCTGTAAATTGGCCTTGAAACCTTAATGCGACATAATCTCCAAATTGCTTTTTGTAAAATAGTCCGAAAGCCACACCAGGTCTTTGTAAACCCATGTTAGGATTAATATCTCCAAAATAATGTCCAGCACCTACACTTATACCAATTTCACCTACTGTTACATTTGAGCTCATTTGGGCCTTAAGGAAGTGAGGACAAATAAAAAGGATGATTAGCAGTATAGTGAAGGTGTTTTTAATCATAATGTAAAAATAAGCTTAAGGGGCACTATTTCGGGTATCAAATCCCCATGTTAACTTTTTTCTAAGAGTTTGTAGGAAATTATTTTCGTTTAACCGCACTAAATTAAAGTAAAATGACTCTTTTCGAACGGCTAGCTGAACATTTTTTGGCACAACCTCTTTCCTGGAATCCAATGTGCAGATAAAATCCTCAGCTCTTCCTTCCACTTCAAATGAAATAACATTGTTATTGGGTACAACAATGGGCCGGATATTAAGGTTGTGAGGGGCTATAGGTGTAATGACAAAGCTTTCGCTTTCTGGAAAAACAACAGGCCCATTGCAACTTAAGGAATACCCAGTTGAGCCTGTAGGTGTGGAGACAATTAAGCCGTCAGACCAAAACGTATTTAAAAATTCACCATTTAAATAGGTATGAATTTTAATCATTGGTGAAAATTCACGCTTATGTATCACAAATTCATTTAATGCAAAAGGTTCCTGATGAAAAAGCGGTATACTCGCATCCAAATGCAATAATCCTCTGCGATCGAGTACATACGTCCTCTCTTGCAATGCCTTTACAGCTTCTTCAATATTTTCCTTTCCTAAACTTGCTAGAAATCCAAGTCTACCATAGTTAATTCCCAGAACAGGAATTTCTTTATCTCTAACTAAACAAACCGTATCCAATAATGTCCCGTCCCCACCCAAAGAAATCAATGCATCAACTTGTTCATCCAAATCAATGGCCCCGGCAAATACCGTCGACATACCAGCAAGTCCAGCGTATTGATCAACCAATGATTTGAAAATCACAGTCTCAATGCCTGCATGCTTTAATAAATCGAGCAAACTTGTCAGGTCTTGCTCTTGTAAAGTTTGACCACCGCGACTATAAACAGCAACCTTCATGTATTGATTTGAAATTAAAGGTACTAATTCCTTACATCCGTTTTTTGGATAAATAATCCATTTTCACCTTTTTGGTTAAAACTATACTCTACCCTCAATACAATATCATATATAGTGATAATATCAAGACCAATTCCACCTGTGTAGATTAAACGGTTATTTAAACCATTGGTTAGTAGATTGTTTTTATTGTAGACATAACCAACATCACCATACCCCTTTAAGTAAAATCGAAAAGGAATGCTGCCATATGTTTTAGAGCGAAGGCCGGTATTGAATCGAACTGCAGCTATTTCCTTGCCTACTGTATTACGAATAAATCCACCAGCCACACCATCAACAACATAATATTCTAAACCACGCATGTAAGAATCGAAATACCCTAAAAGAGGTTGGTTAAAAAAAGGCTGATCAAATGGTAACTTCAAGTTAGCTTCTGCATTGGTTGCAATGTAAATTTTATAAGGCAATTGGAAATATTTACCCACCCGCAACTGCAATTGTGTAAGATTAACTTCCTTGCCAAATCCTCGTTTTAAGAATTCAAATTCCACTGATGTTCCCCTAGTGGGATAAGGAATATAATTCAGATCAAAATATTGATAGGTGTACCTAAGCTCAGGATAAACCACATTCGTTTTATTGCTGCCTAAATAATTAGCATTCAATTTGACTACAGTATCTGCAATTTTCTCCCCCTGAACGCCTAGTCGAAGGTAATGTCTGACTATTGATCCCTTTCTATAGGAGTACAATCCACCCAAATAAAATTGCTCTCTTATAAATTTTGAAGGATCCTTAAAAAAGACCTGCTTATTATCTTTTGTATCATAATTCAACTCTCTGTTTCTGGAGTAAGAAAAATCAAACCCCCATCCATGGCGCAAAGAATTATCAGAAAAGGGATTGTAATACCTTAATGCTGCTCTTTGTGTATAGCCATTAATTAACCAGGCATTCAATCTGTCGTTTCTACCTGTGATATTCTGACCAATAAATTTCATCCCATAATTTACCCTGTCCAAACTAAGGTCATAATCTTTAATCCAAACATTCAAATTTCTATCAATTGGTTTTAAATACGGTAATGGAAAAAAATACCATCGCTCTTTTACATCTGCATATATATCCATAGAATCATTCACCCAGTTTGTAAAGTTCACAGCAGCATCTACAAACAAAGCCGTGTTCATTAAATTTTGCCTACTTGTTTGTACACCGCTTAATATCTCTGAAATTGAATAGGCAGAACCCTCTTTGAAGGTTATTTCTCTGCCAATGATGTAATTTTTTGTTTTTTTATTCCCTGTGATGATGATATCACGGATGACAACTTTTGTACTGTGGAGGATGATGTTATCTTGATATACCTCTTCTTCTTTGTCCTGCGCATGGACAAACAAAGCTGATACAAACATGAAAAACAATAGCGAAAAGTGTTTTCGCAGCAACATCATGAAGCAATTTACTTAAAACTAACAGGGGATTAGTAAATAGACAAGAAAGCAGGCATTAAATATTGAGATAATTGAAAAGATGATCGAGGTTATTCTGTAAGGCATTATCATACGTCTCTTCTCCGTAATAATACAATACAGTGTATTCATGGCGTTGGAATGTGGCCACGATATCTGAAATCTCTTCTTTGTTGATTTTTAAAATCACCTGCATCATGCCATTATGTTGATCTACAACAGTATTCATTTGCATAATCATGGCGTCATTTGACTCAACCAGTCTGTTGATGATTCCTGGAGCATATTCACTTCTAGATAATTCTAAAACAATAAATGACCCTGGTTCCACTGCACCCATCAAGTTTGAAAGGGCATCCAGTAATTTTTCTGATTTGATAATCCCTTCCCACTCATTTTTTTCATTCACTACCGGCACTGCATGAAGGTAATACTTGGCTTTTATACGTAAGGCTTGAAACAGATGATCACCTGGTTTTACACTGTGCTTGATTAAGATATGTTGAATTGATGCAATTTCTGTTTCAGGGGCAAAATCAAATAAATCCTCTTCATGAATAATTCCTAGAAACTGCGCTCCATCAAGTACCGGCAAATAATCTGAGTGAGCAGCATCAAACTCAAGCAAGACCTGCTCAACCTTATCTTGGAGGTCGATTGTTGGTAAATTCGTTTCTAAAAGTTGACTGCAAAAAGTCATGCTGTTCTTTATTAGACCAATATTAGGCTTAATTTGCTGCAGCTGCCTTATGTTTTTCTAAAAATTTTGCAAGAATAACGTTAAACTCATCTGGAACTTCCATCATAGGCGCATGTCCACAATGATCAATAAAATACAACTCACTGTTGGGGATGAGTTTATTGAACTCGCGACCAACAAAAGGTGGGGTGATGATATCATTATTCCCCCAAATCAACAAAGTAGGTAACTGAATATTTCTAAGCTCCTCACCCAAGTTGTTTTTAATAGCACTTCTTGCTAATGAAATGACTTTTAAGGTTTTCATCCTCTCATTTACAATCTGGTAGACCTCATCAACCAATTCTTTGGTTGCTGTCTTGGGATCATAAAAGGTTATTTCCGTCTTTTTACGGATATACTCATAATCTCCACGCTTGGGGAAAGTATCACCCATGCCATTTTCAAAAAGCCCTGAACTACCAGTCAAAATAAGGGTCTTGATTTTAGGGGCTGTTTTTAAAACATGCACCAAAGCAACATGTCCACCTAAAGAATTCCCCAGCAAATGGATTCCGCGATAACCTCTGTGATCTATGAATTTACCCAGGAATTTCTCCAGGCCACCAACAGTAGTATGCAATAAATCCAGTTCAAAAAGAGGAAGCAAGGGTACAATAACCTGGTGCGTATGCTTAAAATGATCGATTATACCAGAGAAATTACTCATAGCTCCAAAAAGCCCATGAAGAAGCATAAGAGGTTCTCCCTGTCCTTCTTCAATAAACTTATACTTGCCATCTTGCTTGATTTCGTATGGTAAGCTCATAATTGTTTCCGAAACAGGTTTATTAATGGGTTCTTTAGTTGGCCGATTGGAGCAAAGAAAAGTAAAATGAATGAATAAAAATAATCTTATTCCATATGAAAAGCCAAACTACTTTGTATTAGGTTTTTTGTTGAATGAACTCCTTTGTGTCGTTAAACAGGTTCTTGACAGCAGGAAGCCATTCAGCAAAAAAATCAATTACCCAGCCCCCAAAATTGATTAAATAAATATATGATTTTGAATCAATTGCAGTACCATTTCCAATGATATCAAATTGCTTGAGGTAAACCAATACCACTGCAAACAGAGATAAATAAATAAATGAATATAGCCCGATGCCTGCCAGTCGGTTTACTAAGCCCAACATGACCAACTCAACCGACTTCTCAATTATTTTACCCAGTATGCGAATGGCTATAATGGCACCAAGCAACACAAGTAGAAAGGCAAGAAAAGCCAACCAATCACTATCCGAATCAGTCTGCTTTTTTAAATACCCTTCTGCCCATCCTGAAAATTGTAAAGCCAAAGCAAGGGCAATAAAAAATGAGATAAAGGATACAATGGCCATGATAAACCCCTTGGTCCATCCCTTGTAGATACTCATGATGAGGAATAACAAAAGAAAGAGGTCGACTACCATCCTACGCTAAAAGTTCTTTTACAATCGCTGAAATTACTTTACCATCTGCCTTACCTGCCAATTGCTTGGTGGCAACACCCATCACTTGTCCGAGTCCACTTATGTTGGTTACTCCAGTTTGCTTTACAATCTCTGCGACAACAGCTCGGATTTCCTCTTCGCTCATTTGCTTTGGCAAGAAACGCTCAATCACCTCCAATTCTTCTTTCTCTTTTTGAGCAAGATCTTGTCTATTCTGGCGTTCAAAAATTTCAAGTGAATCTTTTCTTTGTTTAACGAGCTTTTGCAGAAGCTTTATCTCTGCATCTTCAGAGAGTGTGGCAGTAGCCCCTTCTGCTGTTTTAGCAAGTAATACAGCAGCTTTTATGGCACGTAATGCTCTCAGGCCCACTTCATCTTTGGCCAACATGGCCTTCTTCATGTTTTCATTGACGGTAAGTTCGAGACTCATTGTTGTTCCTGTATTTTTTTGAATTTAGTATAAAATGTTTTTGCAAAATTCTTCATATCGCCCACCAATTCTTTTTGGTGAGTAGCCCTTTCAAAAGTATCAGCCATGGTCATCATGGTTTGGTAATAAAAATCGGCCATTTCATCTACCATCATTTCTTTGGTCCACAAATCAATCCGCAAAGCAGCCCTTTCTTTGCCATCCCAAAAAGAGACCATCATGGCCTTGGCTTCTTGTTTGGCTTCTGAGTTAGATTGTGTAGCATTCCACATGATCTGATGTGGGATTTTTTGCTCATCGAGATTCACATCTATGGTGATGGTCGATTGTGTCATGTTTATGATTTAGTGTGCAAAATTAACGAAAGCGGTACAAACCTGTACCGATCATTTCACTGCGCATTTGTTCATCATTGTAAATACGAATCAATCTGTCGCCAATATCTGCACCGTTTTTTTCATCAAAATACATACCCGCCATACCCGCCAGTTCAGAAAAACTACTTTCCTCGGCAGTCAGCACCGCCACCCCGGCCTTCATGGCATCTATAACCGGCCAGCCAAAACGCAAAAAACGACAAGGATGAACCAAGGCATAGGCCGAACAAAGCAAATCACGTTGATCATCTGCTGTGAGATTCTCTAAAAAAATAAGCTCATTTCTGTACTTATAGCTTTCAATAGCAGTTAAAACAGTAGCTGAAAAATCTCCTTTTACCCCAGTCAACACCAGTTTCATGTTGCTGTTGGTCCGCTTTTTAAACTGACTAAATCCTTTGAGCAAAGGAATCATATTTGCAGCATCATGAATGGGTAGTGTACAAAGAAAATAAGCATCTCCTTGGGTAAACTGATACCTTACTACATCTCTTGCATCTTCATCAGTGGGCAAAAGTGCCTCATTGACAGGTAACGGCAATATTTTGACAGGGGCTTTTACATGTGGATAGGCTTTGAGCAATTCTTTTTTCGCCAATTCTGTAAATACATAAATGTCAGTATCTCCATTGACTACTTTTTTTAACCAGTTTTTTTCCTGGAAGCGTTGCCAAAATCCCATTTGGGCATCACTGGACAGTACATACAAATCGTGTATAAGCACTCCCGATTGACTATTCCCAAAAAGTTCAATACTTTTTTTAATTCCCTGGAACGCTTCGAGCAGTTTATGCGTGTAATAAGAGACCATGTTGCAAAGATAGATTAGTCAGCTTATCTGAACTATCTTTACAACTCAATTATCGACAATGAAGAAAGCCACCAAATTCATCCATGCAGGCGCGCATCCAGATCCAAGTACAGGTGCCATCATGACTCCTATCTATCAGACTTCAACTTATGTGCAGGAAGCCCCAGGGGTGCACAAGGGATTTGAATATGCAAGATCGCAAAACCCAACACGTCAGGCTTTGG
>CAZDTN010000027.1:0-18578 GCA_964508355.1 uncultured Sphingobacterium sp.
GCAATTTACAGAGCAATAATCCACCCTTTAAATACGTTTCATGTATGCGTGAGAGCAAATCCTATCCAATGAAGACTTTAGTTGCAGGCTTGTTCCTGCTTGTTTGTGCAGCAGGAATATTCTCCTTTAAGGTTCATTCAGAACTCAAGTCAGCTGATCATGCTATTAGAGTAGCTCTTACAAGAAAGCCTTCATCCAAAAACGGTTACCTGATTGAATTACACGACAGATTGAGTCGCACTGGAATTAGCCTTTCAGAAGAAATTCTTTCCCTCGCATTACTTGGATTTAGTAAACTAAATGCACAGGAAAAATTAAGCAGTGATAGCATATTGACTATTATCGACTACTCCAGATCTTCAAAAGAGAAACGGATGTTTGTGATTGACCTTAAATCAAGAAAACTGCTTTTCAATAGCGTAGTTGCACATGGCAGAAATACAGGGGAAGAATATGCAAGATCATTTTCTAATCGCCCTAACTCTCACCAGAGCAGTCTGGGATTTTTTATAACACAAAAGCCCTATAAAGGCAATAATGGTTACTCATTAGCGTTAGAAGGAGTAGAAAGTGGGTTTAACGACCTGGCAAGAAAACGAGCGATTGTGATACATGGAGCTGAATATGCCAGTGAGGGTATTATAAAAACTAAAGGTTATCTGGGAAGAAGTTTTGGTTGTCCATCACTTCCACCTCAGTTGAACAAAAAAATAATTGAAACAATCAAGGAAGGCAATTGTGTATTTGCCTACTATCCTGATCAACGCTATTTAAGCGCATCTGAACTTCTAAATGGTTAAAATGGGATCTTAGAATGGTTAATCCGACCCGGCCTTTCCAGGCTGGGTCTCTTTTTTTAAAACCACAATGCAAGCAGCTGGGTACAGAAACCCAGAAGAAATCCAGTAATGATATCAAACCATTGGTGATCTGAAACAATTTTTCGGGCAGTCATAACCGCCCCCGTAATCATCAATGCAATCATAAAAGGTAGTCCTGAATTCAAATTACCATCCACCAAAATTACTATCATCAATCCCATTAGTCCTCCTACCCCAATGCCATGCATGCTTATTTTGTAGTTGTTATTCAATACCAGAGCAATCGCTGCTGAAAAAAACATTCCTCTGCACATATTGACCAGTACCCTTGGCACCTCAGGCTGGTTTTTGAAAACATAATATGACCAAAAAAAGAAAGTAATAGAAGCTAAATATGGTACTATTCTTTCTTTTTGTGTTTGCAAAAGAAGAGATTTATTGAAACCCAAGGCTCTCAAAAGCACCACTACAATCAGCGGGAAAAATACATTATTGTTGATAACGGATAACAGTTTCAGCATTTTTTGCTTTTCAGAAAAGCCTACAAAAAAATAAGGATGGAAAAAAATCAAATAAGCGGCCATCATCACCCCAACAAACAATGGGTGAAACACATAGGATACCACCTTTGCTAGCAATTTCACACTAGCTGGATAATTGTGTTGACTTGTTTGATTCATATTATAGTTCTTTACGAAGGCGAGCAACAGGAACATTGAGTAATTCTCTGTACTTAGCTACTGTCCTTCTGGCAATATTATATCCCTTATTTTTGAGCAACTCAGTGAGAGTATCATCACTGTGTGGATTTCGCTTATCCTCACTATCAATAAGATCTTGTAAAATATTTTTCACCTCTAAGGTTGAAACCTCCTCTCCGCTTTCTGTACTAAGAGATTCACTAAAAAAATATTTTAAACGAAAACTACCAAATTCAGTCTGTACAAACTTGCTGTTTGCAACACGACTGATTGTTGAAATATCCAATCCTGTTTTCTCTGCTATATCTTTCAGGATCATAGGGCGCATAGTAGTTTCATCACCAGTAAGGAAAAAATTCTTTTGGTGATTGATTATAGCCTGCATAGTTACTATTAATGTGTGTTGCCTTTGTTTTATAGCATCAATAAACCATTTTGCTGCATCAATTTTTTGTTTGATGAAAACAACAGCTTCTTTTTGCCTTTTATCCGTTTTACTGCCTTTTTCATAGTCACGCAACATACTTCTATAATCATCACTTATTCTCAGATCAGGAGCATTGCGTTGATTTAAAGTAAGTTCCGGTTCGCCATTATGATTATACACGAGAAAATCTGGCACAATATACTGTTCTGCTTTATTCACTGGGGCTACCAATCCTCCTGGCCTAGGATTCAACCTGCGTATTTCAGCAATAGCATCTTTTAATTGATCTTCATTAATATCTAATGATTTGGCAATTTTTTCAAAATGCCTTTTGGTAAACTCATCAAAATGAAACTCTACTATTCTTAAAGCATGTTTAATTGCTGTCTGACTGATATGCAAAGTTTTCCTTCTCAATTGTAACAACAAACACTCTTGAACATCTCTTGCTGCAATACCTGCAGGATCAAAATGTTGAATTTTTATGACCACTGACTCAACTTGATCATGCTCCACGACAATATTTTGTTTAAAAGCAAGATCATCCAATATGGAATTTGTGTCCCGACGCAAATAACCATCGTCATCAATGCTACCAATAATTTGCTCAGCAATTTTTGCTTCCACTTCTTCTAAATTCAATAGTCGTAATTGCTCAGACAATAATTCATGTAAAGAACCGGAAGCAGGATGAGGAATATTACCAGAACCCTGTAATTCCGGGACATGATCCTCTTTCAATTTATATTCTGCTATATCGTCATCATCGCTATAATCATCAAAGGGAGAATTTTCTTCTTCACCGCTTCCTTCTTCAAGACCGCCCAATTGCTCATCTTCCCCAAGAGAATCATTTTCCTCATTCTCAGTTTGACCCATTTCTAAAGCGGGATTATCTTCAATTTCTTCCTTTATCCTTTCTTCCAATAAAAGGGTTGGCACCTGCAACAATTTCATCAATTGAATTTGCTGAGGAGATAATTTTTGTTGAAGCTTTTGTTGTAAACCCTGATAAAGTGCCATGTTTATGATATCCCAGTTAGGATGTTCAATTAAACTGTAAATTTACGAACAATTCAGTGAGCAGTGAAAGCTTTCATGACAGCAATAGCAATACTATTTTTTGGAATAGCTTATAGCCAAGAAAAAATACCAGAAAAACAACCCTTTGTTTTTATTGTGAAGCAGTATAATTTAACCAATTGTAAAAAGACGACAATAGTTGAACCCAACTTCGTGAGTAAAAATCAAGGTTTTATTTGCAGACAAGAATGGCTTTTGGAAAAGAAGACCGGACTACCACTGAGGGTAAGATTGGGCTCACTGGATTATGTCAACAAACTTGAAGGAAAGTAAAAAGATGTTATTGCGCATCAAGAGTTCTCAGCTTATCCAATAACTGATTAAGTAAGGTTAATTCATCATCTGACAAAGCCGATGTAGTTGAATTCATTACTACTGACTTTTTATCTATTCTTTCCAGTACTTTTTTACCTTCCTTAGTAATAAATACATCCACAAGCCGCTTATCTGCTGTACACATTTTTTTATCAACCCATCCTTTAAGCACCAGTCGGTCTACTATTCGACTGGTATCACTCATTTTATCAAGCATACGTTCACGTATAGTAAGTGTAGACAATGGCTTAGGATCACTACCTCTTAAAATACGCAGGATATTAAACTGCTGCATGGTAATATCATCTTCCGCCAGTATAGCCTTTAAACGCTCAGTTACCCAGTTATAGGTATAAATTAAGTTAATGATGGCTTTCTGCCCTTCACTTTGAAAATGTTGCTGATTAATATCTTTTTCAATACCCATATAGTCTATCAGATAGTTTTTCTATTAGGATCCACAAATTCATGAGCATATATCTTTACCAGGATAATCACATAACTAAAAACCAGTGGTCCAAAAATAAATCCCATGAAACCAAATAGCTGTAATCCTACAATAACGCCAAACACAGTAATCAAAGGATGTACATTTCCAATTTTCTGCATAAGGGTTACACGTGCCAGATAATCTACATTACCAGTAACAACGAGACTATAGATCAATAAACCCGTACCTTGTCCAGTCAAACCTTGTGAAAAAAGATAAATCACCAATGGTACCCATATCATCATGGTTCCTACAATTGGGAAAAATGCAAATACGCCTGTAAGGAAGCCCCACATCAGCGCATCGTTCAATCCAAACAGCAAATAACCTAACCAAGCTGCTAAACCTTGTACAACAGAAATTAAAGGAATACCAATCGCATTTGCTTTTACCATATGCTTTGTTTCCTGAGCTAATGCACTCACACTGTCTTGGTGTAACGGTATAAATTGTTTTATTGTTTCTTCCATTGCCCTTCCACCTGTAAACATGAAAAAGAGCACAAAGAACATAACGAGCATGTTTCCTAAAATAGTAGCTGAACTGTTTAGAAAAGTAGGAATGAAATTGGTGAGGTTTGACTCTAATGTCATGATATTTTTTTCCGACAACAATTCCTCTCCTGTAAGCTGTTTCACTTTGTCTGAAAGTGCTTGAACACCCACTTTTAATTCATCTGCATGGGAAAATACTGCTGTTATTTTGGGAGACACCAACACTACTGTATAATAGAGGGGTGCTGCAATGAGTAAAAGGAAAATTAAAATGAAAGATAGTGCAGTCAATGAAGGCTTCCACCTTCTTTTTTCAGTTAGATTAAAATATCGTTCCCTACCTAGAATATAAAAAGTAAGCGCCCCCATCAAGCCGGGTAAAAAAACATACAGCTCCTTAATTATGAGAAATGCAAAAAAACCGATTACCAGAAGCAATACTACCTGTCGGATTCTATTGTTGAATTGGGTCATATTTTCTAGTTAAGTCCAGACATTTAAGCCTTCACTACAGTTTGAGCAAATATCAATATTTTTTCTGCTCTTCATCAATTCTTTCCGAAATTCATGATAGTTTTTGCCCTCCCACACTTTATTCATATTGTTGTTACCAAGATTTCCCATTTCATATTGTGCATCTTTATCAAAACAACAAGGTAATACTTTACCATCCCAAGTGATGACATTGCTATGCCACATCTTCCAGCAATGATTAGCCATTTTATTTTTAGGGACTATATCACCATTAGTTTTGGTAGTGTATCTACTGAAGGATGGGTTCAAGGGTATCAGTTGATTTGGGTCCTCACGGTAATCATTGATTTGTGCTGTTTTTACCCACAGATCATCAACGCCAATCTCTTTTGCCATTTTTCTGATGGTCTTAATTTCCATTTCATTATGCCTCACCACCAAAAACTGAAATACAACATAAGGCGTTTTACTGTTTAATTTTTTACGCCACTCCAATATCCTTTTTGTTCCTTCCAATACTTTATTCAATTCACCATGAACTCTATACTTCTCATAAGATGATTGAGTAACTCCATCTATTGAAATAATCAACCTGTCCAGCCCACTTTCTATTGTCTTTTTCGCATTATCATCATTCAAAAAGTGAGCATTGGTAGACGTTGCAGTATAAATTCCAAGTCCTGATGCATAAGACACCATCTCTAAAAATCCCTTATTCAAATAAGGCTCCCCTTGGAAATAGAAACTCAGGTACATCAAATGCTTACTAAGCTGATTAATATAAAGCTTAAACTGTTCAACTTCAATTTTCCCTGTTGGTCGAGTAAAAGACTTCAAACCACTAGGACATTCAGGACAACCTAAATTACAAGCTGTGGTTGGCTCAACAGCAACCGCAAGAGGCAAACCCCACACAATTGGCTTTCCTAATACTTTACTAATATAAAATGATGTGTATACCTTAATGGCATTACCACATTTTGAAATGCTGAGTTTTGAAAAAAAATTGAGGGTATCTGTTACTTTTTGAAGCAGCATGACTGTAAAATTAGCCAAACTGTTTGTGGGATGATTATAAAACTTAATTTGCCTTTCCAGAACCAATTCAAGATCATTTTGTTTATATGATATGGATCCTGTAGTTAAAGAATTTATGCAACGAATTATGTGGTCGCTTTTTGCAGCGCTCACTTGGCTCATGATCAATGCTGTTGCAGGATTGAGGTTTGAGCTTGCCATTTTTGATGGCACCCACACTACAGGTACTGCCATTTTTTATACATGGTTAGCCCTTAGTGCTTTTTTTCTTTTCAGGCTATTTAAGAAACTTTGGAAAAATCATCTTTAACGCATTGCCCGCCCAGCCTAACTACTGTGGTCTGCAATAATCACCCATTGCCCATTTATCTTCTCAAAAGTTAGTGTATAGTGACCGCCAACATCTCCTGCGTTTCTTTTAAGAAACCATTTGCCAACAACTAAATAACGTCTTTTACCTAGTTTTTTTAAGTGCAGAATATCAAACCGCAACTGCCCCATTTTATCAGTACCCGCATAATTTCTTTTGTAGTTGTTGAGCGTGGCGGTGAAACCATACGTTACTCCCGACTTCCCAATATACATTAATGAATCGCTTTCAATATACCCTTTCATAAATCCATCAAAATCGCCTCGGTTCCAAGCCTGTGTTTGGCTTTCCAGTATTGATAGAATCTTTTTTTCGTCTTTTGATTGAGCAAAGACAAAACAAGGAAGTAATAATAAGATGACTATTTTTTTCATAGACTACGCCCAGGCTCTATCGCCTTTTTGATAAGGAACACAACCCTCATACTTGCCAGGTATTGCGACATAGCGCAATGCCTGAGTAGCCCCAATTTCAGAAGTGAAATACCCCAACAAGGTCAGTTGCTTCATCATAGCGAAGTAGTGATTAGCATCACCTTCCTTTTTCTTATCGTTATAGACCTTCAGCTCTTTATTGATTTCATTAAAGAGAACTGTACGTTCTTCTGCTGTTATTTCAATGAAAGTTTTGCTGTATTTAGCTTTCGAAGCTTCATCTATTTTTGTAAGCCCCTCGCTGAAAATCTGCTGATCTTTTTCTTCGTAACAATCTGCTACCATTATTTGCATGAATGCTCCCACTTTTGCTGCTTTTGCACCAGGGATAACCTTTTCTTGCCACTGATCTCCATCAAGTACTTTTCTTGTTGTTACAGGAATAATTGTTTCAGCAACTTCATCCAAAAAGGTAATTTGTTCGGGTGTAAGACTAAAAATGAATCCACTTTTATCTGTCGATTTACATCCTTGTAAAAATGCAGCCCCGCCAATCACAGTCCCGCCAAAAATCAATGCTACTCTTTCTAAAGCTTCACGTCTGTTCATATAGAAGTTTTATGATTTTAAAAATACAAAAGAATCACCAAAAAATACAAATGGCTTAACTTGCAGGTAATGCCATTGATAGATATCGCCATACCAAAATCGATTGCCAATGCACTTAGGCTTTCCCAACGCACCCCTGGGGATCAACAGCGTAGGGTACTAAAGAAATTATTAAAAAAGGCAGTACCAACAACTTTTGGCCAGCATTATCAATTTGGCCGTCTATTGGGGCATACTGATATCGAGCATGAATTTAAAAATACTGTTCCTCATCATGATTATAATACCATTTATAACCAATGGTGGAAGCTGACTTTAGAGGGTAAAACAGATGTATGCTGGCCAGGTAAAATCAATTATTATGCCTTAAGTTCAGGCACTTCAGAGGCTGCTAGTAAATACATACCCATTACAAAAGAATTGATGAAGGGCAATAAGATCATCATGATCAAACAGTTGCTTTCACTCAGAACTTATGAAAACATCCCCTGGAAGTCAGTAGGCAAAGGTTACCTGATGCTGGGAGGAAGTACAGAGCTACAAGAAGGTCCTGGATATTTTGCTGGAGACCTGAGTGGAATAACTGCCAAAAAAGCCCCACTTTGGTTTAGCCCATTTTACAAACCGGGCAAAAAAATTGCAAAAACAAGGGACTGGAATGAAAAACTGGAAGCCATTGTAGAACAAGCGCCAAATTGGGATATAGGCTTTGTTGTTGGTGTACCTGCTTGGATACAAATGTGCATGGAGATGGTTATCAAACGCTATAACCTGAATCATATCCATGACATATGGCCTAACCTTGCTTTTTTCTGTCACGGTGGCGTTGCATTTGAACCCTATAAAAAAGGTTTTGAAAAGCTTTTAGGCAAGCCCCTAACCTATATTGAAACCTACCTTGCATCTGAAGGATTTATAGCTTACCAAGACAGACAATTCCCTGAAGGGATGAAATTGGTTCTTAATGAACACATTTATTTTGAGTTCGTACCATTTGATGAGCAAAACTTTACCAACTCAGGTGATTTAGTTGATCAACCTCAATCCCTTAATATTGACGAGGTTGAAGAAGGGAAAGAATACGCATTACTCATGAGTACCTCAGCGGGTGCATGGCGTTACCTGATTGGAGATACGATAAAGTTTGTAAATAAAGAAAGATCAGAAATTATTATTACGGGAAGGACAAAACACTTTCTTAGTTTAGTTGGCGAACATCTTAGTGTAGACAATATGAATAAAGCTATACAGGTTGCTGCTGAAAAAATGAATTTAAATTTTTCTGAATTTACTGTTGCTGGATTCCCTATTGATGGATTTTTTGGCCACCATTGGTATGTTGGCTGCGATGAACTTGTAAATGAAAAGCTACTTTCTCAACATATTGATGAAACGTTGAAAGAAATCAACGACGACTATGCAGTGGAAAGATGTAGTGCACTAAAAGATGTTGTTGTTGAAGTACTGCCAGAGCATGTGTTTATTGATTTCCTTGAACATAAAGGAAAAGTAGGTGGACAACACAAGTTTCCAAGAGTATTAAAAGGCAAACTACTTGACGAGTGGAAGGAATTTCTTAAAGCAAGAAAACATTAAAGTGTGGCCATGATAGAATCAGTGATCAAGGGTTTTGGATTGGGAATGATTCTTGCCATATCTGTTGGCCCAGTTATTTTTACAATCCTGAAACAAAGCCTGAACAACGGACAAAAAGGGGGGTTCAGTTTTGTAGCTGGCGTTTGGTTCAGTGATATTTTACTGGTCATCATCAGCAATATGTTTTCCAATTTGGTGGTTAGTGCACTGGCCTTTAAATCAACAATCGCTTATATTGGTGCTGCATTTGTTATTTCAATGGGCATCTATTACCTCTTCTTTAAAAAAGTATACTTTGGCGAGGATAAAAATGTGGTGCTGGTGCAGTTTGGCAAAAAAGCCTTTACCAAAGCTTTCATGTCGGGTTTTCTCATTAACACACTAAACCCAAGTGTGATGCTTTTCTGGCTAATAAATGCAACTGCCTTTGCTGCATCAAATACAACTACAGAAAGATTTGTTATTTTTAGTGTATGCTTAGGCGTAAATATTATTGCGGATATTTTAAAAGTCGTTTTAGCAGCAAAAGTGCGTCATAGCTTAACACCACATAATATCAATATCATTAATAAAATATCAGGTACTATATTGATAGGATTTGGACTTGCAATAATATATGGTATCAAATTCCTCAACCAATAAAAAATGAAAATAACTATCGCCTTTTTAGGAGTATTGATATTAATGCTGTCAGGAAGTACAACCCTGGTTGCGCAAGGATCTGATATGGTTGTATTAAAAAAAGGAGAAAACAAAACACTCAAAACCTATATTGCCGGATCTCAAATCCATTTCATCAGTATTGCTGGAAATGAAGTTGAAGGAAATATCAAAAAAATTGAAAGAGATAGCATCTTTATTCATACATATGATTCAAGAGCTGCTTATACAATGTGGGGGACAAGTTTCTGGGATACGGTTTCGATTAGTCTATCACGTTACCATATTTCGGAAATCAGAGAAATCATAAAGCCAAAAACTGGATTTGGTTTTATTAAAAATGGATACCTCTTTATGATTGCAGGTATATCCTATGCAATTCTGCATGTTGTGAATGCGCCAATACTTGATCAGCCAATTATACCCGGACAACTTGCAGTTGCAGGAGGAATAACAGCCAGCGGAATTGCACTTAACAGAATACATAAGAATACAGTAAAGCTGGGTAAAAAACATTACCTGCAATATATACCCATAAAATAATTTCCCTTGCTGCGATTCATCAAGCGATTGGTTATTGGTATTTTCATCACTCATCTGTTGTATATTATTTTACTCAGGTTTGTAGACGTTCCCATAACCATTACACAGATAAATAGTATTATCAATGGAAATGGATTTAAACGATCTCATGTAGACCTAGATGAAATTTCAACTCATGCAAAACTGGCTGTCATAGCTGCAGAAGATCAATTGTTTCCAGATCACAACGGATTTGATATCAAGAGTATAAAAAAAGCCCTCGCCTATAACCAAAAGAAGCCGGGACGAGTTAGAGGTGCTTCTACAATTTCTCAACAGGTCGCCAAAAATGTCTTTCTTTGGCAGGGCAGAAGCTGGATCAGAAAAGGACTGGAAGTCTACTTCACTTTTATGATTGAACTCATCTGGGGTAAAAAAAGAATTCTTGAAGTTTACCTCAACGAAGCTGAGATGGGTAAAGGGATTTTTGGCATAGAAGCAGCATCACAAAAATATTTCAAACACAGTGCAAAAAAACTTACTAAAGTAGAAGCAGCTATGATTGCATCATCATTACCCAATCCAGTCCGCTTTACTGTTAAACCAACATCAAAATATATTAGCAGAAGATACCCTTGGGTAATGCGACAGATGAGTGCTCTTGCACCGGATCCTGATGTTCAGCTAATAATTAATACTAATCGTTGATCAATTTATATACTCGACTATTTATACTTGGTTCAGCAAAACTACCCTTTAGGCCCCATCTATATTGATAATCACTTCCACTTAAATTAGGAAGCAGCACGTTTACTTCAATTGAAGTTTCTCTAATATTGATCAAATACTTACCTGTATTAATCAGTATTGGTTGTTGCTTTTTCCCAGGATATACGATCAAGATAATTTCTGGCTGTCGGCTAAAAGCGTAGTCCAAGATAGTTGCAGATGGAGCTCCTACTGTAAGTGTTGCTGAAAAAGTACGATTAGTTTGATCAAATGATACGGTTGATTGTGAAAGTATGATTTGTGAATAAGATGTATAGTTTTGTATAGTGTCTGTTGAGAAAACTTTATTCGCTGACAATAAATCCTGCTTAAACCCAGCAGTTCCTTTAGACCCAACAATAAATACATTTTTATTTTGTAACTGCATTTCCAGAGGCCAGAGATTATAGTTACTTCTCCTAAACAAATGGGTGTTTAAGGAAAAGGCTGTATCACCAGTATAAAACCAATATTTAGACGCACGTTGATAAGAATTCGTAAACACAACTGGTAGCCCATTTGCTTTTTGTTTAACAGCATTTGTCCATTCCTTATTATAGTGAAATTCATCTTTGGGTAAATCATTTATCAACGGAATATCTAAAATCATGTACACCCTCACAGCTAATATTAAAATCATTGAAATAGGGAGTAGTCGATAAACCCATAGCTTGAGTTTTTCTTTTTTTACTATAGATTGATATCCCAAAACAATTAAGGGCACTAATAAAGGAACTGTCCAATTTGCCTCTGTTCTGGTTTTAAATGAAGAAAATAAGAATAAGATATACACAAATCCCAATGACCATTTCATTGCTTTTTGTGATTCATCAACCACCTTATGATTTATTGCACCCCAAATTATCAGTGCCCCAATGAATGGTCCAGCAAAAAGCAATTGCCCCAACAAATAGTCGGTTGTAAATGTAATTGAATATGGAGGAGAGAGTCTTTCAAATAAATGATAATACAATGACGGCAATCCATGTTCGAGTTGCCATATTACATGAGGCATGTATAGTAGTACAGAAACCGCTATAACTAACCATGTCATAGGCTTAAAAAGCAATTTCCAATTGCTCAATAGTGTAGCTATAATTATCAAGAGACCATGGTATTTACTATAGAGTAACATGGCAGTGATAATTGCGAGACCAACACTATTCCTCCAATTGGCCTTTTCAGTAAAGGACTTGTATAACAAAAAGAAAAGTGCTGTAAAAAAAAATAAAGGAATGTCAGGCGCTGCAATTGTGTTTCCAATTTGTAAAATAGCAATTTGAAGTACGATTGCATAAAACAGTTTCAGGTCCTCTGGTCGTGTTAATCTTTCAATAAGATAAATTGTAGCTGTACCCATAAAGACAGCAATCAACCGAACACCTAGTTCACCAGAAAAAAGTAAGGACCCTGCCTTAATCATCAATGCAATCATTGGAGGATGATCAAAATATCCCCAATCTAAAAATTTGGAATAGGTCCAGTAATAAGCCTCATCATCAAAGAGCTCAGTCCCGTTTGCCTGAATCAATGCTGCAAATAACCACAAGCAATAAAACTGTACTCGTATAGAACTGAGTTTGCCCATGCTTTATTGGTTGATCAGGCCATTTAACCATTGCTTGGTAGAATCAAAACGTTTAGCATCACTCCCAAGCACCTCAAACCATGGTGTGGACTGATTGATCAACAAATCTCTATAATGATGATAAAGAGTTTCTCGGGTTTCCAAATCAGGATATTCTCTTAACTCATCTTTAACCCAAGGTAAATCTGGCTTACACAACAAATAAGCATCATACTTTCTTTCAACAATCGTGTTAAGAATTTTAGGATGACATTTACCAAATACAAATTCACACCACACTTTCATCACATACATATCAGTGTCGATAAACAAAACTGGTCGACCTTCTTTCTTTTGGGTAAGATGGTGCTGTAAACATGCTTGTGTAGCTTCATCCTCTAGACGAAGCTGCCCTTCAGCAATAGTAAGTAAATCATCAAAAGTATAGATGGTTCCATGCAGCAACAAATACTCGCGAGCGTATTCACGACACCAATTAGTTGAGTATTGTTCAGCCAAAGTTGAACAGAGTGTGCTCTTCCCTGTAGATTCCGGTCCAATTGCTACAATTTTAATTACATCTGATGTAGTCCATTTATGCATTTGCCTTTTTTTTCCATTCCTGAAAACCAAAGATGGCTAGCACCAACAAAATAAAATAGTAAAGTGAAGTTGGTGCAAAACCTTTTACATAATATAACGGCATGGAAGCAATATTGGTTATCATCCACCAAATCCAGCTCTCTACCTTTTTCCTTGTCATTAACCACATGCCTGTCAATGCAGATGCTGATGCAAAAGCATCGGCCCAGGGAATTGCATCAGGAGCAAAAGCATTTTTAATATAAATAAGCGCAAAATAAATTATGGCAAAAAGTAGAAGGAAAAATAGAATTTGCTCAACCCATTCTCTTGGCGTTGAGAATTTAATCTTGACGATTTTCTTTTTGTACTGATCTTTTCTCTGCCAGTTCCACCACCCATAAAAGCTCATGACGGTATAGTAAAAATTGACCGCAGCCTCACCATAGAGGTCGCCCTTGTAACTCAAATAAATATAGAGTATTGTGCCAATCAGACCAGTGGGATAAACCCAGATGCGCTCTTTTTTTGAAAACCAGACCGATGCAATTCCTGAAAGGATGGCTGTCCATTCAAGGTATTTGATCAAAACCATACCGCAAAAGTCCTAAGTAAAATCTAGATTGCCTAAAATGAGTGGACCGATCATGTAAAATTGAGCCAAATATTGACTTTTTATGTCAAAATGGGGTTATTCAGCCTCGGCAACCACTTCAGTAACTTCCGGTATCATTCGCTTCATCATACCTTCAATACCTGATTTTAAGGTTATCATAGATGATGGACAACCGCTGCAACTACCTTGCAGCATTAAAGTGACTACGCCATCCTCAAACTTCTTAAATTGAATAGCTCCACCATCCATTTCAACGGCTGGCTTTACATAATTTTCAAGCAATTCCTTAATACGCTTAACAACGTCCCCATCTTCTGACAAAATAATGTTGCCATCATTTGCCTTTGTAGCCGGCAACTCATCTTCATTTACAATTACCTTACCATCTTCTAAATAATCCTTTAAAAATTGGCGAATAGATGGTTTTACATCCTCCCAATCAGTATCAGGCGTTTTGGTTAGGGTTACAAAATTACTAGCAATGAAAACGCTCTTTACAAAAGGGAAACTGAACAGTTCCAATGCTAAAGGAGATGGCTTTGCAGATTCAACATCTTGAAAATCAACACTTTTACCAGGATAAAGCAGTTTATTGGCGACAAACTTCATCGTTTCAGGATTAGGTGTCATCTCTGTATAAATACTCACTGTAATGTTGCCAGTCTTAATCATAAACTTGAATTATGTTACAAAATTAGCGAGAACTATTCTAAGTTCTTACAATTTAAACTCCTTAGCTGGTGTTTTTAAAATTCAAAGCCTAAATTTTCCCAATATCGGAAATAACCCAAAAGAGAGATATAAAAATTATAACAGCCCTAACCCACAAATAAATATATGGGTTAAGGCGCTTGGAAAGTGTTTAGATAGAGGTTGACAACGACTGAATGGTTAGAAATGATTTTTCAGAAACCATTTTCATTGAGAGAAAAGAAATAAAAGAACAAAATAGAAATAACGCTTAAAACGAATTTCGAGAGAAAAACTATAGCATAAGGTAGTTCTGTTAATTTTTTAGTCGCCTTATTGGTTACCTAATTTATTCGTGATGAACTAATTTATAATATTGATATCCATTATAATACATATTAGTGATTTACTAAATTGTTTAAATACCCACATAAAACGGGTGTTTTTCACATTTTGGTCTCTCACCTAGTATAGATATTGCACATATCCATGCGCACATATCTTCTCATTTTGTTTTCATGCTATGTTATTTCTGGGGTCGGTCAATCCAATGGCATTGCTCCGATTATAAATAAATTATACCATGCACCTAGTTCAGTAATTGTTTTCTCCTACAAAGAGAACAATGTGATTGAATTGCCTGACCTACCAAAAAATTTTAAATACTCTGGGCAAGAGTTGGTTAAAAATGATAAGGGCTTATTTCTACACCCATTAGGTACAGGCAGATTATACCAATTAACTGAAAAAGATGGGGCATATCATTGGAATAGAATTGATAGCACCCTTTATATTGGGTATAATTTCAATTCACTTTTCTTTTCAATGGACACTACCTTTTACTCCTTCGGAGGGGAAGGTTTTTTTAATTTAAATGGAACTCTTCGCGTTTTTAATACGCAAAGTAGAGAATGGGATGCTGCTAATTTATCCAAAACGATACTATGGGTTTCTATAAGTAGACTTTTTCATGCATTTGATACTTCGAACAGGTATTTATATGTGGAGTCGTTACCGCGTTATCAAGATCTTCATTTAAAAGAAAACTTTGTAGAAGATCTAGAGCACCAATTATGGAAACTAGATATTCAAACTGGCATATGGCAAAATCTTGGAAAAATTACTGAGGAACAACCAATTCCTTTTGCACAAACACCATTTGGAATACTCGTCAATTTCAATAGAATTATTGATTTAAAAAATAATAAAATTTATCACTTAAGCAAATCCCTAAAAAGTAAAATAATCACAGCACTTGGAACATCTTCAAAACCAAATGAATTAGCCTTTTCTTTTTGCATTGATTCAACCTTGTTTCTTGGGGGCTTGGATAATTATATCGATTCTATTACAATAACTAAAGCAGACTTAATTGAAGAAAATAAGCCATTTTACACCCCCAACGAACCGGCTCCTCTCCTTGGCGAAAGAGAAATGATGATAGGATTACTCATACTTCTCAGTATTTTTTGTGTAGTATTACTGGTAAAAAGAAGTAAAAAGGGAGCATCACAACCTGTCGCCATTATCGGAGGTATTCAAGAAACTATTATTCCTGAAAATAATAAAAGAGAAACTCAGGTCACCTTCCGATCTGGCAAATTGATGGAATTGCTCAATGAGAGAGAAAAATTACTATTAGAATTTATTTACAATCATTCATTAGACGAGCGATTAACAACTATTGATGAAATAAATAAAGTAATTGGAGCATCACAGCGTACACCAGAAGTTCAAAAAAGATTGAGAAGTGATTTGATTGGTGCCATTAACGACAAGCTTGAAATTGTATCCGATAGCAAGTTTAATGTGATTGAAAAACAAAGATCAGAATTCGATAAGCGAAGCTTTGAATATTTCATCCACCCAGAACAGATGGAATTAACTGAAAAAGTACTTGGTAAAATTTAAATAACTAAATTTTCAATTTTCTCAATAATTGTTTTGGGACTTATCTCTTGCATACAAGCATGATCTCCTCTCCAGCATTTTTTATTGCCAAAAACAGAACAAGGGCGACATGCAAGACTCAGTTGGATCGCATTTGTTGGATCCTGCCCTAAACCATAAAATCCGGCATGAGGATGCGTTGGCCCCCATATAGAAACAACTGGGACATTTACTAAACTTGCCAAATGCATATTGGCTGAGTCCATTGTAACCATTACATGCATGGTAGACATTAACTTTAGTTCATCTGCTAAACCTATTGAATGATTATGAACTACTGCATGTTTGAATGCTCTTTCCCATTCTTTGATAAATGCCATTTCAACAGGACCCCCTCCAAAAAAATGCAAGGCATATTTTTCTTGATCGAAGTGACGCATCACATCGATAAATCGATCAAGTGAATACATTTTTGTAATATGCTTGGCAAATGGAGCAAAGCCTATATGAACTTTTTCTTGCTTTTGTACTTTTATCGACTTTATTTGATTATCCACTACCTGAAGAGGATCATGTTTGCTAAATCCTTTGAAACCTAGCGCCCGAAACACATCAACATATCTTTGAGTACTGTGCTTTAATGGTCTATATATTTTATTTTCCTTTCTAACTAATGCAAATTTTTCAAAACGTCCTTTATCAATTACAGCTGTAGTTTTTTTATTCAACTTAAACAATATCCGCAATAGATGAGAACGAATGACTCCATGTAAATCTGCAACAAAGTCAAATTCATATTTTTTTTTCAATTGCTGATACAACCGATATATCCCCAATACGCCTTTGTGCTTACTTTTTAAATCGGCACCTACAAAAATCAATCGATCAATGCCAATAAACAAATCTGCCAATTTCTGGTCAGACAACATTATGACTTCTGCCTGTGGATGAGCAGATAGAAATGTCTTCACAACAGGTACAGTCATTACAACATCTCCTAATGCAGAAAACCGAATGACTAAAATTCTTTTTATGGAGGAAACCATGTTTACTTTTGAGCAAGTTGATACAATACCGGATTCAAAGAAGGATCGTTGTACATTTTCATCTGACGGTATACCTTCATTTTCTTATTACCCGACTCAATGTCCGTTAGCAATTCATCAATTGATGTAGAAAGATCCACTTGCTGCTCAAGCAAAACATTAAGTTTGTTAGTGCATTTCAACCTGTGCTCCTCTGTTGCCTCTTGCCTATGCACTTCCTCTTGCATATGCCAGATTTTTAATTCAAGTATTGATAAACGATCAATGGCCCAAGCGGGACTTTCTGTATTGACAGTCGCATTAGTCTGGGTGTTTACTTCTTTAAATTGATGCAGAAAATAATCATCAATTTTTTCGACTAAATCAGTTCGTTCTTGATTCGACTTATCAATTCTTCTTTTCAAGGCAATACCTTCAATCGGATCGATGTTTGGATCTCTTACAATATCTTCCAAATGCCATTGAACGGTATCAATATGGTTTTTCAAATAGAGAAGGTATTCAAAACTATCTGAAGCATAAGGATTTTGAATAGGATGATCAACGTGGTTATGAACGTGGTAATCTTTCACACACTGATGAAATACCTGAATACAAAGTTGGCTAATGTTCATGCTGCGAAGTTACAGAATCAGCTTCCTATCTCAAGGCTTTCTTCGATTTTATCAAGATAGTAATTGATAAGGCTAGGATAAAAGATGAGGCAACAGCTGCTGTATAACCTACTGGGGCGGAATCTTTGAGTTGTCCGCCATAAATACCATAAAAAGCCCATGCCAAAACAAATCCATAGGCCGGTTCTTTTTTTAGTCCCACTAGCACAATACCTAAAATTAATGCAACCCCCATCAGCAGTATGCTCCATAAACTGGGCGCAAAGGGCTCACCTTGCCAGCCAATACCCACAAACAAAGCGGTGAAATTGGCAATCGTTGCTACAGAAATCCAGCCCAGGTAAACTACAAAAGGATGATAGATCCAAAAGCGGTAAAAAGGACGCAGTTCAAATTTGTCCTTACTGATGGCAAGAAACATCTTGATTAAGGTAAACAAGAAAGCCAACATAATGATTAATGATAATCCTAAGTATAGATAGTGCCAAGCTATTATCCATCCTGCATTTAGAAAACAGGTTACTAAAAAATAAGGAGTGGTTTTGGTAATTAATTTTCTAGCCCGTAATGGGAATGAAGACAGAGGCGACAAAAGACTACAAATGACATACCCCATCAACAGCAAATAAATAATACCCCAAATACCAAATGTAAAGCCAGCTGGGACAAAATAATTGGGATAAAATGCAGATACTTGTCCAGTATTATAGCCATTGATTGGCAAAATATTTGCAAGCGCATTGACAGCAATCACCAATGCAAATCCCAATAGATTCAGTATACCAGCATGAATAGGTCTCATCTTAGATATTTCCTTTTTTCATTTCATTC
>CAZDTN010000028.1:0-18212 GCA_964508355.1 uncultured Sphingobacterium sp.
CCCAAAAATTAGACAAAACACCCTCAAATTTGGTAGTGAAAAATATTGTAGAATAAAAAATTTTTTTATTTGTAAACTGAATTTATATTCGCCATCCGACACGTTTTTACAGGCAAGGTGAGATGTGGATAAGTGAAAGGAAAATATGTCGGAGATAAAGTCGACTCTTAAGTAATCAACAAGATATACAGACTGGGTGGCAAGTGTTATTGAAGAACGTGGTCAAACTATGTGCATTGTTGTGAATTGGGATCGATCTTATCACTATGAAACTCTAAAAATCAACGCCTAAAACTGACCCGGACTAATGGAGAAACCTTTTGAGAAAATTTGGAATAATTGTTTGGCTATCATAAAAGATATTGTGGAGTGGCAACACTTCAAAACTTGGTTCGAGCCGATTAAGCCGGTTGGACTTAAAGACAATGTCTTGACCATTCAAGTTCCAAGTCAATTCTTTTACGAATATATTGAGGAGCATTACATCAACTTACTAGCAAAAACTTTAAAGCGTGAGTTGGGTAAAGATGCAAGATTAGAATATAGGATCATGGTGGATAGTGGAAATGGAAAATCGAAGCCACTAACCATGGATGTAAGCGGACAAACTTTCAAGAGCTATTCTAATAATGAAATGGATTTTCCTTTGGTTATCAATAACCATGTGAAAAATCCATTTGTGATACCAGGTCTGAAGAAAATGCAGATCGATTCACAGCTCAATCCTATTTACACTTTCGATGCTTTTGTGGAAGGGGATTGTAACCGAGTGGCACGCAGGGCAGGTAAGACTGTTGCTGAAAAGCCAGGTGGTACCTCTTTCAATCCATTGGTTGTATACGGTGGTGTGGGTTTAGGAAAAACACATTTGGTTCAGGCAATCGGAAATGAAGTGAAAAGACTTCATCCAAACAAAGTTGTTTTGTATGTAAGCTCTGAGAAATTCATCAACCAGTTCCAGGACCACAGCAGAAACAATGCCATAAACGACTTCATCCATTTTTACCAATTGATTGATGTTTTGATCCTAGATGATGTGCAGTTCTTCAACAGGGCTGAAAAAACACAGGATGCATTTTTTGCAATATTCAACCATTTGCACCAATCTGGAAAGCAATTGATTTTGAGTTCTGATAAGCCTCCAAAAGATTTGGAAGGTTTACAAGAGCGTTTGTTGAGCAGGTTCAGATGGGGCTTAAGTGCAGATTTGCAGGTTCCTGATTATGAAACCAGAATTGAAATTCTGGAAAAGAAAATGAAGAATAATGGACTTGACCTTCCGAAGGATGTAGTGAAGTACATTGCCTATAACATACAGAATAATGTTAGAGAGCTGGAAGGTGCATTGATTTCATTGCTTGCACAATCTTCATTAAACAAGCGAGAGATTGACCTTGATTTGGCGAAGAAGGTATTGCGTAATTTCATCAAGACTTCATCAAAGGAAATCACTATTGATACCATTCAGAAGATGGTTTGTGAGTTCTTTGACCTCCCATATGATAGGCTGTTGCAGAAGACAAGAAAGCGTGAAATTGTACAAGCCCGTCAAATAACTATGTATTTGGCAAAAATCTTCACAAAGAATTCACTCAAGACCATTGGAGAGCATTTTGGAGGAAGAGATCATACCACAGTAATTCACTCTTGTCAGACCGTAAAAGACCTGATGGATACGGACAACATGTTCCGTGAGAGTGTGATGGAGCTTCAGCAGAAGGTGCAGTTGGCTGCCATGTAACCTTATTCAACATTAGTTGCATAAATCTTTTGGGGATTGCATGTTCTTTAGTAATTTTGCCGTCCCTGAAACAATAGGTTTCAGACGGTGGGGTGGATGAGTGGCTGAAATCAGTAGTTTGCTAAACTGCCGTACGGGTAACTCTGTACCGCGGGTTCGAATCCCGCCCCCACCGCAGTTAAAAATAATTCAGGAAGTAGTCCCGCAGTTGCGGGAGTAACGCACCTGGAAAAATATAAGTTCGGGAAGTAGCGCAGGCCGGTAGCGCACCTGGTTTGGGACCAGGGGGTCGCAGGTTCGAATCCTGTCTTCCCGACGAAGAGCATCAAGAAATTGGTGCTCTTTTTTTTATGCTTTGTTATTAAATTAGAGTTGAGATGAATCGAGCCGTACCAGATACATCTAAATTTCTTAATTATCCTAACAAAATTATTTAGAATGAATAGGCGGATTGTTGCTTTATTTAGCATTTTAATAATTATTACATCTTGCAAAAAAGAAAATAGTTTCCCTGAGAATCAACAGCTTGAGGCAAAATTGCAAAAAGTTGCCGATAGTATGCGCTTGGAGATTAATGAGTTAGTGGGTTTTTCAATTCCGGGTATTCATTTATACATAGATGGTCCGAAAGGGAATTTTTTCGTTTCCTCTTCTTCAGATTCAAGTAAGAAAATTACTCAGTCGCACTGGTTTAGATTTGCTTCATTTACTAAGCACTTTACTTCAGTTGCTATTCTAAATATGGAAGAAGATGGATGGTTAAATATCAATGATACCATTACTTCATTAATTCCCGGAACAGTTATTCCTTATGTGCCAAATACAGCTGATTGGGATATTCCATTCAAAAAACAAATTACGATCAAGCAGTTGATGTCACATACTGCAGGAGTTTATGATTCAGATAATGAAGTAGATCCCGTTTTAGGAGAGAAGTATACTGACTTTATGTTGTCTTTGAATCCCAATCATACATTCACTACAGAAGATTTTACGTTGATCAATAAGTCGCGTAACTTAAGTTATTTTACACCTGGAGCAGGCTATTCATATTCTAATGTTGGGTATAGCATGTTGGCCACAATTGTTTCAAGAGTATATAGTCAAAAGGTAAAATTTGCCAGATCATTTTCAGATTATATGCAAGAAGTAATTCTACCTGTAGTGCCCTCTTCAAAAAATTTTATTAGGTTCCCGGATAAAGCAATTGATAATACAATTCCTTTTCCCGGAGTAAACGGAATGATTTACAATGGGAGAAGTGATACCTTAAGTATAACTACATATAATCCAACAATCTTAATTGGACAAGGTAATGGTCAAGGGACAATAAAAGCAGTTCATGATTGGTTTAGAAACAATATTAAGGGTAATGGTATTTTGTCATTAAGTACCATTCAAAAACTTTATAATCCATTCACACCTGACTACAGCAATAGTGAATACACGTTTGGTACTGAAAATATTGGTAATCTAGGTGTTGGTCATAGCGGTGCCAGAGCAGGAAATCTTTGTTTCGTTATTTATAATAAGTCGACTGATGTATCTATTCTAGGTTATTTGCCATTTTGGGATTTGACGGACAATAAAAATTCATTAATCAATAATAATTTAATTCCATTATACATGACGATGGAACTCTTAGTAGATGAATACCTGAAGTAGTTCTGGAAAAATTAATCTTTATTGTAACATTATTTTATGCAAATCTCTTATAAAGCCTTGTCTATCTGAGCCAGTATATCTGGTATTAAATAATATCACCAATACTGAGTTGGTTTCAGTGCTGATAAACAATTCAGAATTGAACCCGCCTGTTGACCCATTGTGAAAAATAAATCTACTATTTGGTACTTCATTATTAATATATTGAAACCATCCCAGTCTACTGTTAATTTTAAATCTTCCTGCATCACTAAATGGTAAATAGCTAACCTGATGAGATTGTTTTATTGCTTCACCTAAAAGGCCAGACGGCGGCATTAAGTTTCCAATACCATATTTTAAAACATCATGTAGGGTTGATTTTAATACACCTGAGCCTGCTAAGACACTCCAGTCATTTAAGTAAGACACTGGTTCTCCATCTTCATATCCTTTGCTCCATCTGGTTAAGTCGGTTTGTTCAATTAATGTTTTAGTTTCTGATAAACTTAAAGGAGTAAAGATTTTTTCTTGCAATATTTTTGAATAACTTTTCTTATAATGTTCTTCTAGTAATACGCCCATTAACCCATAAGTTGTATTTGAATAATCAAAGAACTCTCCGGGTTTAAATGAAACCGGATTTTGTTTTAGATAACTAAATAACTTGTTCTTGTCATAGATTTTAATAGATTCTGCTAATTCTTCCGCAGTATTAAAAATGTCAAAATTTCCTGGGAAATTAGGTATTCCAGATGTATGATTAAGTAAATGTTTAAAGGTTACTTCTACTCCCTCTTTTTGTAAAACGGGAATTGAATCAGGGAGTAATTCTCGAATTGTTTGATTTATAGTTTGTTTTTTTTCAAGCAACATCAAATGGGTGGCAATGGCTGTATAGGTCTTTGTTATTGAGCCAATTTCAAAAAAAGTTTTTTCATTTGGTGGTGTGTTGTTTCCCTTGACAGTTTCTCCGTACCCATAATAATAAATTTTTCCACCTTTATACAATCCAATACTCATACCAATAGTATTTACTGAATCTTTATGCTTTAGGTATGCTGCATGAATTGCACTATCAATACCATTCGACATAGGGTTATTGAATTTCTCAATATTTGTTTCGGGAATCTCATTATTTTTTTTGCAAGCCACTGAGCTCAAGATTAGGATAAATACAAATATTTTATTCATAGTAGAGATTTATATTTCAAAGTTATATTTAGAAAATTAAATTTTATAAAATTGATAATGAAGCACAAAAAGTTATTTAAAGTATCGGTATTTTGATTCAAACCCTAAGTAGATTAGTACATAATGTTTGCTTTCATTCAATAATGATTTTATATTTTTCAAGTAGTCGACTTACTTGATGTGTTGAATGCTTCGAGCCTTTTACTTTATTTTTATCCAGGTCTAAACTATAATTAAATGCGGTATTAAAATTTACTTTTTCAAGATTGGTTTGGTCAAAAACTGCTTCTGTTAAATCACATTGATTAAATATTGCGCCTGTCAAATCAGTATTTGAAAAATCAACATGTTTGAGTGAAGTATGAGAGAAGTGGGTATTGACAATTTTACACTTGAAAAATGAAGATTGGTCAAGTATACAATGATCAAATGAAAAATC
Source organism: uncultured Sphingobacterium sp. (assembly GCA_964508355.1). Taxonomy (GTDB): domain Bacteria; phylum Bacteroidota; class Bacteroidia; order Chitinophagales; family Chitinophagaceae; genus Pollutibacter. The sequence continues at coordinate 5,019 of CAZDTN010000028.1, forward strand.
TAGTCCAATTTGATTCGCAGTTTGAAAATGCAGTCCTACTAGCTTTGATTCAGAAAATTTAACGGTCCTGAAAACAGTATTGTTGATGTTGGCTAAACTAAAATTGCAGTTTGAGAAAGCACAATCTATAAAGACGGATCCTGAAAAATTTGCTTGAGTAAAATCACAACTATTAAATATGCAATTTTCATATTCTCCAATTTGAAATCTTTCCTCTTGATAGTTTTTATTTTCAAATATTTGAGAATCAAAAAAATGCATTTTCTACTGTTTTATTTGCTAAATGTAGCAATACAGCGGGTTAATGCAATTGTTTTTGTCCTAATTTTTCTGCAATTCTTTTGGCAAACCTCAGTGCACTTTGTGGACCATAAGCAGTAATAATATTACCGTCTACAGTTACATCCATGCCTGTGTAGTAAGCGCCGTGTGCTTCAATAGTCTCAATCTCACTACTGAAAACAGTTGCTTTTTTATGATGCAATAGACCTGCCTTTGCTAGAATGACAGGTGCTATACAGATAGCGGCAACTGGTCCTCCTGATGCATACATCTCTTTCGCCAGTGCAATAGCTTTGGGGTCTTCAAAGTAAACACGACTCCCCATGCCGCCAATATAGACGATTGTGGCATAATCATTAATATTGATTTGATCAAGCAAAAAAGTCGAGATCGCTTTACCTCCCTTACTTCCTATGCATTCTCCTTTGATACTACTGGCAATGGTTGTATGAAAGCCAGCTTTTTCCAGTTCGCTCTGGGTGACAAAAAGTTCTTCATCTCGAAAATCTTTAGGTGCAATGATCAGTAAAATGGGTTTCATCTTTTATATATGTTGCATGAAATTGCACGATTTTGTGATTGATTCACCGCTATTACTTGAGTTGTTCACATGTTTCTTGCGGTAATGTAATTATCGCAAGCATGACTTATCTTGTTGAAGCCATTAACCCAAACGTCAACCATGACCAACAAATTTGCTACACAAGATGCTGTATACAAGAAAATTACTTGGCGAATAATGCCTGTACTTTTTTTAGGCTATATTTTTGCTTACCTCGATCGTGTAAATATTGGATTTGCCAAATTGGGTATGAAAGAAGAAGTCTGGTTCAATGACGAAGTGTTTGCATTGGCCTCTGGCATTTTCTTTATTGGCTATTTTTTGTTTGAAGTCCCCGGTAATATAATGATGCACAAATTTGGTGCTAAAATTTGGATCACCAGGATTATGTTGACATGGGGTATTATTTCTGGTTTATGTGCAATTGCTTCTTCTGCAACCATGTTTTATTTGATAAGGTTTTTATTGGGAGTAGCTGAAGCTGGTTTTTTCCCAGCCATCATTTTATACCTTACCTATTGGTTTCCTAAAAAAAGAAGAGCAGCTATGTTTGCTCTGTTCATGGTTGCAGTAAATTTTGCAGGTATTGTTGGTTCACCGATCAGTGGATTTATCATGGAGTCTACAAAAGAAATCGATCATTTGAAACCCTGGCAGTGGTTGTTTGTGATTGAGGCCGGACCTAGTATTTTACTGGGGTTGGTTATACCTTTTCTATTGACCAACAAACCAGATCAAGCAAAATGGCTAACTGAAGATGAGAAAGCAATCATAAGGCAAGATTTACTTGTAGATGAAGAAGAAAAAAAATCAGAGGGGGTAGGAAATGGACATTTTTTAGATGCATTTAAGTCGGGTAAAGTTTGGCTTTTTGCTTCAGCCTATTTCTGTATTGCAATCGGACTATATGGTATTTCATTCTGGTTGCCGCAAATCATAGAAAACAACATCACAAAGGATAAATTGGAAATAGGATTTCTTGCTGCAATTCCATGGTTAGCAGCAGCTATAGGTATGGTTCTTTTTGGAAGGAAAGCCGACCAAAGTGGAAAATACAGGCAATATGTTGCTGCAGCCTGTTTTCTCAGTATGATTGGTTTTATAGGAAGTGGACTACATCATACGAGTGCTGTTTTTGTACTATCAATGATTTCAATTGCAGCCATAGGTTTGATGAGCGCAGTTTCCACATTCTGGTCGCTGCCAACAATGGTACTTTCCGGCAGTGCTGCGGCAGCTGGTATCGCTTTTGTTAATTCAATAGGTGGTTTGGGAGGGTTTATTAGTCCGGAAATGTTTGTCTGGTTCAAAACCAATTTTGATTTGGGTGTTGGGTTAATGGCGGCTGGTGTAATCATGGGAATTGCAGGGACTATTCTACTGCTTATGACCCAAAAGAAATAAGCTTTTTTGTATATTCATTTACTTAATTCAAAATATTCAATATGTATACCTTAAGGTTATTAATTACCGCTGTTGTTTTGTCTGCAACATCAGTTTTTGCACAAGAGAAAATTGATGCTGCCATGATGGCAAAAATTCGAGAAGAAGGATTGCAGAAATCACAGATCATGGATATTGCTTTGCATTTGACAGATTTGAATGGAAATCGTTTAGCCAATTCACCTGGTTATACAAGAGCTGCTAACTATGCAAAAACTAAGCTTACTGAATGGGGTGTACAAAATGCACAATTAGATCCTTGGGGTGAATTTGGAAAAGGATGGGAATTAGAAAAGATTTATTTCGCTATGACTTCTCCCTATTATAAACCAATGATGCTTTATCCTAAAACATGGACTAGCGGCACCAGGGGTTTGAAATCAGCAGAGATGATTTTAGTCGATTTGAAAGATTCGATTTCATTATCATCGTACAAAGGAAAATTAAAAGGGAAAGTGATCATACCAGCAGTAGAATTGAATTATTTGCACAGCTTTAAAGCAGATGCAGTGAGGTATACAGATGCAGAATTACAAGTAATGGCCAATGCTACAGCTGCTCCTGCAGTAAGAGATACAGCAGCTATGAGAAGAATGCGTGAGCAGGCACAAAGAGCACCTGTTCGTCCCGGATTCATTGATCCTCGTTTGCTAAACATGTTAAAGACCATGGCAAAAGAAGAAGGTGCAGTTGCAATGGTGACCTCTTCAACGAGAAATCATGATGGTACAGTATTTGCACAGGGTGGAGGTGCATACAAAGGAACAGACCCTGAAAATTTTTTGGATATGGCTATTGGCGTAGAAGATTACAATACGCTTCAAAGAATTTTGAAAGCAGGAATGCCGGTTAAAGTGGAAACTGAAGTAAAAACAAAATTCTTTACTGATGATCTAAAAGGGTATAATGTTATTGCAGAAATTCCAGGAACTGATCCATCCCTGAAAGATGAAATTGTTATGCTTGGTGCGCATTTAGATTCTTGGCAAGCTGGTACCGGTGCAACAGACAATGCTTCTGGTTCTGCTGTGATGCTCGAGGCAATGCGTATTTTAAAAACACTAGGTGTTCAACCAAGAAGAACCATTCGAATTGGCTTATGGAGTGCAGAAGAACAGGGTCTGATGGGGTCACGTGGTTATGTTGCCAAAACTTTTGGTGGTGTAAGAGGAGCAGAGAAATTACCAGCTCATGATAAGTTTTCTGCTTATTACAATATTGATAATGGAACCGGTAAAATCAGAGGAATCTATTTACAAGGCAATGAAGCTTGTCGCTCCATCTTTACCCAATGGTTCGAACCTTTTAAAGATTTAGGTGCTTCTACAGTAACGATAAGCAATACAGGGGGGACAGATCATCAAGCTTTTGATGCAGCAGGTCTTCCTGGTTTTCAATTCATTCAGGATGAAATTGAGTATGATACCCGAACACATCATAGCAATATGGATGTATACGATCATTTGATTGAGGCTGATTTGAAACAGATGGCAACTATCATTGCAGCATTTGTTTACAATACTGCTCAACGGGATGAAAAATTACCTAGAAAAAAATAATCATGAAGAAGTTGCTCATCATTGGTGCTTTAGTAGTATTTGGATTCCATTGCAATAATGCAAAAATGGAGTCAAGTGCATCTTATTTTGCCAATCACGAACCAGGTATTCAATCTGGAAATGTAAAAATGATACCCATTGAGACCATGGGAAAATCATTTAATATATGGACTAAGCGAATTGGGAATAACCCTAAAGTGAAGATTCTATTACTCAATGGTGGTCCTGGAGGTACACATGAATACTTCCAATGTTTTGAAAATTTTCTTCCTCAAGAAGGGATTGAGTTTATCTATTATGATCAGTTAGGTTGTGGTAATTCTGATAACCCAAATGATACTGCCTATTGGGATTTAGATCGATTTGTTGAAGAGGTAGAGCAAGTGCGTAAAGCACTCAAACTGGATAATACTAATTTTTACTTATTGGGTCATTCATGGGGTGGAATTTTGGCGATGCAATATGCCTTGAAATACCAAGCTAATTTGAAGGGGTTAATTGTTTCTAACATGATGTCCAGTTGTCCGGATTACGATAAATATGCAGAAAATGTTTTAGCAAAACAGTTTGATCCTGTTGTTTTGGATTCAGTAATGGCCATGGAAAAAAGAGGAGATTTTGATAATCCGAATTACATGGGTTTGTTAGTCCCTAATTTTTATGAAAAGCACATCTTGAGATTGCCAGCAGCCCAATGGCCTGATCCTGTTAATAGGGCATTCGCCAAGTTGAATAAATCATTGTACGTCACTATGCAGGGACCGAGTGAGTTTGGTATTTCGGGAAGATTAGAAAATTGGGATGTGAGCAAACAGTTGTCAACTATTCAAACACCTACATTGGTGATTGGTGCACAACATGATACCATGGATCCTGAACACATGAAATGGATGTCTACTCAATTTAAAAATGGCAATTACCTCTATTGCGAGAAAGGAAGTCATATGGCTATGTACGACGATCAGGAAACTTATTTCAAAGGATTAATCGACTATATCAACAAGACAAAATAAAAATTATGCGTTTACAAAAAATTGGTACAGCTGTTTTAATAGCAACATGTATTTTTTCAGCAACTGCAGATGCGCAAAAAAAAGCAACAAAGGTTGTTGCTGTTGCTCCTTCGCCAAACATTGATTTGGAAAATTATCTCAAACCAGTTTTCTGGAGAAATCTTGGACACAGCAGAGGGGGTCGTTCAGTATCTGCTACAGGTGTGAAAGGAAATACGCTTACCTATTATATGGGTATAACTGGTGGTGGTGTTTGGAAAACTGAAGATGCAGGCCAAACCTGGTTTAATATTTCTGATGGTTATTTTAAAACAGGTTCAGTCGGCGCAGTTGCTGTTGCGGAATCTGATCCCAATGTAGTGTATGTTGGGATGGGTGAACATGCGCCAAGAGGTGTAATGACTTCCTATGGTGATGGTGTATACCGCTCAAATGATGCAGGAAAAACATGGCATCATTTGGGTTTGGAAATGACTCGGCATATTGCTAATGTAGTTATTCATCCAACAAATCCTGAGGTGGTATATGTTGCTGCACAAGGTGCTTTGAATGGACCTTCTAAAGAAAGGGGTATATATAAAAGTGAAGATGGCGGTAAGACCTGGAAAAATGTTTTGTATGTTGATGAGAATTCTGGTTGTTCTGATTTAAACATGGATCCCAACAATCCCAGAATATTATATGCTGCTATGTGGGATCATCGTCGTTTGCCATGGGCAGTGCAAAGTGGTGGAAAGGGAAGTGGCTTGTATAAAAGTACTGATGGTGGAGAGACCTGGTTCAAAATTCAAGAGGGCTTACCCAAGGAGTTAGGTAAAATGGGTATTTCAGTCTCTAAAGCGAATTCCAATAAAGTATATGCGCTTGTTGAAAGTGATACAGAAAAAGAACAAGGCGGTTTGTTTGTTTCCAACGACGGTGGTGAAAATTGGAGTAGGGTGAGCAAAGACCATAGATTGATTTCGAGGGCTTGGTATTATATCGAAGTATTTGCAGATCCTCAGCAAGAAAACACTGTATACGTATTGGGAGCGGCAGGATTAAAATCTACGGATGGAGGAAAAACCTGGACTAACATCACGGGTACCCATGGGGATTATCATCAATTGTGGATCAATAAAGCTGATAACCAGAATATGGTTATCGCAAATGATGGAGGTGCTGCAGTAACCTTTAATGGAGGTAAGGTGTGGTCAACACAAAATAACCAACCGACTGCTCAATTTTACAGAATAAATGTAGATAATCTTTTTCCATATAACATCTATGCAGGACAACAGGACAATACTTCAGTGAAGATTGCAAGTCGAAATACTACAGGTGGGAATATTAGTGAACGTCAATGGTCATATTCTGCAGGTGGTGAATCTGCTTTCTTGGGATTTGATCCTAATGATCCTCGTTATGTTATGGGAGGAAGCTATCAAGGTACTATTGAGTTGTTAGATACCCATAGCGGTGAAGGTGTTGGTGTAATGATTCACCCTGTTCAATACCAAGCCATGCAACCCAAGAACATGAAATACAGGTTCAATTGGAATGCGCCTATTCTTTATTCAAAGCATGAAAAAGGCGTATACTATCATGCCGGTAATCATTTGTTCAAGACAAAAGATATGGGTAAGTCTTGGGACATTATTTCTCCAGATCTGACTACACATGATACAGCTAAAATGGGTATCAGTGGGTACCCTTATACCAATGAAGGTGCAGGAGGTGAGAACTATTGTACCATAACTTATGTGATGGAGTCCGATAAAGAAAATGGAGTGATCTATACTGGTAGTGACGATGGTTTAGTCCATGTAACAAGAGATGGAGGTAAATCTTGGTCAAATATTACTCCCAAAGATTTAGGTGAAGCTGTTGTAAATGCAATTGAAGTTTCACCACATGATCCTGCCACAGTATATGTTGCAGCTCATAAATATAAATTAAATGACTTTACGCCGTTTGCATATAAGTCCACAGATTATGGAAAGACATGGACAAAAATCGTGAATGGCATTCCATATGGAGCTTGTGTAAGGGTTGTTCGTGAAGATGATACCAGAAAAGGGTTGCTTTATGCAGGTACTGAAACAGGGTTGTATATTTCTTATGATGATGGAGCCAACTGGGTGAATTTCCAACGTAATCTTCCGGTAACGCCTATTACAGATTTAAAAGTTCATAGAAATAATTTAATAGCTGCAACACAAGGAAGGTCATTCTGGGTCTTGGATGAATTACAGCCAATTAGGTCTTTTGATCCTGCTGCAACTGAGAAACTTTCCTTGTTGCCCATTCCTGAAGTACACAGAGTTTCTGGTTACAGCATATTTGATAGCAATGGTGAGGAAAAAGCAAAATATCCTAATACTACAGCAGCAAATCCTGCAACTGGAGCGGTGCTTTATTATCAGTTACCTGATTCGGTAAAATCATTGACGATTGAAATTAAAAATCAAAGTGGTGAAATTGTACGTTCATTCAGTAATAAACCAAAGTCTTCAAACAGCAACAATAGTTTTAGAAATGAACCAGTTTTGTCGACTAAAAAAGGTCTGAATCGATTTGCATGGAATCTCCGTCGACAAGGAATGCCGACTATTGACAATGTTTATATTGAAGGAAGTTATGCAGGCAGGAAAATAGTTCCAGGCAATTACACAGTTATACTGAAAGCAGATGGTGTTGAGCAATCAACTCCACTTGTTTTAAAAGCAGATCCCAGAATCAATGCTTCATCTGCTGATTATGCAGCACAGGATGAACTGTTGGCCAAGCTTGAAAAAGATGTAACGGATATTCATGTAGCAGTTACCCGTATGCGAGGTCTTACCAAACAAATCAAAGAAATGGTAAAGTTAATTGAGTCTGATAACGCAAAGTCAGAAGTGGTGAACATGGGAAATGATATTGTCAAAAAGATTGCAATCTGGGAAGAGAAACTTATACAACCCAAAAGTCAGTCTTATGATGATGTAATCAATTTTGTCAATAAGTTGAGTGCAAATATCATATTTGTACATGGTGAAGCAAATGGGAATGTGCCCTATGTTACTGCGGGTCAGAAAGCAAGGTATGAGGAATTGCATGCAGAATGGTTGGTATACCAAAGGGAGATGGAAGCATTGTTGAATAAAGATATTGCTGCTTTAAATGCACGTTGTAAAGCACTTGCTGTTGCCAATGTGATGTTGCCTGAATAGCAGTTTGATTAAATGATTGCTTTAAATTTTTTCATCAAATTTATTTGATATGAGATACCTGTATGCCATATTGTTCCTTAGTATTTCATTTACACTGTCGGCACAAACAACTGTTCAGCAGTTATTTTGTGAGAACCAAGTCGATCCTATGGGTATAGATGTAAGTCGCCCTAGATTTACATGGGTGATGGAATCGGCAATTGACGGAACCCTCCAAGTTGCTTATGAACTTGAAGTGCGACAAGGAAAAAAGCTGATATGGTCTTCTGGTAAAGTGTTAAGTGATCAATCTGTTTTAGTTGAATACAATGGTGCTCCATTACAATCCAATACTGCTTACACCTGGCAAGTAAGGGTTTGGGACAATCGGGGTAAGGTATCCGTTTGGAGCCCAATTGGGAAATTTCACACAGCATTTTTCTACGCTAACGATTGGAAAGCAAAATGGATCAGCATAGGTTTTGATGAAAATGCTAATTCAAGGCCAGTACAATATTATAGAAGAACATTCCCAGTAAAAAAGGGAATAATAAAAGCAACTGCCTTCATCACTGCTCAAGGTATGTATGAAGCTTATATAAATGGAAAAAGAATTGGTGATGCTTATTTAACGCCAGGATGGACCAGTTATAACAAGCGCTTGCAATACCAAGTATATGATGTTACCCATCTGTTGAAGGAAGGAGAAAATGCAACAGGAGCAATGGTAGGAAATGGATGGTTCAGAGGTACCTTGGGATGGGTAGGAAATGGAAACATTTATGGTAAGCAATTGGGATTACTTATGCAAATCCATCTTCAATACAATGATGGTACAACTGAGTTACTCATTACAGATGAAAAATGGCGCTCAGCATATGGAGGTGTTCAAACTGCTGAAATTTATGATGGTGAAACTATTGATCACAACAAAGAGCAGGCGGGTTGGAATACAATTGGCTTCAATGATAGCAAATGGGATGGTGTAAAATTACTGACAAGCGGTTATAGTCACTTAGTAGCAACCTATAACGAGCCTATAAAAAAACAAGAAGAATTCAAGGCGGTAAAATTGATCATTACACCAAAGGGGGAACGTGTTCTTGATTTCGGACAAAATTTAGTCGGTTGGGTAAAACTTAAAGTAAATGGCAAGAAAGGCGATTCAGTGATCATTAAGCATGCTGAAGTGCTGGATAAGTTTGGTAATTTTTACACAGAGAACATGCGTTCGGCCAAAACAACTGCCACCTATGTGCTTAATGGAGAAGGTGTAGAAACTTTTGAGCCGCATTTTACTTTTTATGGTTTTCGGTATATCAAGTTAGATGGGGATGTTGAAAATATTCAACCTGAAAGCTGCACTGCTGTCACCCTGTATTCTGCTATGCCACTCACTGGTTCATTTTCATCTTCACATCCTTTAGTTAACCAACTGCAGCATAATATTCAATGGGGACAAAGAGGGAATTTTTTAGATGTGCCAACTGATTGTCCGCAACGTGATGAGCGTTTAGGATGGACTGGAGATGCACAGGCTTTTTCAAGAACGGCTGCTTACAATTTCAATGTCCATAATTTTTTTGCTAAATGGTTGAGAGATGTAGAGGCGGATCAATTGGAAAATGGAAGTGTACCATTTGTTGTTCCCAATGTATTGGGACAAAATTCAGCAGGCTCTGCAGGATGGGCAGATGCAGCAACCATCATTCCCTGGAACATTTATTTGGCGTATGGTGATCAAAAAATTTTAGAAACTCAGTACAATTCCATGAAAAAATGGGTTGGATTTATGGAGAGTAAATCAACCAATGACTTATGGAATACTGGTTTTCATTTTGGAGATTGGTTGTTCTATAGGCCATTTGATGACAATGATGGTAGGGCAGCTGTTACTGATAAGTATTTAATTGCTCAATGTTTTTATGCACATTCAACACAGCTGTTAATCAATGCCGCTCAGGTGTTGGGAAAAACCAATGATGTCCAGTTATATTCAAATAAACTAGCTAAAATTAAATCAGCCTTTCTTAATGAATACGTAACACCTTCAGGCAGATTGGTTTCAGGAACGCAAACAGCAATGGTATTGGCTTTGAATTTTGATATGCTGCCTGAATCAATGCGTGATATAACTGCAAGCAGGCTCGTTGAAAATATAAAATCTTATGGCATGCATTTGTCAACAGGATTTTTAGGAACACCTTATCTGACTGATGTATTAACTCGGTTTGGTAAAACTGATATCGCTTACCAATTGTTATTGCAAGAAACCTTTCCTTCCTGGTTGTATCCTGTAAAACTGGGAGCAACAACCATTTGGGAAAGGTGGAGTGGAATTAGACCAGACAGCACATTTGAGCCGGCTAGTATGAATTCATTTAATCACTATGCCTATGGTGCAATTGGAGATTGGATGTACAGAAAAATGGTAGGTATTGATAATGAAGATGGAGCTGTTGGGTATAAAAGAATAAGTGTTAAGCCTCATTTGGGTGCAGGAATAGCCTATGCATCGGGTGAATTAAAGACTTATTATGGAAAGGTTTCGAATGGATGGAAAATAAATGGTGATCAAATTCAGATGACAACGAAAATTCCAGTCAATACCAAAGCAATGATATATGTGCCAGTAACAAAAGTGTTGACTGTAAATGGAAAGCCCATTGAACAATCAATGGGCCTAAAATATCTAAAGCAGGAAGCTGGTTATACTATTTTTGAAGCTGGTTCAGGAAACTATGTTTTTGAAGGAGCTTTAAAATAAATTACTAGAGGTCTAGTCCTGCTAAACTTAAACTGAGTTTTTTGAGTTCATTCAGTTCTGTGTGCTCAACAATATTATTGGGCATCAAGATGAGTGATGTTTTATTCGATTTCCACCATTGTTTGTTTAATAATGCGGTGTAGGGTATTGTGCCGATTAAATAACTTCTTTCATTACCAGAGTGCCATTCTTCAATGGTATTGAAATCTTCCTTTGGTATATATTTCAAATCAGTAAAACTGACGTAGACCCTTAAGTGAAAATCATCTGCCAGTTGCGCTGGGGTGTGCTGATACAATTTCTTGTATTCATATTTATACCCATAGCGTAATGCGGCAATATCACTCAATACGGCTGATGCGGTAGGGAAGCTTCCTGCTCCCTTTCCATAAAAAAATTGTTTATCTGCAAATCCACTTTCAATCACTACGCCGTTGTATTCATTTTTGACAAAATAGAGTTGGTCATTTTGTTCTATAAATTGAGGAAGTAGAAAGGCTGCTACTTTTCCATTTTGAAGTTTTTTTGCTTGGGCTACAAGCTTGATGGATTGATTTTTGGCTGCTGCTACTTTTGCATCCATTTCATCGATTTGCGTTATACCATTAAATAGCATTTGGTCGATGGTGATGTTTATACCATAACTGTGTGCAAGCAATAAAACCCATTTGTTGGCAGCGTCAAATCCTTCTATATCCAATGTGGGGTCTGATTCGGCAAATCCCAATTGTTGAGCAAGCAATAATGCTTCTTTAAAATTGAGTTTTTCTTCAAACATTTTCGTTAGGATGAAGTTTGTTGAACCATTTACAATCGCCTTTATCGCATGTAAGAGATCGTTATCGTAGTACTCTTCAAGGTTTCTGATGACAGGAATCGATGCACATGCAGATGCTTCATACAACAATGATTTGCCAGTGCTTTCTTGAAGTTGAATCAATTCGGGGAGGTGTTCTGCTAACATCTTTTTACTGGCACTCACAACATCTTTTCCGTTTTTGAGAGCAGTAGTGACAATCTGATAGCCTGCTTCACTATCATTAATTACTTCAACTACGACATTGATTTCAGGGTCAAATAAAATATCATTTTTGTCAGCAGTGAATAATGTTGCAGGGGCATTTCTTTTTTTTGATGTATTCTTGATACATACCTTTTTGATTGAGGCTTTTAATGAAGGGGTTTGCTTGAGGATTTTATATAATCCCTCACCCACTACGCCAAATCCAAACATGCCAATTACCAGTGTTTTTTCAGATCCCATCTTATATTAATATTTAGTATTTAAAAATTGGTCTAACAAGGTGCTTAATTTTTCGTCTTCCAATAGAAAGCCATCATGGCCATAGAATGAATCTATGATTTCCAGTTTTGCACTTGGTATGTGTTTTGCAATAAACGCCTGTTCATGCACCGGAAAGAGTATGTCAGAAGATATGCCAATGACCATGGTCTTTGCCTTTATTTTGCTTAGTTTTTCTTCTGCCTCATTTATCCCTCTACCCAAGTGGTGACTGTCCATGGATTTGGTAAGCATATAATAACTAAGTGCGTTGAATCTTTTGGCTAATTTTTCACCTTGGTATCTCTGATATGATTCACTTCTTGTATGCTCTAATGCTTTATCTGTATCTTGTTGGGTTTTATCATAAGTATCATAGGTTCTATAGCTAATCAACGCAATAGATCTTGCAACTTTCATGCCTTCTATACCTGCAGCAGGTGATGATTGATGCCATGTTGAATCCGCTTCTATACACATGCGTTGTGAGGCATTGAATGCTTTTCCCCATGGAGAATGAAATGCGTTGACGGCTATAGGAACAATGTTTTCAAATAAATCAGTTTGTTCACATGCCCATGCCAGTAATTGTTGTCCACCCATTGAGCCACCTATCCCTAAAAAAATCTTTTTAATGCCAAGGTGTATTCGAAGCTGATCATAAGACCTGACCATATCCAGCGGAGTGAAAAATGGAAACGACTGATAGTATGGAGCACCAGTTGAGGGATTTATGGAAATTGGGCTAACACTTCCATAGTGAGACCCTGGCATGTTTACACAAATGATGAAATATTCGCGAGGGTCAAAAAACTTTCCTTCGCCCACCATGACCGCCCACCAATCACTTGGATCACTGTTGGCCGTCATAGCATGAAAAATCCAAATGACATTGTCTTTTGAATGGCTCATTTTTCCAAGGGTAGTATAGGTCAGTGGAAAATCACTGATGCTTTTGCCCGACTCTAAGGCAAGGGTGCCTTTATATTGATATGTAGTTGTTTGTTTGTTCATGTTTGTAAGTTCGACCCAGGAAGGCAAAAAAAAACCCATCTGAAGTCAGATGGGTTCGCTATAATGTGTTGATCATGTCTAGAGAAAATATCTGACTTA
>CAZDTN010000029.1:0-17944 GCA_964508355.1 uncultured Sphingobacterium sp.
GGAAATGAACCAGACAATTGATTATTAAAATCTTCCTCTCTTTTTAAAGGCATTGCAAAATTTTAATGTTATAGATGCAAATATAACTTTTCTAAAATAATCCGTTTTTCAGCCTATAAATTCTATCATTCCCAACCTTAAAACAATTGAGCCTGTTTTTTGTCTCCTTCAGCCTCCTGCCATGCTATTTCAGTACTTTTGGTAAAATCCGTGAGCTTATTGCCGATAGCCTTCCAACCCATAATTTCCACAAAATCAGCAATTTTCACTTTTGATGTTCTGCTTTGCGCTCCTCTTCCCGAAGTAATTACTGCAATAGGCTTATCCTCGGTACTCACAGCCTCGAGGTAATTGCCCTGCCCCTCTTTGATAAAAACAAACTTTGTATTGAGTGTTGTAGTCTCAATTTTGAATCTTTTTACGTTGAATTGCAACTTTTCATTGTCAAGATATATTGCAGTTACAATTCGTTTAGGATCAAATTTCTCAATTTTGATTAATGATTCACTATCAAATCGCTGGTTAAGCTCTGTATTGGTTAATTCATAGCTACCATCCTGATATACCACAAATAAAAGTTCTTCTGGTTGAAAACTTCCCAAGTATGTTCCTTTTTCTTCCGTATTCAACCTGCCAAAAACATCATCAAACCAAAGTGACCTTCCACCTAATGTTGACTTCCCAGCTTCCTTTAGTTTTACATTTTTAATAGGATATTTGGTAACCTGATTACCAATGGAGTTACGACCTTTGATATCTAATTCAGCAAAATCAAAATCAAACTGCTTGATTCTGGCACTACAGTTAGGGCTCAAGACAATTGATACAGACTCAGCTTCTCCATTTGGATTAGCAGTAAAATAATTAACCTTAGACTTATCACTACCTTTTGTAAGATCATATTCCTTATCACGGGTAATCCCTGTAACATTGAATCTTTTGGAATAGGAAATACCAGATTCCCCATCAGTATAAATCATGTTATAGGTGAGTCGCTCATCTGTTTTCTGGAATATAGCTGCATATATTATATCCTTTCCAATATATACTTTATCATCCACCTTCACAACTTTCATTATACCACGTTTTGTAAAGACAATGATATCATCTAAATCAGAACACTCAGTTATGAACTCATCTTTTTTAAGACTAGTTCCTATAAATCCTTCTGTGCGATTCATATACAACCTGACATTGGCAATGGCTACCTGTCTTGCTTGAATTACATCAAATGGCTTTATCTCCGTTTTTCTTTCCTTTCCCTTACCGTACTTCTCTTTAAGTCCCTCAAAATAGGCAATGGTGTATTCATTCAGGTTATCAAGATCGTGCTTAACCTGTTTGATCTCGGCCTCAATATTTTTTATTTGGATATTGAGTTCATCAATGTCCAATTTATAAATTCTACGGACTGGTTTCTCAGTAAGCTTGACTATATCTTCTCGAGTAATTTCTCTCTTAAATAATTTTTTGAAAGGATCAAAGCCTTTCTGAATAGCAACTAAAACTCTTTCCCAATCCTCATGTTTCTTCTCCAGCTCTTTATATATCTTCTCTTCAAAGAAAATCCTTTCCAGTGATGTAAAATGCCATTTTTCCTGCAACTCATTCAACCGAATTTCCAGCTCCTGTCTCAACAAATCTTTGGTATTGTCTGCAGACAGCTTTAATAAATCTGAAACCGCAATAAACTGCGGCTTATGATCAACGATTACACATGCATTAGGTGCAATACTTACTTCACAATCTGTAAATGCATACAATGCATCAATAGTGAGATCTGCTGATATTCCTGCTGCCAATTCAACAAGTATCTCTACTTCAGCAGCTGTATTATCCGTAACTTTTTTGATTTTAATTTTCCCCTGATCATTCGCTTTCACAATTGACTCCATCAATTGAGTAGTAGTAACACCATATGGCACATCCTTAATGGCTATACATTTTTTATCTACTTCTTGTATATGCGCCCTGCAACGAATTCTACCACCTCTTTTTCCATCATTATAATTGGAAACATCAATCATTCCTCCAGTCTGAAAATCAGGGAAAAGTTCAAATTTTTTTCCTTTCAAATATTTAACAGAGGCTTCAATTAATTCCATGAAATTATGAGGAAGGATCTTAGTAGATAAACCAACTGCTATTCCTTCTGCACCCTGTGCCAACAGCAAAGGAAACTTAACAGGCAAATGAATTGGTTCTTTTTTTCTACCATCATAACTCAATTGCCATTGAGTTGTTTTTGCATTAAAAGCAACCTCTAACCCAAACTTACTCAGCCTCGCTTCAATATACCTTGCTGCTGCAGCATCATCCCCCGTTCTTACATCACCCCAGTTACCTTGAGTATCAATCATGATATCCTTCTGACCAAGATTAACCAATGCATCCTGTATACTTGCATCACCATGAGGATGGTATTGCATAGTTTGGCCTATGATATTGGCTGCCTTATTTAGTCTTCCATCATCCATTTCTTTCATGGAATGAAGGATTCGACGCTGTACGGGCTTCAATCCATCCGCAACATCTGGTACGGCCCTTTCCAGAATTACATAAGATGCGTAATCCAGAAACCAGTTTTTATACTGACCTGATACCCCAGCATCGCTATCTGTCTCTATGTTGAATTTTGACTTTGCCATAGTTCAGTTTTTATGCACCTTCCACAACGACTGATTTCTTTTTAATCTCAAAATCTTTCATACCTTTTAATTCACCCTGAATTTCATATAGGCCAGATTGAGCAAGCACTTTTAATCTCCAAAATACAAATGCATCGCCGGTTGTCTCTTTGCTTTTTGTTAGAAAAGCATTGACGATCTTATTGGCCTTTTGGAAATCTTGGGTAATGTACTTGGCAATATCATTATCGTAATAACCCAACTCTTTATGCACAATTTTCTTTCCACCTTCTAATAATCTTACCTGACGTTCGTCCTGCGTGATTTTATTCCATTCATCACTATCTACTTCAAACTCACTAACTGTTACAGGCCTGGCAAGTTTTTTAGCTTTTAAAAACTCCTTGGGTTGTATCTGACTTAACCAATCAGGATAAAAGATATTTCCCTTTTCATTAATGAAAGGAAGATTGTTCAAGTAAAGAATATGAACCCTACCCTGAAAATCAACTAGCTGACTAATCAGCCAATAGTACCCACATACATCATGCTTATTCTGAGCTGCCCAAATCCATAAAACCTGTTGATCATCATTGGTCAACTGCTCTTTTATGTGCGTTACTACAGCAGGATCATTAACTTTATTTTCATCAACGGCATGTTCTTGATCTCCACCGGCAAAAATCATCCTCCACCAATCTCTTCTTTGCTCATATCCCTCAGGTGAATGAATATTACTTAATGGGCCTACAGCATAATCATCTCTAACCAAAATAACTTCTCCAGCCATTGACTCATCCATTTCAATGGCTTGCTGCAAAATCACAACATCCGGTTCATTAAAAACTACATGTATCATGTTTATCAAATTATATCCTCAACCGCATCCAATTCAATACGGAGATTTGAAACGATAAAATCTTGTCTTTCCTGGGTATTCTTTCCCATATAGTATTCCAACAATTGCTGAATATGAATCTGACTTTCTAAAATAACAGGTGTCTTTCTCATATCTAAACCGATGAACTTTTTAAATTCATCTGGTGAAATTTCACCCAAACCTTTAAACCGGGTGATCTCAGCTTTTGCGCCAATTTTCTTGATTGCTTCTTGACGCTCGGTATCTGTATAGCAATAAATAGTCTCTTGTTTGTTTCTAACCCTAAAAAGTGGTGTTTCTAAAATATACACATGTCCATCTCTTACAAGATCAGGGAAAAACTGAAGAAAAAAAGTCATCAATAAAAGTCTTATATGCATACCATCTACATCTGCATCAGTTGCAATAATGATGTTGTTGTATCTAAGATCATCTAATCCTTCCTCAATATTCAAGGCATGTTGCAATAGATTGAACTCTTCATTTTCATATACCACTTTCTTGGTTAACCCATAGCTATTCAGAGGCTTACCACGTAAACTAAATACAGCCTGGGTTTCAACATCGCGAGACTTCGTTATAGATCCACTTGCAGAATCACCCTCAGTAATAAAAATGGTACTTTGTAACTGTTTTGCAATAAACTCCTCTTTTGCTTTTGCAGGAGGCTCTTCATTTAAATGAATTCTACAGTCGCGTAATTTCCTATTATGCAAATTTGCTTTTTTGGCCCGCTCATTGGCCAATTTTTTTATCCCAGCCAGTTCCTTTCGCTCACGTTCACTTTGTTCAATCCTCTTTTTCATGGCTTCAGCCACTGCAGGATTCTTGTGCAAGAAATTATCCAGCTCTTTTGAAAAAAAGTCAATCATGAAGTTCTTCATCGAAGGACCACCTTCATACAAATATTGAGAACCCAGTTTTGTTTTGGTTTGCGACTCAAATACAGGTTCTTGTACGCGAACAGCTACAGCTGCTACAATGCTTTGGCGGATATCAGAAGTATCATAATCTTTCTTGAAGAAATCTCTTATCGTCTTCACAAATGCCTCTCTGAACGCCACAACATGGGTACCCCCTTGTGTTGTGTATTGTCCATTTACAAAGCTGTAAATATCTTCCCCATACTCATTGTTGTGAGATATGGCTACTTCGATGTCCTCTCCCTTTAAATGAATGACAGGATAACGTAATTCATCTTCATTTGCATTCCTGTGTAGTAAGTCGAGTAGTCCGTTTTTGCTAACAAACTTCCTGCCATTATAATTGATGACCAAACCAGCATTCAGGTAACAATAATTCCAAAGCTGTTTGTCGATATAGTCTGATATGAAATGAAAATTCCTGAAAATGGAATCATCAGGTACAAAAACCACCTGAGTGCCATTTCCCTCAGACGTTGAAACTTCCTTGTGCTCTTTGATCAACTCTCCTCGTTTGAACTCGGCAGTTTTTTCTTTCCCCTCTCTAAAGGCTGTCACTTTAAAATATTCACGCAATGCATTCACTGCTTTGGTACCCACACCATTCAAACCCACACTTTTCTGGAATACTTTACTATCGTATTTCGCACCTGTATTTATCTTACTAACTACATCTACCAGTTTTCCCAAAGGAATACCACGACCATAATCTCGTATAACAACCTCTTTGTTATTCAGCGTCAGATCTATTTGCTTCCCATAACCCATCATGTGCTCATCAATACAGTTATCCATCACCTCTTTCAAAAGCACATAAATACCATCATCCTGACTACTCCCATCCCCTAATTTACCAATATACATACCCGGCCTTAACCGAATGTGTTCTTTCCAATCCAGACTCTTGATGGAGTCCTCATTATATTCAAAAACCTTATTTTCCTGTTGTTTAGCCATACAATCTCACTGATTTAGATGTAAATAATCTCCATTTTCACAAATGCTGATGGTCGCCAAAGATAAATGAATGAAACCTCCCTTAAAAAGGGAGGTTATCAACGCAATGTGTATAAATCAATAAAAACCCAAGAAATCAGATTTCCGATTTAATTCATCCTTTTTTTCAAGGAACTAACCTGCTCCTGCAGATTACTCACCAAATTTGCCAATTGACCAACATCCCATCTTTGTTGTTGTGCCACCTTGGTGATCACTATTTGTGCCTGCCAAATCTCAAGAACGTCTTCAGCATTGATGGTGTAGGGCTGAAACGAGGGATTATCACTTGTAAGGGTCAGCTTGTTCTTGGTTTTAGGATTGCGAGATACCCTTTTATAAACAATACCTTCATTTCTGCTAAGCACGATATAAGCCGCATTCTGCTTAACATCATCCAGATCGTCAATTTTTTGCCCTACAATAATCGAACCACTAGGAGTTGGTAACATACTGTCTCCAATGATTTCAAATGCCCGAAAATGACCACTTCCTAACATAGGTAAGGTAAATGTATTGAGCTCATCAATAAACTCTTCATCCGCATATCCTGCCAAATAACCAGCTGCAGCTTTCATCGGCACAAAATGAATAACACTCTGCGCAGCAGACCCAAGCTTCTGCTGCCGTCTTTTTGACAAATAATCACCTTTTGCATCACTGAGATCACGTCTCAATAAATCATCCAAACTAATGTTGAAATGATCACTTACCATTTCTAACACATCAATTCTGGGTTCAGCTCTTTCCTCTTCATATGCACCCAGTAGCGACCGTTTGATTTGTAATTTTTGTGCAAATTCTTCTTGCGTCATTCCCTTTAGCTTTCGCAAGTGTTTCAGGTTTTTACCAGCATAGGACTGTGACATACTAATGATTTTGGGGCAATATACTAAATATTTTAGTTTTCAAACTATTTTTTGCTAAATTTTTTTTCTATACGAATGAGAAGAAAAGGGGAAAAATGAAATAAGTGGTACTTTTAGGTTCTTCATAGATACAAAGTCATGCCAAAAAAGAAAAAAGCAGAACCAATAATACTCATCACCAATGATGATAGCATTTCAGCTCCTGGTATCAGACACTTAGTAGAGGCTGTAAAGGATTTGGGAAGGATCATTGTTGTTGCTCCAGATAAGCCACAATCGGGTATGGGACATGCCATTACCATAGGCTATCCCCTGCGCTTACATAAAACTCATTTAATGGACGGAGTGGAGTCATGGACTTGCAGCGGCACACCTGTAGATTGTGTGAAGCTTGCTGTAGACAAGGTACTTCATAGGAAACCTGATATCTGTTTAAGCGGTATCAATCATGGCGCCAATCATTCAATAAACGTAATCTATTCTGGCACAATGAGTGCCGCCATTGAAGCCTCCATTGAAAATATTCCGTCAGTAGGATTTTCCTTGCTCGACTATAGTCTTGAGGCTGATTTTGAAGGTGCAAAAAAATATGCACGTCTGATTGTAGAAAAAATCCTCTCTAAGAAGGCCGATAAACATATGTGTTTGAATGTGAATATTCCCAAGGGTGATGCGAAGCTGATAAAAGGAGTTAAGGTGTGTAAACAAGCTTATGCCAAATATGAAGAAGATTTCGAAGAACGCAAAGATCCATCTGGCAAAAAATACTTTTGGTTAACTGGTGAATTTTTAAACCTCGAAAAAAGTAAAGACACCGATGTATGGGCACTACAAAATAATTATGTGAGTGTTGTTCCTGTTCAATACGATTTAACCAACTATACGTTGAAAAAGAAAATTGAAAAGGACTACACATGGTGATTTTCAAAAAAGATAATTTTTATTATGGCCTTGCCATTGGACTAGTGATTCCAGTCCTGAGTTTTTTTGGATACTATTTCTGGAAATTCAGTCAAGTCTCATTTGGTAGCTTCTTACATGGCTTACAATCAAATAAACAGTTGATTTCAGCGTTAAGTATACCCTGCTTGCTACTAAATATTGTATTATTTACTGTATTTATAAATGGGCAGAGAGACAAAACCGCAAAAGGCATATTTACTTTATCTGTTGCTTATGCCCTAGCAGCTTTTTTATTCAAAATGTTTGGATAAACCTAACCTCAATGAAATACTACATAATAGCAGGTGAGGCATCGGGTGACCTACATGGAAGTCGGCTTATTTCAGCGATACATAAAAATGATCCTGCTGCTATTTTCAGAGCTTGGGGTGGCGATAAAATGGAAGCTGCCGGAGCAACAATTATTAAACATTACAAGGACCTTGCATTCATGGGTTTTACAGAGGTGATCAGCAACATATCGACTATTCTGTCGAATATGAATTTTTGCAAAAAAGATATCATCAACTTTGATCCTGATGTAGTTATATTCATCGACTACCCTGGTTTTAATTTACCCATAGCAAAATTTGTCAAAAACAAAGGCTTCAAAACAATTTACTACATATCACCACAAATCTGGGCATGGAAAGAAAAAAGAATTCACACCATTAAAATGGTGATTGATAAAATGCTTGTGATTCTTCCTTTTGAAAAAGATTTTTATGAAAAATGGCAATATAAAGTGGATTATGTTGGCCATCCCTTAATTGAAAATATTGAAGAATATAAACGCTCAGCAGATCTACAACAAATCAAACACACTCTTCAAGTTGATAAGAATAAAAAACTTGTAGCACTATTACCAGGCTCTAGAAAACAAGAGATTACTAAGAAGTTACCTATCATGCTTAAGAGCACGACCTATTTCCCAGATGTAGAATTTGCAGTGGCACAAGCTCCGGGCATTACAGATGATTTTATTAAATCTTTTGTTGCACAATATAATAATGTAAAAATTATAAAAAATAGCACTTACGATTTATTGTCTATCGCAGATGCGGCATTAGTTACTTCAGGAACTGCAACATTAGAGACAGCTCTTTTCAGGGTTCCAGAAATTGTATGCTACAAAGGATCAGCAATTTCTTATACCATAGCTAAACAATTGATTAAGGTAAAGTACATATCCCTTGTCAATCTAATTATGGATCAAGCAGTAGTAAAAGAACTGATTCAACATGAACTTACAGCTGAAAATATTAAACTGGAATTAACTGAACTCTTGTACAACGAAAACAGAAAAAAGCAATACGAGACGGACACAAGAAAACTACATGAATTACTTAGTGAAGGTGGCAAAGCTTCAGAAAAAGCAGCCAAAATTATTCATCAGGTGTTGTTTAACCAGACTATTTCCTGAGAAAAGCTTTCACAATCATCACCACAATAGCAAATAAAAAAAGTAACAATGAAATGCGGTTGATGCCATGCATATATTTAACCCATGTTGAATTGGGAGTGTCCGCATCTTTTTTTCTCAAGTAGAGATAGGTTGCTATTTGTTTTAATACACCCATACAATTTTGTTGTTACAAAATTAAGTTGTTTTATTGAGTTGGCCCACTTTCGCTATAACGACAGCTGACTACATCCCCTTATATCGCAATTGTCCATCCTACCTGTAATCTCAAAAAAGCCATCCTCCCTAAATCTAGCCAAATCATCTGTTGCAATAAATGAAATTGTATCAGTATTGGCAAGGTCAATAATATTTATTGCCCCTGCTCTGTAAGGAAATTGTTTTTCGTCCCATACTTCAAATGGATCATCAGGTGAGCGAAGCAGTATTTTCATAGTTGATGATGAATTAAACCATCCACCGCCTTTCGAATAAGATTGTGATTGTAATTCAGTCATCCCATATTCAGCATGAATAACGGCAACACCAAATTGTCGACAAAGAACTTGATGCAAAGCCGCCCTTGTAATTTCTTCTCTTCTCCCTTTCATTCCTCCTGTCTCCATGATGGTAGTATAGTTAAGCTGCATTGGAAACTGCTCTGCAAAATCCAATAAAGCATAGGTAACCCCTAGCAAAATTGTAGGCTGTTTTGCAGCTTCCAATTGCACTATGGTTTCCCTTAGTTTTTCAAAATCATGAAGGAAAAAGCCAGATAAAGGGTGGCCAGTTTTTTTTATGAAATCTGCTGCCATGGCAACCAAGGAAGAGTTACCTTTTTCTAAATAGGAAGGTAATAATGCGAGTAAACAGTAGTTACTGGGGGAACCATAAAATTCTGTAAAATTGTTTTCGGCATTTTCAAGATAGGATGACGCACTCAAGATCCCATGCCGACTATTTTGCACGCCAGTGGTTCCACTACTTTCAAAATAAGTCTCAGGCTCAAATTGACCAGTCCTAATCGAATTCGTCTTAAAAAATGAAATCGGAAGAAATGGAATTTTCACCAACTCATCCACCCTATTCACATCTATACATAGGTTACCTAAATAAGCTCGATAGAGGGGGTTATGGAGAGCCTGTACCTTAAAAACTTCTAATGCTTTTTGCGCAAATGTTCTTTCCCTATCAAGGGTTAAATCTTTTTTAAAATGATATGGGCTAAATAGGTTATTCAACGATTAACCGCTAAATTTGAAATAGACAACAAAGGTACATGACAAAACAATTTTTATTCATTTTATTAATTTTACTCTTTGGCTGTCAAAAAACCAAATTTGAAACAAGGCCTAGATTAAAATTGGTCAGCATATCACCAGTCAATGTAAAATACAATAGTGATCTACAAATTATTCTTCAGATCACTGATAAACAAGGTGATTTGAACGATACTGTATGGATGACAAAAATTACAAATAATTGTCCAGACAGTGATTTAAGAAATAGATACCTCGTTCCAAGTGATGTAGAAAAAACAAATAATTTCTTGGCAGAATACATCTTTACACTTTCCTATCTAGAGGAACTTCAACCTTTTTGTAATAAACGAGATACTGCTGTATTCAGATTCTGGACAAAAGACAAAAAGGGAAATTTTAGTGATACGGTAAAAACAACACCCATTTTTATAGATTTTCAATAACGAATATGAAATCGATAACAAGAACTAAACAAAAACCAAAAACAACAACCTCTTACGATTTCTTAAAACAATACATAAATACCCCTTCTCCAACTGGTTTTGAATCAGGTGGTCAAAAAGTGTGGTTAAATTATATCAAGCCTTTCGTAGACGACATCATGACTGATCCCTATGGAACTGCTGTAGGTATTGTCAATCCGCAAGAAAAATTTAAAGTAGTAATTGAAGCACATGCTGATGAGATCAGCTGGTTTGTAAATTATATATCAGATAGTGGATTGATTTATCTAAAAAGGAATGGTGGTGTAGATCATCAAATTGCCCCAGGTAAAAGAGTCTTCATTCATGGAAAAAAAGGTCCTGTTAAAGCTGTTTTTGGTTGGCCTGCAATTCATACTAGAATAGGTGGCGGAGAACGCAAAGATCCACAACCAGCAGTTGAAAATTTATTTCTGGATTGTGGTGCTAAAAACAGAAAACAAGTTGAGTCTTTAGGTATACACATAGGCGCCGTAGCAACCTATGAAGAAGGCTACGATGAGTTAGCCTTCGATTATTTAATTGGAAGAGCATTTGATAATAGGATTGGCGGATTTATGATTGCAGAAGTAGCCAGAATGTTAAAAGCCAATAAGAAAAAACTACCATATTCACTCTACATTGTAAATGCAGTACAAGAAGAAATTGGGTTAAGAGGTGCTGAGATGATTGCCAGAAGAATTAAGCCAGATATTGCCATTATCACAGACGTAACTCATGATACCACCACGCCAATGGTCAACAAAATCATTGAAGGTGATGTTGCTTGCGGCAAAGGTCCTTCACTAGCATATGGCCCAGCTGTTCACAATAAGTTACTTGGAATTGTAGAAGAAGTAGCCAAAAAGAAAAAGATTCCGGTCCAAATGAGAACTGTAAGCAGAAGCACTGGGACTGACACTGATTCTTTTGCCTATGCGAATGATGGCTGCCCTTCTGTACTTATTTCAATACCACTAAGGTACATGCACACCACAGTTGAGATGCTGCATAAGGATGATGTTGAAAATACAATTAAATTGATGTATGAAACATTACTTTCTATAACGCCTAAAACGAACCTCAGCTATTTTTGATCAGGAATCAATTGAACACCAATAGTAAGTTGGTTTTGTGCTAGACTGCTTTGATAATGGGACCTGGCATAGTTAATTTTCACCCTATTTAAATTCAATTGTAAGCCGTAATTGAATCCAGTCAACCCATTTGTTATATTTTGAATACCCAAATCATACCTGCGCAGGACATTATAACCTATTAAAACAAAAAGTCTATCTCCGATCAATAATTCAGTTCCCAATATAAAATGACTAAATACCTTGGAAAATAAGCCTTTGCTTTGAATTGTTCCAAAATTGCTATTATTAAATAAGGTATCCTTATATAAAATATCAAATTGATGAATTCGTTGTGCTGCAATTGAAAAACGAAGAGGAGCCTTGTCCAACTGTTTGGAAACACCCAGAACCAAATCAAAAGGCAGGTCTTCGGATTCCCCACCATATGTCCTGAGTTGACCTCCCATATTTTTTGCAGTGAATCCAAACTGAAGCTTTTTATCTTCAATGGTATATGTGAGACCAACATCAGCCGCTATTCCCGCACTTCGGTAAACGCCATAATTAGAATTGATGAATTTAAGTGTAGCTCCATAACGCCAACGATTTCCATAGGATCTAGAAAATGAAGCTGCAATTTGCTGATCAAAGGCACGAAAAGAACCCAGAATATTTCCAGAAGCGTCTGTTTGGATTTCCTCACCATACAAGAGATGAGAGACTCCTAAAGAAAAATTAGTATTCGTTTTCTCATCGTGAAAAGCACCTATCCCTTGGAGAGCTGTGACAGATGTTGCAATATTGTTAAACGTGGCAGAAACCATAGCATGGTGCTTTTTGTTAAGCAAAGCTGGATTCTCGAAAGCCATACTAATATCAAGTGAGAGATCAGTGACTTGTTTGCCACCCATTGCTGCTATCCTTGCCCCCATAGGCAATTTTAAAAAATTATATACCGCACTGCCCCCTAAATTTTGCGCTTGCCCAAAGGATGTGGACAGCAATATTAATGAAGCCAAAAACACTTTAAATGACATATTCAAATGTAAACAAGCTCTCTTAGAAATGAAAATCCCCCATAAAAATGGGGGAAATTCCTTAACCCTTAAAACAACCAACATAAGAGAAACTATTCTCTTCGACTTATAGAACACGTATTCTTTGATTTGGTTCAAAAGGGATCAAAAAAGTTATACCAGTGCTATTTCCAATACTTGTTGCATTGTTTTGACATAATGAAATTTCATCCCCTTGATAAATTCAGGGTTAATTTCTAGTACATCTTTCTCATTTTGGTAACACATTACAATTTCTTTTAACCCTGCTCGCTTTGCTGCCAATACTTTTTCTTTGATCCCACCAACTGGTAAAACCTGCCCCCTGAGGGTAATTTCACCGGTCATTGCCAAATATGATTTCACCTTTCTTCCCGTAAGGGCCGAAGCCAAAGCAGTCATCATGGTAATACCTGCACTAGGACCATCTTTGGGTACAGCTCCTTCAGGAACATGTATATGTATATTTTTCATAGCGAAAAGACCAGCATCTATACCGTTCTTTTTGGCAGTAGACTTTAAATAGGTAATAGCTGTGCTTGCGCTCTCTTTCATCACTTGACCAAGATTTCCTGTTAACTGCAATTCTCCTTTTCCTTCACTAATACTCACCTCAATAAATAAAATATCACCCCCTACATAGGTCCATGCCAGTCCCACTGCAACTCCAGGGATATTGGCTGTTTTGTATAATTCATTGCTATATCTTGGTTTACCTAAAATGCGTGTAACATCTTGTTGTGTTAAAACTGATTTTAATTTACCCTGTAAAGCCAGGTCTTTGGCTAGGCTGCGCATGATACTGGCCAACTGTCGATCCAATTCCCGCACACCACTTTCTCGGGTATAATTTTCAATAATGTATGTCATCACAGGTTGGCTTACTTTCAATTCATAAGCTTGTAAACCATGCATTTCTTTTTGCTTGGGCAACAAATGTGTTTGGGCAATTTTTTCCTTTTCCTCTACTGCATAGCCTGTGAGATCAATTATTTCCAAACGATCTCGTAAGGCTGGCTGAATACTTTGCAAATCATTTGCAGTGGCAATAAACAAGACCTTGCTCAAATCATATTCAAGTTCTAGATAATTATCATAAAATGTATGATTTTGCTCAGGATCGAGTACCTCAAGCAAGGCAGATGAGGGGTCTCCTCTAAAGTCCTTACCCACTTTATCAATCTCATCTAAAATAATAACCGGATTGGAAGATTTGACTTTTCGAAGTGACTGTAAGATTCTTCCAGGCATAGCCCCGATATAGGTTTTTCTATGACCCCTTATTTCACTTTCATCATGCAGTCCGCCCAAACTGAACCTAACATATTTTCTACCCAATGCACTGGCAATACTTTTCCCTAGAGAGGTCTTACCAATACCAGGAGGGCCAACAAAACAAAGAATGGGACTCTTCATATCCCCTTTTAGCTTGAGTACAGCAAGGTATTCAAGTATACGTTCTTTGATTTTATGCATGCCGAAATGATCTTTATCTAATACTTTCTTGGCTTTTTTCAAATCGTAGTTGTCATTTGTGTATTCCTCCCAAGGTAAGTCGAGCATTAAGTCCACATGATTATACACAGTTGAGTAGTCGGGTGTACTTGGATGCATCCTCTCGAGCTTCTCAATTTCTTTCTGGAATAGTTCCTTAGCAGCAGCCGACCACTTTTTTTGCTCGGCTTTTTTCTTCATTTCCTGTATTTCTCTGTCATTCGCATCACCACCTAATTCCTCTTTAATGCTTTTCAATTGTTGTTGCAGGAAATAATCTCGTTGCTGCTTATCTAATTCAGTTTTAGTCTTTGTAGTTACTTTATTTTTTAGTTCAACAAATTGTAACTCTTTTTGAAGAAGTGACAGTAATTTTTCGGCCCTTTCCCGCATATCGCTTAACTCTAACAATTGTTGTTTTTCAGTCAGTTCACAATTCAAATTACTGCCTACAAAATGTATCAAGAAAGAGGGCTGTTCTATGTTTTTTAAAATAATTGATGCCTCCGTGGGGATATTCGGCGATAACTGAATGATCTGAGATGCTAAGTCTTTAATCGATGATACAGAGGCTTCAAAAGAAGCATCATCTTTTATCACTTCTTCATCAATGGCCTGAACTTCTCCGATGAAATATGGATCCTCTGCTGTAACCCTCAGCAGTTTAAATCTTTTTTTACCCTGAAGTATTGCTGTAGTTCCTCCATCAGGCATTTTTATCAACTTAATGATTTTGGCCACAGTACCAATAGTCACTAAATCACCAACTGCTGGATCCTCCACATTGCTATCTTTCTGTGCCAAAACGCCTACCAATTTGTCAGTTTTGTAAGACTCAGCAATTGCTTTAATTGATTTATCCCTACCAACAGTAATAGGAATTACAACTCCCGGAAAAAGCACTGTATTTCTGAGCGGCAATAAAGGCAATTCGGCTGGAACAATTATCTGGTCAGCATTTCCTCCTTCATTATCATTTAAAGGGATGATTGGCATAAAATCCATATCATCCTCTTGCTGCAAAAAATTCATCTTCAAATCCATATATTACAATTAAGACATAATGTCATTTTAAACCTACTACTTGAGCAGGTTTTGTGGTTATATCTATATAGGACAAGTTTAGTGCCATAAAAAAAATCCCAGTCGCGGGACTGGGATTCAATTGTTTATTTAATACTACATTAAAGGCCAATTCCCACGCCCAGTTGCAGTGTTTTACTTTTCCAGGCATCTTGATTGGATAAGTCATTAATATTAGTCAACCCAATACCATACCTGCCGTAAACCCTGAATGACAATATCTTCAGTTGTACACCTGCCAACATTGAAAAATCACCAGCTTTAAAAGCTGATTGCACATTGGTGGCAACAGAGTTTTTCTTGTCTTGCAAAATACCATATTGCGGCCCCACTTGAAATGTAATGAATTTTGTAGGTCTGAAATTCAATAACAAAGGAATTGTAACATAATTCAATTTAACCTTTGTTAATTGCGAAAATGGTGTTGAAACAATATCAGATACAGATGAACTAGGAGTTAAAGCAGTTTGACTCCACAATACTTCAGGCTGAATACCAATTTTCTCTGAAAGCATTATTTCAGCAAATCCACCAATATGATATCCAAACTCATACCCATTTTTGAACTGAAGTCCTGAAATTCCAGTAATATTTGCACCAACTTTCGGACCAAAACTAATGCCTTGCGCTCCTGCAATAAAAGCAGAAAAAACTAACACTGCGGAAATGATAATTCGTTTCATAGTATTGAATTTTAATAAATGATTACAACCCTAAATTAGAATATAAGTTTTTTCAATAGTGATAAGAAAAGACTAAAATGTGACACCTAATGTCAGGTTAAAAAAATGAGCAAATTTTGATGTATTTACATTGTTGAAATAATAACCCATAAAATACCCAGCTGTAACAGAATAGGACGATTTATACCAATTGGCATTTGCCGAAAAGGCAAGAGATTGAAATGAAAATTTTGAAACAGCTTGTGGATTTAAATTGAATCTTTTTCTGATTCTCTCAATATCAACCTTATCATCGTCGTCGTCGTCTTCATCATCATTTAAATCACTGATCACGCCAAAGCCTATTGGATTTACCTTATAATTCTGGAGCTCGGCAATTAAATTTAAAGAAGGAACTAGCGTAATGAAATCATTCTTTGTAAATACTTGTTGAAATGAGAAAGTATGCGACACCCCAACTATTGTTGAAAAGTCATTCAAATACACCCGGGAAGTATCTGAAACCAATAAATTATTACCCCTATCCCTAAATCTCCTAATGGTCACATCATCATAGGAACCTGATGCCCAACCTAAAGCCAAAAAGGGTCTAATGACAGACTTTCTCATTTGTGCATAGGCGTATACCTCATGAGTAAAAGGAGTTGACAATAAGTTATTGGATGCAGTTTTAATATAGTTGGTATAGGATATACCAGTAATTATTTTCTTTCCAATGTAGTCATAGGAGGGACTAATTGCCAGTTGATAAAAACTTGGCTTTTTATCAATTGTTCGCACAAACCCAGTCGAAGTAAGGCCAAAACCAGATTTGTGAAAATATGAAACTGATGGAAGTACTGCAGCTTGACCAGTTGATGCCTGCTGTACATTCAAAGCATTATTCTTTGTACTAAACAACCTGTTACTATACGCAAGGTTTGCTGAAAAGAAGCTTTCTGGTTTGTACATAGTCCCTAGAAGACTTTTGAGCTCGTCCATCAGACTATCTCCCTTAAGCCTGTCAAGCTCTGCTTTTAACTCATTTTCATCAAATTTACTTACCTGAGCAGAAACGAAGATAGGCATGGAGAAGAACCCCATGGAAATGACCAGAATTGAAAAAATAAAACGCCTCATCAGCAATAGTTGGCTCCAAAGTTAGACGAATTAACCCTCAAAAAGTTAATCCCAACCAGAAGAAACATTTGTTAAATCTATGCCAACTCCAAAAGCGTTATTTCAGGCAACATCCCCACTCTACCAGGATAGCCCAAAAAGCCGAACCCCCGGTTAACGTACAGTTTTTGCTGACCATTTGCATATAGGCCAGACCATTGTTTGTAAACATACTGTACCGGACTCCATCTGAATCCAGGAATTTCAACGCCAAATTGCATACCGTGTGTATGACCAGATAACATTAAATCGATATCAGTATAATGTTTACAAACTTCTGCATCCCAATGACTTGGATCGTGACTCAATAAAATTTTGAACGGATATTTTTCTGAACCTTCATGGGCTTTTTTTAGATCACCATATCTACTAAAATTGGCTTTTGCACCCCAGTTCTCAATACCGATCAAGCCTATAGTCTCACCATTCTTTTCTATACCAACATGCTCATTCAATAACAACCTCCATCCCATTTCAGCATGTACAGTTTTTAGTCGATTTAAGTTATTGGATTTTGCCTCTTTAGTAGGCCATTGAACATAATCTCCATAATCATGATTACCCAAAATACTGTATACACCTAAAGGAGCTTTGAGTCTTGAAAAAACATCCTTTAGTTTGTCCATTTCATCTGCTACATTATTGACCAAATCACCTGTAAAAAATATTAGATCGGGTTTCAATTCAAGGATTTTCTGTACCCCTTTCTCTACAGCACTTATGTCTTCAAGGCTTCCTGAATGAATATCAGATATATGGACAATCTTCATGCCCTTAAACGCATTGGGCAAATTAGCAAAACCAACCTTTTTCTTTTCAATTTTGTACTTGTATTTGTTTCCAAAACCATACAACAAACTTCCAAATAAACTAGAGCCTATACCAACTCCTAACCACGATAAGAATATAGATCGAGAAATGCCTTCATCTGGTGTTTGTGCATTTCCATTTACAATTTTGACCGCTTTTGTTCCACCCCATTGCAAGACCCTTCTAAGATCATCTAACAGAAAAAAGATTGAAGCAACAA
>CAZDTN010000030.1:0-16892 GCA_964508355.1 uncultured Sphingobacterium sp.
CGGCAAGCTCATCCTCGACGACTCCGACGCCTACGGCGTCGAGATGGCGTTGCAGTTCGATTGGTTACTTAAGGGAGAAAAACCTGCTGTGTGGTTGAAGTCAGGTGTTGCTGCAACTGAAAAGGGTAAAACATGGGGATTAGAAACTTCACTTGATTGAGTGAGGTTTCTAATTTAATATGGCATTTTAAATTAAAAAACTTTTGAGCCATCAAAGCTCTCTAGTTGCCGCACAAATTCTGTTAAGAAACTCGCACCTAATCCTCCATCGATGATGCGGTGGTCGTAAGACATAGAGACAAACATCATATGTCTAATCGCGATGCTGTCTCCTTTTTCAGATTCAACCACAACAGGTTTCTTTTTTATAGCTCCTGTTGCAAGAATAGCAACCTGAGGTTGGTTAATGATTGGGGTTCCCATCAAGCTTCCAAAAGTTCCTACATTAGTGAAGGTAAATGTTCCTTCTTGTGTGTCTGCTGGTTGAAGTTTACCAATTCTAGCATTATTAGCAAGTCGGTTAACCTGTTTGGCTAAACCTGTAATATTGAATTGGTCAGCGCCTTTTATGACAGGTACAATAAGGTTACCATTAGGAAGTGCAGTAGCCATTCCAATATTAATATCTTTTTTCACAACGATTGTTTCGCCTACAACGCTGGCATTTAGCAAAGGAAACTTTTTGAGACATTTGGTAATGGCTTCAATGAAGATTGGGGTGAGTGTTATTTTTTCACCTTCCCGCTTCTCGAATTCATTTTTGATTTTATTTCTCCACAATACGATATTGGTTACATCTGCCTCAGAAAAGCTGGTAACGTGTGCACTGGTAGCCTTACTTCTGGTCATGTGATCAGCGATTAATTTTCGCATTCTATCCATCTCAATAATTTCTACATTACCAGTTATGTTCACTGGTGGTTGAGGTGGATTTGAAGCAGATTGCGAAGTTTGCTGATTTACCGTTCTGGCTGGCTGGCTTGGAAGAGGAGATTCGAATATAGGTTCAGGATTGGGTTCAAGAAAGGGCGCTTGTCTTTGGTCTTCTACAGGAGCCTGATTTTTGGAAAATTGACGATTTTCAAGATACTGTAGTATGTCCTTTTTTGTAACTCTTCCTTCATTTCCAGTTCCTGGAATTTTTTCTAATTCTTGGAAAGGGATTCCTTCTCTAGAGGCAATATTCATTACCAAGGGGGAGAAAAATCTTGAATTATCATTTTTTTCAGGCACGGAAAATGATGATGGCTGATAAGGTATCATAGCATCATCTTCATTAGCCTCTACAACAGGGGGTTGAGCTACGACAGGTGATTGAACAGGTGTGTTAGGTAAGATGATTTGTTCGGATTCATTGGTTTTAATCCTTGCAATAATTGAACCGATTGGGATAATCTCGTTTTCTTTACAAAGGATTTCCACTAGAATTCCTTCAGCGGTAGACGGAACTTCGCTGTCTACTTTATCTGTAGCAATGTCTAGTAAAGTTTCATCAAGTTTTACAAAATCACCAACCTGCTTGTGCCAACGCAAAACAGTTGCTTCCATGATGCTCTCGCCGAGCTTGGGCATTAATATATTGACAAGGGCCATCTTACCAGTTAAATTTCCAAAATCCTACTGTAAAATTAGCCTAAAAAGGACTCATATTGGCTTTGAAGCAGAATAACTTATCCAATACTTTTCCTCAAAAAATTAAGGGCAAAAACTGCAGTTAATTCAATATTTCTTTTTCGATCAAATCTGAACTGAAATGTTGTAGTCTCAGTAGTAGCGCTACTGCTAAAAGCAACACAAACAAATCCAATTGGTTTAGTTGGTGTATCTCCACTAGGTCCCATAATACCTGAAACGGCCAATCCGTAATCAGATCTAGTTTTTTCTCTGATTCCCTCAGCCATTTTTTTTACGGTCTCGATACTTACTGCCCCAAATTCTTCTAAAATGGTTGTTGGTACCCCTAAAAGGCCAGATTTTAATTCATTAGCATAACTAACTACACCACCAAGAAAAAAGGAACTACTGCCGGGTATCAAGGTCAATAAATGTGAAATGTACCCTCCAGTGCAACTTTCCGCTAACGCTAGTGTTTTGTGAGTAGATTTTAACTTTTCCGCAATTGCCTCTTGAAGTGTAATATCTTTATCAACAACCAAATACTCTTTGACCAAATTTTTCAATTCTTCAAAATATTGATCTATTTGCGAGTTGTTATCTATTGAAGCTGTAGTACTTAAGCGTAGTCTGACCATACCATAATTGGGTAAGTAGGCCAATTTGATACAAGGTGTAAGTGAGGCTTCAAAATTGATTAGTAATTCAGCTAAAAAAGATTCACCAATTCCTGCTGTTAATAGAGTACGGTGTTCTACAGGACTAACCTCAAATCTTTTTATTAATTCGGGAATAACATCTTCTTCCATCATGCCTTTCATTTCAAAAGGTACACCTGGCATACTCACAAAAATTTTTTCATTTCTATCAAACCACATACCTGGTGCAGTACCTCTTTTGTTTTGAATGACCCTACATACATCAGGAACTTCTGCTTGTTTTAAATTTCTTTCAAGTAATGGTCTGTTAAGTTTTTTTGTAAAAATTTCAATTACATTTTCTTGCGCCTGTTGGTCAATTACCAACTTCCCACCAAAATAGTTGCATAATAATGGTTTAGTGATATCATCAGATGTGGGACCTAAACCGCCTGTAATTAAAATGATATCATTCTTTGTTTCTTCCTCCTCAAGAGCAGCCCATATCTGATCCCATTCATCACCAATTGCAACTCTTCGATTAATTGCAAATCCAGCTTTGTTCAAGGCTTGTGCCATCCATGCACTGTTGGTGTCTATTGTTTGTCCGATCAACAGCTCATCTCCAATAGTTATAATAGAAACAGTTTTTGGGTCTTTTAAACGCATATGAATCAATTGAAAAATGGTTCAAGTTTCATCGCTAACATTGATGGCATTGAAGTTTTTTGAAAAGTTATTTTTTCCATGAAATAAAGTGAAACTTTTCCTTTACAAAGAAGTTGATTTTTTTCATTGAGTACTTCTTGGTGAAATTCTATTTTATGATCCTTTGGCAGTTGCAGTAAAGATGTTCTTATCGTTAGCAAATCATCGTATAAAGCAGGTTTTATGAATTTGCAATCCACGCTCACTACTGGCATTATTATGCCTGCTTGCTCCACATCCTTATATGTAATTCCCAACGATCGCATGGAATCTGTGCGCCCGACTTCAAAATATTCAATGAATTTGGCATGATACACTACCTGCATCTGATCTGTATCTGCATACCTAACACGAACGTGTGTGTCAAATGAAAACATGATATTTTTTTATTTGCTTGCAATTCCATCTACGCTAACTCTACCCGGACCACAAAAAAGAAGTGTTAAGAATCCAGCTAGAAATAAAGTAGCTTTTTCTCCGGTATCAAAAAAGTCCATTTTGTGTACGCTAAACAAGGCTATCGACATATTAATAACCAAAGGCACAGCTACAAGTCGAGTGAATAATCCAATTGTAATGAATAAACCACAAAAGAATTCAGCAAATATCGACAATGTTAGGGACAGGGGAGATCCCATGCCTAATAAATTGTAGAATGATGCTTTTCGTTCATTAAAATGAACCAATTTATCGTAACCATGAGACATCATTAGAAGACCTAGACTAGCTCTTAACAATAGCATCGATGCATTAAAGGCAAATGCAGTGTAATGAATACTTAGTAATTTCTTCATGAAAAATCAAGTTAAGCTATATTCTAAATGTTAGTTAAATGTTACTTCTCAAAGGTACAATATTGTTCCATTCTCCTGAATTAGGAGTTATTTTTGATTGTTAAATTTTTCCTGAAATGATCGTTAGGCCGATTATTGGATTTTTTTTCTCTTTCATTTTTTTGCTTAGTAGTCCTTTTAAAGGAAAGAGTCAAGTTACGCTTGCTCTTTCCAAGAGAAATTTGACTATTGAGAAAGTTGCTTTACTTTTTGAAAATAGACAATTTGAGCTCGCTAAAACTGAATTGGATGATTTGCTTTTGCAGCCAAATATTAATGCAATTCTATCAGAAGGCGAGCTAGAAAATTTGCAGTATATGCAAGTGGTTTGTGGACTAAATCAAAAAAGTTTTGCTTCAGTTCAGGACGCTATTGCTTTTTTGAAGAAATCTTCCTCTAAATCTCGAGTCTCAATTTTAGCCTTTTATTTGTCGCAATATTTTTTTGACCTTTCTAGATTTGATGAAGCGCTTACCTACCTGGAGCTTACCGGTGATTTGTTTTTGTCCAATGAGCAGGCTGAACAAGTGCAGTTTCAAAAAGGAGTGGCCTATTTTTCTCAAAAAAAATTCGACAATGCAAGTCCCTACTTTAAAAGTTTGTTGCAACTAAAATCATCAACTTACAACGATGATGTTGCTTATTACCTCGGATTTATTTCTTTTGCAGAAAAAAAATATACAGAGGCATTAGGTTTATTTACTTCAATTAAAGAATCAAATGCGTATAAGTATACCATTCCATTCTACTTGTCATTTATTAATCATGAATTAGGCAATTCTACTATAGCAATAAAGTTTGCAGAAGAATATTTGAAGGGTAATGATAAAGCTCATCTAGTTGAAATGCTTCAATTAATGGGTTCATTGTATTTCAATGCCGGCAATTCTACTAAAGTTGTAGATGTATATGAACAGCTGATTTCAAAAGGAATTGTTTTAAATAATATTCAAAAATTTGAATTAGGTACCAGTTATTTTCAAACAAGTAAATATAACAAAGCAATTCAGCAGTTAAATCCATTGTCGTCAAAAATGGATTCAATTGGTTTAAATGCTATGTATATATTGGCTCAATCATATTTAGGGGTTAATCAAAAGGCAAATGCTAGAAATTCATTTGGTTTTTGTATTTCAGGAAAAATTTCTGAACCAAAAATGGAATTGGCACAATTTTATTACTCAAAATTATCATTTGAACTGGGTTTTGAAGATCTCGCTATGAGCGAATTGGCTTCATTTTTGATAAATTATCCATCATCTAAATATTTGGCTGAAGCTAATAATATCATGTTTTCGCATTATGCTAAGACCAATAACTTTAAAAAAGCAATTTCTTTGCTAAGCGCTTCAAATACAATAGCAGTTATAGATCCAGCAATTAAGGCCAGAGTTTATTATGGTAGGGGTATGGAGTTGATAAACGAACTTGCTTACAAACAAGCCGATGAAATGATGAAGATTGCTTATCAACAAAAAGACAGGAGTTATAGTGGCCCATCAATCTTTTGGAGAGGTGAACTTGCATATAGGTCTGAACAATATGATCAAGCCATTAATTTCTTTTCCAATTATCTAAATTTAGGGTCTGTCGCATTGGGTGAAGCCAACGAAGGAAATGCACTTTATAGTATTGGGTATGCCTATTTTGAAAAGGAAGAGTATAAAAAAGCGCTTAGCTATTTTGAAAAGATCAAACAAGGTTCTTTAGAAGAGAAAAATGATATTAAAGGTGAAGTCCAGGTTTTGATTGCTGATTGCTATTTTATGTTGAAGAATATTCAGAAAGCAAAATCCCTATATACAAGTATTTATCAGCATGGATCTGATGGGGCAGATTATGCCTTATTTCAACTGTCCCTAATTGAGGGAATCAAATCACTTCAGGGAAAAATAAGTTTATTAAAAGAAGCAGAAAAAAAATACCCAAATTCTGATTATCGGCCCTTAATTTATATGGAGTTAGCGGATACTTATCTTTCTGAAGAGCAATTTGAATCTGCAATACCATATTTACAGCAGATACCTCAATTGGTGGATAAAGATGATGAAATGATTCCTGATGCTATGTTGAAATTAGGCATTGCTTACTATAATACTGACCAAACTCAATTGGCATTAGATCGATTTAAAGCTTTAATTTCTGCTTACCCCAGTACTCCACAGGCTGGGGAGGCATTGGAAAATGCAAAAATTTTATTTGTCGAGAAAGGTAAATTAGAAGATTACGAAACATTCTTACAAGGTAGCGGTAAAAGTTTGACATCAATTGAGAAAGATTCATTGCGCTATCAAGTGATTCAAACAGCTATTGCTGGTGCTGATATAACTTTGGCTCGAAAAGCAATGAATCAATATTTAGCTGAATTCCCTACTGGATTGTTTGCTATTGAAGTTCAGCATTTGCTTTCTGATATTTATGTAGATGAAAAAGATTGGCTTAATGCAGCACGCAGCTATGCCAATTTAGCAGAGAGAGGATCTAGTAAATATCAAGAAAAAGCATTACGACAGGCTGCAAGAATTTATTTTTTTGAGTTAAAAGATTATCGTAGAGCCGCAGCTTTATTTCAACAATTGAACAATAGTGCTACAAAAGATGAAATTATTCTTGAAGCCTTGCGTGGAGAAGTGCGTTCCCACTATTACTTAAAGGAATGGATGGCTGGTTTAAGATCTGCTGAACAATTGGTAGCAAATAGCAAAGCCACCCAAGATGATATTGCTTTTGCTAGCATCATTCTAGGTTACTTTGCCCAAGCTAATAAAGAGTATTTAAAATCTACAGCATATTTTAAGACGGTTATTAGTGGAAATCAATCTGTCTTAGCTGCTGAAGCTCGTTATCAATTCGCATGGAATACTGTTGAACAAGGTGATCTAGTCGAGGCTGAATCTTTGGCAACTAAAGCTATTGAATCTTCAGGTTCAAACGAGTATTGGATTACTAAATCTTATATTCTTTTAGGAAAAATATTTTTACAGCAAAAGGATTACTTTAATGCTAAGGCTACTTTAAAAAGTGTCATTGATAATGTGGCTACTATTGATCTAAAAAAAGAAGCAGAAGATTTATTATTAGTTGTTGAATCTGCAGAAAAAATTAGTAAATGAAATTTTATTATCTAACATATTTAGGTTTAAAGTCTACTTATAACGTATTGTTAGTTCTGGGTTTTACGCTTTTTTTCTTGGTATTTTTACAATCAATTCAAGCGCAGACTAAACGAAATAAAGTTGATGAAATAAGTATCACTTCGAGTTTCAAGCCAAGTATTGTAAAGACGAGTAAACTTGAGTTTTACCCTGAAATTCCGTTAAAGGATACCAATCAATATGAGTTTAATTATGCTTTTGATGCTATAAATTTTAAGACCCCATTATCGCCTTTTACTCTAAAACCATTAGCTTATAGGGTTCCAGAACCGATTGTTGATCAAAATAATGTGTTTGCAAAAATAGGAGGAGGTAATTTAAATACTCCTTTTGTTTCAGCTGGTTATCAGAATAGATTTAAAAATAGTTTAGTCTCTTTTGGAATTGATCATGTTTCATCAAAAGGGAAACTGCTTAATCAGCAATATGCAAATTCAAAAATAGTTGGATTGTTGAAACAACAAATAGCAGACAATCAATCATTTGTTGTTAAACTGGATTATCATGGAGATGCATATAGAAATTATGGGTATGATACTAGTAAGTTCAAATTCAATAGTGATTCATTAAAACAAAAATTTAATAATTACCATCTTTCGCTGGGTTATGATTTAGTAACAGGTAAAGATGCATCATTGTTTATCAAGCCAACAGTAGATTTTAATTTTTTAACAACCCGGAGAAGCGCCAGAGAATCTAATGTTCAACTCTCTATACCAGTTACCTATGTAGTAGATAACGATGTACGCTTAAGTGCAGATTTACATGTTAATTATGTTGATCTTAATACAGAATCTGGATTGAAGCAGTCTTTATTCTTTATGCAACTTCCATTAAAAGTTGATTATTTGATTAATGGGTTGTATGCAAGTGGAGGTGTAGTTCCTTTTTTAAATAAAGGAAAACTATCAGTCGCTCCCCATGCAAAACTTGTTTATACTTTTAAAGAGGGAACTGGAGTCAAATTACTTGCTGGGATTACAAATTTGTTTAATACAAATTCGTTACAAAAATTATACCAGGTTAATCCTTTTCTTCTTACTCCAAATGAATTAACTGTATTTCGGCAATCTAATTATTATGTGGGGTTTGATTGGTTGAATACAAAAGGACTTTCATTGCAAACAAAATTTGGAGTTGCAGGGTTCAAAAATATTCCATTGTTTATCAATGCAAGAAATAGTTTTGAGGCGATAAGCGGCAAGGATTTTATTGTATTGAACGAAGAAAAGGCGAATGCCTTTTTTATTGAAACAAATTTGGGTTATATTTTTAGTGATAAACTTACCTTTCAAACTGAACTATCTGGTTATTCTTTTCAGTCACAAACTTCTGAAGATTACGCTTATGGGATTTTACCTATTTCTTTGAATTTTGATTTAAGCTGGAAGCCTACCCAAACAATTTCTACCAAGGTTTTAGCTCAGTTTTTTGGCGGAAATATGGCATTAGATGCAGGTGGTTCACCATTTAGGACCACAGGAATTTTTGATTTAGGCCTTGCTCTGGAATATAAATTGAATAAAAAATGGGCGATCTGGACCGATTTGAATAATATTGCTAATTCCAAGTATCAAAGATGGAACGGTTATGCATCATTTGGGTTTAATTTTTTACTTGGAGTAAAGTATAATTTCATTCAAACGGCACAATAAATACATGCAGTCCAATCAGCTATCATCACTTTTGTATCGCTATTTCACCCAGACTGGAGAAGTAGCTATCCCTGGTATTGGTCAATTGAATTATGCAAAAACTAATGCGGTTAATGACTTTGTGATGA
Organism: uncultured Sphingobacterium sp.; assembly: GCA_964508355.1. GTDB lineage: Bacteria > Bacteroidota > Bacteroidia > Chitinophagales > Chitinophagaceae > Pollutibacter. The sequence goes on from CAZDTN010000030.1 coordinate 8,732, forward strand.
AAGAAATACGACCTGCATCAGTAACTGTTGATTTCAATTCAGGTGATAAAATGGTGGATGATAAGCAATGTCTTTATTTATCAAAACAAACAGGGGTATCAGAAAGTAACCTAAAGCATGAGTTGGTTCTTCTGGGTGAAGAGCTTCATCAACGTCTACACCAGGAAAAAAAATTGGAGTGGATGGGGGTAGGGTCTTTTTTTGTAGGTGAAAATGGTGAGATACAATTTCAATCTAAATCCTCACAGGTTTCTTTTTTTAAGCCACTCCACTATCAACATGTAATAAGGAAGGATGCAGTCTATGAAATGCGTGTAGGTGAGGATCAACGTTCTACAGTTGAAATGGAAAATTTTTTTGAGGAGCAAAGAAGTTTGGCAGAAAATAACAAATGGAAAAAAGGGGTTCTAATTTTATTAGGTGTTTTAGCTGTCGCTCTAGTTATTCGTTATAGTAAGGGTAGTTTTTCTTTATTGGATGGCAGGTTTAATAAAATTGAGTTTAATGTTGCTCAAAGTACTTACAAGCTTATTTAATTGATAAAAATGGAAGTAAGTATTGTCTGTCCTATTTGTGGCCATACATCAGTTGATAATTTTTTAGAGGTCAAAGATCACTCAATTTCGCAAGAGCATTTCTTATTGAAGAGATGTATTGCTTGTCAATTTTTATTTACAGCAGATGCTCCATGTCAAGCTGATATTGGAAAGTATTATGATTCTGATGTCTATATTTCACATACTGATAGTAATAAGGGATTAATTGAAAAGTTATATCAAGCAGTTCGAAAAAAAACAATTCGTGGAAAGCGAAAATTGCTCAACCAATATTTTCCACTAGGTAAAGGTGTTATACTTGATTACGGTTGTGGTACTGGTGCTTTTTTACATGAAATGAAAGCAAATGGTTGGGAAATAAAAGGAATAGAACCTGATGCAGGTGCAAGAAAAAAGGCGCAAGAACTAAATGGCATAGCTATTGAGTTGCCTGAACATTTATATAACTTACCAAATGGCTATTTTGATGTAATTACTATGTGGCATGTTTTAGAGCATGTTCACGATCTTAATAAAGTTATAGCACAATTAAAGAAATTACTTCGTCCAAATGGAAAGCTAATTATTGCAGTACCCAACTACACATCATATGACGCACAACATTATGCTAACTATTGGGCCGCTTACGACGTGCCTCGTCATTTATATCATTTTAGTCCATTTGCAATAAATCGTTTAATGTTAAATCATGGTCTACAAGTTATTGCTAAAAAAGGGATGTGGTTTGATTCTTTTTATGTATCGATGTTAAGTGAAAAATACAAGTCCGGTAAGATGAATTATTTTCGTGCTTTTATAATTGGCCTACTTTCTAATTTAAAGGCTTACCCCGCTGTTGAAAAGTGCAGCTCTTTGATTTATATTATTAATAAATAATTATTTGTTCAATACCAGTTTTGCTGTATTGATAACTTCTTCATTTTTATTCAAAACATAGTAATATCCATTTTCACCAAAAGCTATTCTTGCAATTAACGCTTTTATTCTTTGCTTAGTGAAAGCTAGTGTTGTAGTATTTATTTTAAGTGATACTTGATTGGCTGCCGCAAATTGTTCTAGCTCATTTATGATTGAGAGATCAGGTTGAAAGTCCTTTTCAAAATCATTTATTGTACTGAATTTATCAATCTCGGCTCTGTGGGCGATATAATATCTATAAGAAAAGTTACCAATTGTGTTTTTTTCATAAAGTTTATTTAAGCTGGTATCTAACCATATTGCTTCAATAGCCACCTTTTGATCTGGAATAATTCCACCTAGACTACTGTCTTTTCCAGTATGCTGTACCCGGGTAAGAACTTCCATTTGGTATTTATGGTGATCTTTATCATATGGTTTTTGAATACTTCTTCCAAGTGGAGTATAATATCGTGCTGTTGTTAATCTTAGCGCTGATCCATCAGATAGTGTATATTGTTCCTGAACAAGTCCCTTGCCAAAACTTCTTCTTCCTATAATTGTGGCTCTTTTCAAATCTTGTAAAGCTCCTGCAATGATCTCGCTGGCAGAAGCTGACCCCTCATTAATCAGTACAGTCATCTTTCCTGTTTCAAATATTCCCCTTCTTTTTGCTTTATATTCTTTTTTTGGATGATTATTGCCCATCGTATAAACCAGTAGTTGATCTCCCCCTATGAATTCATCGAGTATATCGACCGACTCTTCTAGAATTCCTCCTCCGTTGTCTCTCAAGTCGAGTATCAAAGATTCCATGCCCTGTTCCTTTAGTTGTTGCATGGCGTCCATAAATTCTTGGTAAGTATTCCCAGAAAATCTATTCAACCGTAAATAACCTATTTTGTTTTCAATGATGTAAGCGGCATCAACTGAAGTCAATGGGATACTGCCACGAATTAATTTTTTTTCTATTTGTTGTTGATTTCGAAGCAATTTTAGATTGACTTCCGTCCCTAATGGACCTTTTACCCATTTCTTAAATTGTTCGCTGGATATCTGTTTACCGGTAGCAATGCTGTCATTTACCTTTAAAATCTTATCACCAACTTGAATACCAGCTTTTTCTGCAGGCCCTTCTTTTACTATTGCTAATACATGAACTGTATCATTGAAGACATTAAATTCAATTCCAACGCCATAAAATTGACCCTCCATGTCTTCATTTACTTCCATCATATCTTCAATAGGTATGTATATAGAATGAGGATCTAGTGTTTTTAATAAGTCGTTTATTGCTTCTTTTGCTGTAGAATCAATGTCTATTTTATCCACGTATCTTTGTTGAACAAGTTGAATTACTTCCTGTAGTGAATTTGGTCTTGTGGAACTAATTAATCCTGAGGCAGTAGGCATATTACTGTGGAGTTTATATCCGATAAACATGCCCAAGACCACAGCGATAGAAAATAAAAAAGGAATGGCAGTATTTAATTTATTATTGTTCATATTTGTTTGAATATAAGCATTGCAAAGTTGCTGAATAAAGCTGATATATGAGTAAGATAAAACTTATCGCAGATGGGGGAGGTACAAAAACAGAGTGGCGTATTCTAGGTGCATCACCCAAAAAATCATTTTATACAGCAGGGATAAGTCCCTATTATTTGACAACAGCTGAAATTCAGCAACTGCTTTCCTCTGAATTTCCCCAATCTGTTTTAAAGTTAAAAATTGATGAAATATACTATTATGGCACTGGTTGTAAAACAAAAGCAAAAGCCTTACTAGTCAAGAAAGCGCTATCAGCTATTTTTCCTAAATCTAAAATTTATATAACACATGATTTAATGGGAGCAGCAGTGGCTACTTGCGGTAAAGATCAGGGAATTGTATGCATATTGGGAACAGGCTCTAATTCTTGTTATTACAATGGCAAAAAAATGGTTGCAAATTCACCTGGCTTGGGATATGTTTTAGGAGATGAAGGTAGTGGTGCCTATTTAGGTAAAAAAGTCCTTCAGCACTTTTTGTACGGTATTTTTGATGAAGAATTAAGGAAATCATTTCTAAAAACATATGCTACTACAAAGGAAGAAATCTTGCATAAGGTATATAAGGAGTCATTTCCAAATAGATATCTTGCGAGTTTTACTTTATTCCTTTCAATGCATAGAGGTCATTTCATGATTGAGAATATTATTGAAGATGGATTGAGAGATTTCTTTGATCAGCATCTTCAATTTTATCCTCAAAAAACTAAACTTGCTTTTCATTTTGTGGGAGGAGTAGCATATCATTTCAGGGATAAAATTGCTGAACTTTGTATTGATTATGGTTTTACAATAGGTAAGTTTTTTAAGGAGCCCATGAAGGGGCTTGTAGCTTATCATGGAAAGTAAAGTATGACGGCATTTCAAAAAATAACAGAATCTGATTCTAATTATCGGCATCTTGATAAAATGTCTATTGAAGAAATATTGACAAATATCAATGCGGAAGATGCAAAAGTGCATTTGGCTATAGTCAGTCAAATACCTGCTATCAGTCTTTTGGTAGAAGCAATTGTTGATAGATTATTATCCGGTGGTCGTCTTTTTTATATTGGAGCAGGGACCAGTGGTCGACTTGCAATTGTTGATGCCTCAGAATGTCCGCCAACATATGGGGTTCCACCCGGACTCGTCATTGGGTTGATTGCTGGAGGAAACGAAGCCATGTTTCATGCAGTTGAATTTGCTGAAGATGATCCTGGGCAGGCATGGAAAGATTTGACTAACTATGCTATCAATACTAAAGATGTTGTTATAGGTATTGCAGCAAGTGGTACAACACCTTATGTGGTTGGTGGATTAAAAACATGTAAAGAAAATGGGATTCTTACAGGGGCAATTTGCTGTAATCCTAATTCTCCTTTGTCTGAAAATGCCGACTTCCCCATTGAGGTAATTGTCGGTCCTGAATTTGTAACGGGAAGTACAAGAATGAAAAGTGGAACTGCTCAAAAGTTAGTGCTGAACATGATTTCAACTGCAGTTATGATTCAACTCGGTAGGGTGGAAGACAATAAGATGGTTAACATGCAACTCACTAATGAGAAACTACTCGATCGGGGTACTAAAATGATTTTAAAGAACAAGGATAATTTGACCTATGAAGAAGCTAAATCATTATTACTTCAGTATGGCTCTGTTAAATTGGCGCTTGAAAACAATAAATAAGTAGTCTGTGCATGAAATAGAACCATATTTTAATTGGCGACATCTTTACATGGCAGAAGATGATCCTAAGTCGCCTTTTTCAGGTAGGACTTACTCTGAGTTTGAATATAGCCAGACTGTTTACAATTTCTATATACATCCTCAATGGGATGATTTTGGATCATCAACCCTTTATATAAAAATTTTATTTGCAGATTACGAAAACGGTTTCGCTATTATCGAAATGATTGGTGAATGGAATGATGCAATTGAAAATGATATCATGACGTTGAAAAGAGATATTATCGACCAAATGATTGCTCACGGAATTTCCAAATTCATCTTGATTGGAGAGAATGTGATGAATTTCCACAGCAGCGATGATTGTTACTATGAAGAGTGGTATGAAGATGTTGCAGAGGAGGGAGGTTGGGTAGTTATTTTGAGTCTGGCAGAGCAGTCGTTATACGATTTCAAAAGAGCAGGAATAGACCGTTTTATTGCATTAATCGATTTTCCTGATTGGAGACCATATACGCCAATGAATCTGTTTACGAAAATCGATAATCTACAGCTCAAAAGATTGAACAAATACTGATCATTTTTACATTTATATTTTATTGAATTACAGCTTTCTGATGTAAATTTGCACCAATTCTAATTTGAGAAAATTTCAATTATGAACTGGAGTCAATTGTTTAGCTCTTCTATCGGTAAGAAAATCGTAATGGCACTTACTGGTATTTTTCTCGTCGTATTCCTTGTTGTGCATTGTTATGTTAACGCAAATGTTTTCTTCGATAAACCAGAAGAAAATTTCAATCGTGCTGCACATTTCATGGGAACCAACTTTTTGATCAGGATTACAGAAGTAGGGTTGTTTGCTGGATTTATACTGCATATCGTGCAAGGGTATAAGCTCGAATTGCAAAATTGGGGTAAAAGAAAATCCCGTTATGCGGTTACAGCTGGAAATAAAACCTCTAAATGGTATTCAAGATCAATGGCAATTTTGGGTACACTAATTCTTTTGTTTTTGATTATACATCTAGCTCATTTTTGGGTACCATCCAGATTTGGAGGACTGAAAGAGGTTGTGTATGATGGACAGCCTTACCATAATCTATATTTGGAAATGAAAAATGTTTTTGCTGTGCCCCTTTTTGTAATCATTTATGTTTTGGGCTGTGTGTCTCTTGCATGGCATTTGTTGCATGGCATTCAGAGTGCAGCTCATACCATGGGTTGGACGAGCAAGAATTATTTTCCAGTAATTAAATCAATTGGAGTTGTTTTTTCAATTCTCATCCCATTGATTTTTGCACTAATGCCTCTGCATATGTACTTCAACTGGCCAGTTTTTAAAGGTGGTTTTACTTTATTGTTCTAAATTAATCTAATTCAATAGCTATGCTTGATTCAAAAATTCCTTCAGGACCATTAGAAGAGAAATGGACAAAATACAAAGGTTCTGTAAAGCTTGTAAATCCTGCTAACAAAAGAAAATTAGAGATTATTGTTGTAGGTACAGGATTAGCAGGTTCTTCTGCTGCTGCTAGTTTAGGTGAAATGGGTTATAAGGTAAAGGCGTTTTGTTTTCAAGATTCACCAAGAAGGGCACATTCTATTGCTGCACAAGGTGGTATCAATGCTGCAAAAAATTACCAAAATGATGGGGACTCTGTATACAGACTTTTTTATGATACTATCAAAGGTGGAGATTACAGAGCTCGTGAAGCCAACGTACATCGTTTAGCCGAGGTAAGTACCAACATCATTGATCAATGTGTTGCTCAGGGTGTTCCCTTTGCACGTGAATATGGAGGCTTGCTCAGTAACAGGTCTTTTGGTGGAACACAAGTACAGCGTACATTTTATGCTGCTGGACAAACTGGACAACAGTTGCTTATTGGAGCTTATCAAGCCTTGGAGCGTCAGGTTGCGCTGGGTACAGTTGAAATGTTCGCCCGTCATGAAATGGTTGAACTGGTGATAATAGATGGAAAAGCAAGAGGTATTATTGCGCGTAACCTGGTTACGGGTGAATTAGAAAGACATTTTGGTCATGCAGTTTTACTCTGTACCGGTGGTTATGGAAACGTATTTTATTTATCGACCAATGCCATGGGATCTAACGTGACAGCTGCATGGAAAGCGCACAAAAGCGGTGCTTATTTTGCAAATCCTTGTTTTACGCAAATACACCCAACTTGTATTCCAGTATCGGGAGACCACCAGTCTAAATTAACTTTAATGTCTGAATCACTCAGAAATGATGGTCGAATCTGGGTACCTGCAAAACAGGGGGATAATAGAAAGCCAAATGACATTCCTGAAAATGAGCGTGATTATTATTTAGAAAGAAGATATCCTGCTTTTGGTAATCTTGTGCCAAGAGATGTAGCATCAAGGGCAGCAAAAGAAAGATGTGATGCAGGTTATGGTGTTGGTTCTTCCAAGCAAGCTGTATATCTTGATTACGCTGCTGCTATCCAACGTTATGGTAAAGCAGAAGTTAGCAAGAAAAATTTAGGAAGTGTTACTCCGGAAATAGTTACTGCATTGGGTAAAGAAGTAGTTAAAGAGAAATATGGTAATCTCTTTGCTATGTATGAAAAAATCACTGGCGAAGATCCATATGAAGTTCCTATGCGAATTTATCCTGCTGTTCACTATACTATGGGTGGTTTGTGGGTAGATTATGAGTTAAAGACTACCATTGATGGACTATACGCACTAGGGGAAGCTAACTTCAGTGATCATGGTGCCAATAGATTGGGCGCCTCTGCCTTGATGCAAGGGTTAGCAGATGGCTATTTTGTAATTCCTTACACTTTGGGAAATTATTTAGCTGACGATATCAGAACCACTTCTATTCCCACTGATCATCCTGCCTTTATTGAAGCCGAAAGAAAAGCTTCAGATAGAATTAATAAGTTAATGTCTATCAAGGGAAAACAGACTGTTGAGAGCTTCCATAAGCGATTGGGAAAAATTATATGGGATAAATGTGGTATGGCAAGAAATGCTGAGGGGTTAAAACAAGCTATTGAGGAGGTTAGGGCATTGAAACAGGAGTTCTGGTCTGATGTCAGAATTCCAGGAGAAATCAATGCTATGAATCCTGAATTAGATAAGGCTGGTCGTGTTGCTGATTTTATTGAGTTGGGAGAATTGATGTGTCTCGATGCATTAGAACGCAAGGAAAGTTGTGGTGGTCATTTCCGCGAAGAGTACCAGACACCTGATGGCGAAGCTTTGCGCGACGATGATAACTATATGTATGTTGCAGCTTGGGAAAATAAGGGGGATAGCTGGGAATTACACAAAGACGCACTAGAATACGAAGTTGTTAAACCAAGTCAGCGTAGTTATAAATAATTCAATTAAAAGATAACCTCATTTTATGGAGCATTATTTAATGAACCTCACACTGAAAGTGTGGCGCCAAAAGAACAAGAATACAGAAGGTACCTTTGAGACATATCAAGTAAAGGATATTTCATCAGA
>CAZDTN010000031.1:0-16880 GCA_964508355.1 uncultured Sphingobacterium sp.
AGCCCACCAAGGCTTTTGCTACAATAGATTTCATTGGTTGTAATTGTGAATGAATGAATGCGACCTTATCCTAGTAAGGTTATATTCGGGAATTCATTCAAGCATCTGGTGGCTGGGTGGGAATTGATCCAAAACCATCTAATCTTGCTGCTGACACAAAATTGTGATAAGCAGTAGCGTGGTTAGTTGAAATGAATTGATGTGCTTGTAATGCTAAAACTGTTGTTTCAATATTGAGCTTTTTAGCAGCTGAAGGTTTTGGTGCATCCTCTTTTTTGTCCTGCTTCTCCATATCATATACCAAGCTTTGGAAATAATCACGTGCGTTTTGTAATTCAGTGCCCCTGTGGTTGGGAAGGCATTTGTAAATCATAAAACCGTTCTCGTATTTTCTTTCTACAAAGTTGTAAACAACTCCATCTACTACTATGGTGCCTCTTATTTTTTCAAATTCAGCCCAATCGGTTGCATATGGTAATTGTAAATCGACTTTTATCTCATACAAGTGATCTTTCTGATAATCACCGGCTTCGATTTTACTGTAAAATGTCTTGTCCGCTTTGCTTTGGATGATGCCAACAATTAAATCATAGCCCAGCCAGTTGATGGCTAGAACAGCTAGAAATAATATGGCTATCAGCTTGCGCATTGCTCTAAAATAGGGAAAAATTCCAATATGAGCACTTACTGTAGAATTTGGTGAACTTATTCCTTAAATTTAGGATGATTTAAAGCTGATTATTTATCCCAAAACATCTTGTCATGATTTTCCAGCGTTTGTCGATTTTGAAAACAGGTAGTATCCTGTTCCTTTGTTATTTTTTGTTTATTTCTGTTGTTGTTTTTGCACAAAGTTCAAATGATGCAGGTGAGGGCAGGGTAGCTGCTTTTAAACAACACCAGGCATTAAATGCTGCATCACCCTATAAAAAAATGCAATGGAGAAATGTTGGGCCGGATCTAATCAGTGGTCGTGTTACCGATGTAGCGGGTATTCCAGGCAACAAGAATATTATTTATGCATCCTTTGCAACAGGCGGGTTTTGGAAAACGACTGACGCGGGTGAAACCTGGATGCCATTGACAGATCAGTTAGGTACTCTATCCATTGGGGCGTTTGCACTTGCCCCTTCAAATCCTGATATTATCTATTTAGGAACTGGTGAAGCCAATATTTTCAGGGCTTCACTTCCAGGTATGGGAGCTTACAAATCGACGGATGGAGGCAAGACCTGGAAGTCGATTGGCTTAACCAATACAGGTACTATCGCAAGAATCGTGGTACATCCAACTAATGCCAACATTGCTTATTTGGCAGCGGGTGGTAATGAGTGGAGTTATAACAAGGATAGAGGATTGTATAAAACAACAGATGGAGGTGCAACATGGAAAAAGATATTGGGAAATGATGTAAAAACTGGTGCAATTGATATTGTGATGGATCCTACCAATCCTGAGTTGTTGATTGTATCAACCTGGAACCGCATTAGAAGAAGATGGAGTGATCCTGTGCCTGAGGATGGTGACTATGTTTATAAAACAACAGATGGTGGTGCCAATTGGAAAAAGTTAACAACAGGGTTACCTGAAACAAAATTTACTGGTAGAATTGGTTTGTCTTTTTCAAAGAGCAATCCTAATGTGGTGTATGCATATGTCGATAACCATACACCAAAGCGTGAACCCAAAGCAGGTGAGTTAGATCCTTATGGAAGACCCATTCAAGTGATTCCTTTTGGTGTACAGGTTTATAGAAGTGATGATAAAGGGGAGACCTGGAGAAAAGTAAGTACAGAAGATGAAAAATTAGAAAGGTTTGCGGGAACATATGGATGGGTATTCGGACAAATCAGGGTAGATCCGAATGATGAGAATGTAGTTTACATCATGGGTGTACCATTGGCAAAATCAGCAGATGGAGGCAAGACCTTCCAGGTGATGCGTGGTACAGATAAGGATAGTGAACCGATACATGGTGACAACCATGCATTATGGATTGATCCAACCAACAGCAATTACATCATCAACGGAAATGATGGAGGTGTGATCCTTTCTTATAATGGTGGTGCTAAGTGGAAGAACTTTTTTACCAAGATTCCAACAACACAGTTTTACAATATTACCTACGATATGAAGCAACCTTATAACGTTGTAGGCTCTGTTCAGGATGAGGGAAGTTATATGGGGAGTGTAAAAAACACCTTTGGTAAAAAACCAGAAGGAATCATGGCCTGGGATGATGCGCCAGGTGGAGAAGGAACAATCATAGCGATGGATCCTAAAGATCCCGATATCATGTATGCGAGTTCTTTTTATGGCCGGTTGATGAAGAGTGATTTGAGAATGCCTAAGACACCATGGGGGAAAAAACCACATCCGGATTCCATCAGGACAAAAGATATTTTCCCAACAAAAGCGGCTGATGAAGAAGTACATCGTGGAGAGTGGTTGGCCTATACTATGTTGTCGCCCCATGATAACAAAACCGTATACCATGGTTTTCAATATTTGTTTGAATCAAAAGACGGTGGTAATTCCTGGAAAAGAATTAGTGGTGACTTAACCTATAATGATAAAAATCGTATGGGTAGAACGCCATATGCGATTAATCACCAGGCCATTACAGCTATTGATGAATCTCCTTTGAAAAAAGGCATGCTGTATGTCGGCACCGATGATGGTCGTGTTTGGGTACGCACGGCAGAAGGGAAAGATTTTGTTTCCATCATGAAAGGTATTCCTCAAAATGCACATGTATCTCGACTGGTTGCGTCAGCTCATCAGCCTAACAGGGTGTATTTGACTTTGAGCAACAGAAGGGAAGATGATGATAAGCCTTATGTATTTGTTTCAGATGACAATGGAGCAACGTGGAAGAGTATTGCAGCTAATCTTCCTGCATCACCAGTGAATGTGATCAGAGAAGATGATAAAAATAAGAATGTCTTGTATTGTGGAACTGATATGGGTATTTATGTAAGTACCGATGCTGGAAAATCATGGAAGTCGCTTCAGGCCAATCTTCCAGCAACAGTATCTGTTCAGGATTTATTTATTCATCCTCGTGACAGGAATCTGGTAATTGCAACTTATGGTCGCGGTGTATATGCTATTGATGATATCAGTGGAATAAAATAACAATATTAAATCAACATTTATGTTCAAAGGCAAAACGGTCTTTATTACAGGGGCAAGCAGAGGAATTGGTAAAGCAATTGCCTTGAAACTGGCAAAAGATGGCGCAAATATTATTGTTGCTGCAAAGTCGGTTGAAGAAAATCCCAAATTAGGAGGAACGATTTTTTCTGCAGCTGAAGAAATTGAAGCTGCTGGAGGAAAAGCATTGGCAGTCGCTTGTGATATTCGCAATGAAGAGCAAATTATTGAGGCAGTTAATAAGGCGGTTGCTCAATTTGGTGGAATTGATATTTTAATCAACAATGCTTCAGCTATATCGCTTACAACAACTGAAGCAACCGAAGCTAAGCGTTTTGATTTAATGCATGACATCAATGTTCGTGGAACTTTTTTGGTAACTAAGCATTGCATTCCCCATTTGAAAAAAGGATCAAATCCGCATATCCTGAACTTATCACCACCCATCAATATGGACCCTAAGTGGCTGGGAAATCATGTTGCGTATACCATGAGTAAATACAATATGAGTATGATGGCTATTGGTTTTGCTGAGGAGTTGAAACCGTTTCGTATTGCGGCTAATGCATTGTGGCCAAGGACAACCATTGCAACAGCTGCTGTGATGAATTTATTGGGTGGACAAATGTTGATCAACATGAGTCGTACTCCTGAGATTCTTGCCGATGCTGCTTATGCCATCTTAAAGAGACCATCTTCATCTTGTACTGGCAATTTATATTTGGATGAAGATGTGTTAGCAGAGGAAGGTATAACAGATTTATCTGGTTATTCGGTTGTTCCTGGAGCAACTTTATACACAGATCTTTTCTTATAGTTTATTGCTGTACGCGAATAACACTGTTGGTTACTTTATAGATTTCAAATGTTTTGAAATCTTGCGGAGCTGAAAGGCCCTCTCCATACATAATAAGATCAGGAGTATTTATTCTTACGGGTTTGTCGGTGTAAAATCGTTCTAGGTTTTGATCCCATGTCAGCTCTTTGCAAAAAAGCGTGTCTCCTTTGATGTTGTACACCTTTATATTGTCTTTGAGGTATACAAATTTTCTTGTTTCGTAGTAGGTAGCAGACTTGGCATCCAATCGATTTTCTATAAACAAAGTGGAATCGTAAAAATCAACATGCAGGGTATTGGGTAACTCAATTCTCGAGCTGGTGTCTTGGTAGCGCAACATTTTTGGAGCAGTGAGTTTTGCTTTCATCCTTCCACCTTGGCTCATGTAACTTTCGATATTAATGGCTTCATCAACTCCTAGCTTTTTGGTGAAAATAGCATTGACCTTTGCCTCGTCATTTTCACATCCAAGCATTGTTGCAGAAAGTAAAAAAATGAACGTCTTCCTGATCACTGGAATAAGTTTATTGGTATTTGGGCTTGTTGAACCAGATATCACTAAGGTTTAGTCCCAATGAAACCCTGAACAGACTTTCTCTAATGTCATTCTGACGATTACCCCTGAACCCAATTTCAAATGCGGTATTGATGGTAGTGTATTGGTTGGTATATACGCTGCGCCTTACTGGTAGGCCTGCGCCAAAGGTGAAACTGTATTGAGGGATGGTATTGTTCAATTTAACATTGTCTGGTCCAAAAGATGCCCCAACTCTATATGCTACTCTAGCAAAATAATTATCGGATTTGTAATTGGGTAGTATTTGTGCACCAACTCTTGCTGTCCAGTTGTTTACTAAATTATCTGGAGCACCGAAGTATCTGTAGGTTGACCAATTTCCAAAATTCAGCTCACCACCAAATAGCCATTTTGTTTCATGATGTAATACAAAGCCTGCTCCCCATGAAGATGGATGTATAATTTCACCATTTTCATTTTGTCCAGTATAAATACTGTCAATTCTTACTAGCCCGGTGTTGTTACTGAATTCGACAGTTTGACGAGTTAAATTTCTTGTTGCTTTCATGGTTGTTTGCAGATTACCATGAGCACCCAATCGTAAGGTAACTTTCTCAGAAAGTTGAATTTTATATTGAATACCTGCGTTAAAAAATATACCGCCAAATCGGGTAGAATCTGCAGAGTTAGACGATTTAAATGGAATAGTATCAGCCAGGAAATTAATTCTGCTAGAATATTCTTTAGTGCCAAACATATAACCAACATTAAAACCAATGTTGAAGTGTTTGTTGCCATAACCTAGGCCAGTGAATGCTTGATAAGTGCCACCGTTACCTTGATAGGTATACCTTACGCTATCAATACCCTCAAGTCGTTTATTAACCTGTATATCGTAGTTGATTCTTGTAATTGGACGAAGTCCAAGATTCATTCCCCAATTTTTTGATTTAGAAAGTGGGAGACCAAGCTGAAAATAAGATGGAATAAGGTAAGCTGATTTGAAACTTCTTGGAGGGTTTAATGCTTTCAGGGTTCTTGAATTGTAATCAAGTCCAATATCGTAAGAAGTAATTTTTAATTCAGCATATGAAGCTGGGTTGGCAAAGTTGACCGTAGAATAATCTGCGTAGGCTGTACTGATTCCACCCATAGCACGATTAAGGATATTTTGCTGAGGGATGAGATCACCTAAACCATATCTCGAATATGGTGAATTTTCTTGGGCTTGACTCTTATGTACTCCTAATAGCAGGAATGCAGATAAGGAAATGAAAAATATAGTATTAGCTGTTGGTCTCACTGATCGCATACAATCCTTTGTATAATAAATTGGGGTCTGCAAATATCTTCTTTTTTAAGAGCCTTTCAAAATAGGTGCAATCACCCCCGGTTAAAACCACGTTAAAGTTGCTGTATTTTTTTTCATATTCTTCCACAATTCCCTCAATTTCTTTGGCCATACCCATGATTACGCCGCTTAATAGATTGGTTTTGGTGTCATATCCAACCAATGGGAAGTTCCATTCTTTTTCAATTAAGGGTAATAATGCAGTTTGTTCATGCATGGCTCTGAACCTCATTTCTAATCCCGGTGAAATACTTCCGCCTAAAAACTGGTGATATTTATTGATAAAATTATAGGTAATACAACTTCCCAATCCTACTACCAGGTTGTTTTTGCCTGGGTAAACATGAACGACTGCCGCCGATAAAGCCAAGCGGTCGGCACCGACTGTCTCAGGTTTTCCAACCGGTACAGTAAAGTTCAACTTGGTGAGGTGATTCAACAGGTGAAATGAAGTTTTTTCACTTAACAGTTGATTAATTTCAGCATCATGGTGAATTACGGAAGAGAGAATAGATTTTTGAGGTTGGTGTACATTCAAAATCGACTTGATCTCATCTGTACCCTCACCATTTAGTACAAAAGCATGTGTCAAGTTGCCATTTTCAAAAATGGCCGCTTTTTTTCGGGTGTTTCCAAAATCAAGGCACAAGGTTTTCATATTCCTGCTTTGTGCAAAGGTGGGATAAAGTTGGCTAAAGCTTGATTTTATTTATCATCATAATACAATAATTTTAACTTCTCAATGGATAATCTAATCATACATCAAGCTTTGGAGGGTGATAAAAAAAGTATTGCCAGATGTATATCATGGATTGAAAATAAAACAGCTGGGTATTCTATTGTGCTTGATGAAGCAAAAGCTCGGCCTGCAGCTGCTTTAGTCGGCATAACTGGTCCGCCTGGTGCAGGAAAAAGTACTTTAGTTGATGCCCTTATTGGGCTGTATGTAAAAGAAGAAAAACGTGTTGCTGTGCTATGTATTGATCCATCTTCTCCATTTCATGAAGGTGCTTTATTGGGTGATCGCATTCGGATGGGTAGATGGTACAATGAACCATTGGTGTATATCAGATCTCTTTCCAGCAGAGGGTCATTAGGGGGATTACATCCACATGCCAAAGAGATTACTGAATTTTTGAGGAGATGCTGTTTTGATTTGTTAATCATTGAAACAGTCGGAGTGGGACAATCAGAAGTGGAGGTAGCAAGACTGGCAGATCTAACTGTTTTAGTAATGGTTCCAGAATCTGGTGATGAAATTCAATTGATGAAGGCAGGTTTAATGGAGGCAGCTGATTTATTTGTGGTCAATAAATCAGATCGACCAGGTGCTGAAATATTTACCATGCAATTAAAGAACCAAGTTCATCAACCAGATGTTGTTGTAAATACAATCGCTTCAAACGGAGAGGGGGTTGATCTCTTGAAAGAATTAATTACAAAACGCATTAAAAATAAAATTGAATTTTATGAGTGAAATGATTCCAAACGAAGGTTTTCCAATTATTGCCAAGTCTGAACCATGTTGCGTAAAAGTAGAAGCTGGTAAAACGTATGCTTGGTGTACTTGTGGTTTAAGTGAGAAACAGCCTTTTTGTGATGGTAAGCACAAAAAAATTGAGGGTAATCCTTACGCTAGTTTAAAAGTCACCTTTGAGGAAGAAAAAGAGGTTTGGCTATGTCAGTGTAAAAAAACAAAGACACCTCCTTTTTGCGATGGTAGTCACAAGCATTAATTGATAGGAGCAGAATAGTATGCGAATCACTGAAAGGCTACTTTATGCTTTATTGTATGGGTTTTCGTTGTTGCCCATGAGGATGCTCTATTTGATGAGTAATGCATTGGCTTTTGTTGCTTTTTCTGGAATTGGGTACAGAAAAAAAATTGTAATGGGCAATTTATCAGTTGCTTTCCCAGAAAAAACCAATAAGGAGAGAATTGCTATTGCAAAAGAATTCTATTTGAATTTTTGTGATGCCTTGATGGAGTCAATTAAATTGATTAGTGCCGATAATCGTTTGATTGATAAAATGTTTGTTGCTGACCCTGCAGTAGTTAAGGTATTTGAAAGTACTAGCAAAAATATTCAAATCCATGCTATGCATAATTTCAGTTGGGAGATTGTGAATTTGGGTGTAGCCAGGGAAATGAAGTTGCCATTTATTGGTGTCTATCAACCAATCACCAATCAGTTTTTCAATGAGTTGTTTAAAAAGATCAGATCCAGAAATGGTACAATTCTCATCCCTGCTAATGATTTTAAAAATAACTTTCTTCCCCATAGTGATAAGCAATATGCAATTGCATTGGTAGCAGACCAAAATCCAGGCAATCCTGCAAAAGCTTGGTGGGTAAACTTCTTTGGAAAGCCTGCACCATTTGTGATGGGTCCTGAAAATGCTGCTCGTCAGCGTGACACCGCAGTTTTGTTTGCGAATTTTTACAAAGTCAAAAGAGGATTGTATAGCTTCAGTGTTGAAAAATTCACAGATCGACCGGCCGACTATGCTCCTGGAGAACTCACCTTACATTATATTAAATACATTGAAGACAAGACAAAGGAGCGACCTGCCAACTACCTTTGGAGTCACAGAAGATGGAAGCATCCTTATAAGCCTGAGTATGCAAACCAAGTATTAGGAACGCTTAATCTATGAAGTCAGGAGGATTTATTTCAGTAAATCAGTCACCATTTGGTTGATGAGTTCTAATCTATCTAGGTTCAATTTGTAGTACATATATTTACCATCTCTTTCGGTAAGTACTATTCCAGCTCGTCTTAAAATTGCCAAATGTTGACTTGCAACAGATTGCTCTAATCTTAAATCGACAAAAATTTCTGTAACTGTAGCTTGTCCCTTCTTGTCAATCAACCGGATCATTTCTTGTCTTAGTTTATGGTTGATGGCCCGAAATACGAGTGAAGCTTTTTTAATAGTGAGATAATCTAATGATGGTGCTTTTGCAGGCAATTGATTTGGTTTAATTAAACTATTAGGTTGACCAAATTGATCTCCTCTTAAAAAATCAGACATAGGTGGTGTGTTAGATAGGTTTTAAATGCACTACGAATATAACGTTTATTACAATTTCGCAAAAAAATGGCGAAATATAAAACTTAATCTAATGTGTAACCAAACCAAGCTTTACTGATTTTGAGTACTGTAAAAGTCTTTGGTGTAAAAAGGAGCAGCAGTAAATACGGAAGTATATTGTTGTTTTTTATAATAGTTTGTTGCTAATTCCGCATGGTCGTTTTCACGATGAAGAGTTTTGGCAAAGTGTGCATGCGGGTGCTTGCACATGGTTTCCCATTTTGAAGCACCATCACCAACGAACAAAATATGGTTGTCTGCTAGTAATTGGTCAAAGCTATGTTCTTCCAGGACAAGATTGAATGGAGATAGTATAGTCTCCATCTCTTTCGAGTATACCGATGTGAAAACTTCCATTCTTCTGGCATCTATCATTGGTGCAACTAGGTTTATTGCCTGTCCCCTGTTGCCAAATGCTATCCATTCTAGTGTATTGATACAAATCAATGGAAGATCATTGGCATAGCAAATCCCTTTTGCTGCTGAAAGGCCTACTCTTAGTCCTGTATAAGAACCTGGACCATTTATAATTGATACAGCTTTAAGTTCATTTATAGTCAGCCCATTTTCTTTACACAATGATTCTATTGCGGGATGTAGAAAACCAGCATGTTCTTTTTGGCTGGTATTTGCGATTTGATCAACTAATACTCCTTCACTAGCTATACCAATACTGGCCTCCTGAAGTGCTGTATTGATGAGAAGAATAGGGTTGTATAGTTGATTACTCATTAACTTCTTGTGAATTGCAAAAATAGGTTGATGGAAACCAATTATCTTCGTCATGACAAATTTTATTACCATGAATAAGCAAATTATCAATACAAATGCCGCGCCTGCACCGATTGGACCATATAATCAATCTGTTAAAGCCAATGGTTTTTTATTTATATCCGGTCAAATTGCTATTGACCCGCAAACAGGAAATATTGATGCCACAACAATTAAGGAGGAGACCCACCAGGTGATGAAAAATCTTGCTGCTATTTTATCTGAAGCAGGAGTTGATTTCAATGCAGTGGTGAAAACAACAATCTTCTTAACAGATATGGCTCATTTTGCTGAAGTAAATGAAGTTTATGGTGCTTATTTTGAGGGAAATCATCCTGCCAGAGAAACAGTTGCTGTAAAAGGGTTGCCTAAAAATGTCAATGTAGAAATCAGTATGATCGCTGTCGCATAAAAAATATTCATCTTTTATTTTTATTAAATTTATTCCTTAATCAACCTACTTCAATCCTTCACTCATGCGTTTTGTCTTATCCGTAATCCTATTTTTTTTGTTTGTTTCCTGTAATGAACAGGATGCTAATTATGTAACAAAATTTTCTGACCCTACTCGCTACAATAAGACAGTCAAAAAATTGAATGATATTGTTCTAGAAAATAATTTTCCACCAATGATTGCTGCTCGAAATTATGCCTACGCAAATATTGCAGCGTATGAATGCATGGTGGCAGGGGATAATAGCTTAAAAACTTTAGCTGGACGAATTGCACACTTGCCAGCAATGCCAAAACCTCCAAGTGGGAAATCAATAGATTATCCACTTGCTGCATTGCTTTCATTTGTTAAGGTGGGGAATGCTGTTACATTTCCAGAAGGAAGTATGATGAGCTATTATGAGGAATTGCTCAAGGCGGCTGATAGTCTTGATGTCCCAAGCAATGTATTAAATGCAACAGTCGCTTTTTCTGATTCAATAACTGCTTCCATCCTGCGTTGGAGTAAAGGTGATAATTATGCAGCAACTCGAGGAGCACCACGTTATGCAGTTAATGATTCATCTGGCCGTTGGGTACCCACACCACCCATGTATGCAACTGGTTTGGAGCCTCATTGGAATACTATCAGGCCTTTTGCCTTGGATTCGGCTTCACAATGTAAGCCAGGCAGACCACCGGTTTTCTCTCTTGAAACTAAGAGTACATATTACAAGGCATTGATGGAAGTAAAAAACACTGTTGATTCACTGAGTGAAGAGCAAAAACATATAGCTGATTTTTGGGATGATAATCCATTTAAATTAAATGTATCCGGACATGTGATGTTTGCTACAAAGAAATTCTCACCGGCAGGTCATTGGATGAATATAGTGGGTATTGCCGCTAATAAGGCAGGTGCAGACTTTCCTACTACAGTAGCTGCATATGCAATTACATCCGTTGCTTTATTTGATGGATTTATTAGTTGCTGGGATGAAAAATACAGAAGTAATTATGTGCGACCAGAAACAGTGATTAACGAAAAGATATCAGGTGACTGGCATCCCTATATTCAGACGCCTCCATTTCCATCCTATACCAGTGGACATTCTACAATTTCGGCGGCGGCGGCTGAAGTAATGACTTCATTTTTTGGAGATCAGGTAAGTTTCACAGATACTTCGTTATTAGAGTTTGGTATTGCTAATCGGGAAATCAAATCATTCAGGGCTGCTGCGCAGGAAGCAAGTATTTCTAGGCTCTATGGAGGTATACACTATAGGTTTGATCTAGACTCAGGAAATGCTATGGGTAAAAGAGTAGGTGAAATTGTGGTCAAAAAACTCTTAAAATAGAATTAGACTTTCAGCTTACTTAAAGCTAAAAAATGAACTATCTTACTTGTTGATTGTTTTATATCAATAAATGAAGATGGATTCAACAGTATCAACAATATCAATCCGACATCAGTCGCTAGAAAGCCAACCTGATTTCAAAGCAGTTTTTGATTCTCAAGTTGCCTTTTTTAATGAACAAAATACAAAGTCAGTTACTTTTAGAATTCAACAGTTAAAGCTGTTGAAGGCGGCTATTCTGGATCATGAGCAGGAAATCTATGATGCCCTTTATAAAGACTTGAGGAAGTCGACTTATGAAGCATTTGGTTCAGAAATTGGGCAAGTCATTAAAGAAATTGATTTTGCCGTTAGGCATCTTCCATCATGGGCATCTTCTAAAAGGGTGGCAACCCCATTAATGTTTTTCCCTTCAACCAGTCGAATTCAAAGAGATCCATTGGGGACTGTTTTGATTATTGCGCCATGGAACTATCCTTTTTTCTTATCTATAAGCCCCCTGGTCAGTGCAATTGCAGGTGGTAACACAGCTATTGTAAAACCCTCTGAAGAAGCAGCCCATACAGCTATTGTCATAGAGAAAATTCTCTCTAGTGTTTTTTCCTCCAACTACATCCATGTAGTTCAAGGCATAGGCGCACAAGTGATACCTGAGATGTTAAGAGAGGTTCGTTTTGACCATGTGTTTTTTACTGGTAGTACAGCAGTGGGACAAAAAATTATGGAAATGGCAGCTAAACAATTGGTGCCTGTTACATTAGAACTTGGTGGGAAAAGTCCTTGTATCGTTGATCAATCTGCTTCATTGAATTACACAGCAAAAAAAATAGCATGGAGTAAATTGATGAATGCCGGACAAACCTGCGTTGCTCCGGACTATGTATTAGTGCATCGATCCGTAAAAGATGAACTTGTTGCCAAACTCAAAGCAAATTTCAAAGAAATGCTCGGAGAGGATCCATCCAAGAGTGAGGACTTTGGCAGAATAATCAATATAAAAAGATTCAAAAGTATTATTCAGTATTTGGGTCAAGGTAAAATTGTATCAGGTGGCAGACATAATGAAGCTGATCTCTATATTGAGCCAACTATTCTTGAAAATATCAGATTGCAGGATACAGTTATGAAGGAGGAGATCTTTGGTCCGGTTCTTCCTGTAGTTACTTATGATACAAATGAAGAGGTAGTTAAATGGATTGAACTAAATCCTTTTCCACTATCATTATATGTATATGCTGAAGATAAAAATGTACAAGATTATTTTATCAATCGTGTAAGATTTGGTGGATGTTCCATCAATAATGGCATTATTCATTTAGCAAATCCTCATTTGCCTTTTGGAGGTGTTGGTCCTAGTGGAACGGGACAGTACCATGGTAAGTTTGGCTTTGAAACCTTTACAAGGCCTAAAGCAATTTTACATTCAAAATCATGGTTCGATGTACCACTTTGGTATGCACCTTATAAAGGGAAAGCAAATTTATTAAGGAAAATTTTCAAGTTTACTTGATGAAAAATATGAAAGTAAAGTATGTTAAGATTGGGCTGATTCTGGTATTGGTTGCAATAGTGGCTTATGCTTGCACAGCTGCAAAATCACAAAAAAATATGAGTACACGTCAAAACATGTTAAAATCATTTTATCCGGTGCTGACAAGCGTTACCAGATTTTTTGGTATAAATAATAAAGTTGCATTAGCGCAATCGCCCACTTCACCTGCCACATCAGTTTATGCAATACCTTTTGAGTTAATTAATGGAGATACAACAGATTTGTCGAGTTTTAAGGGAAAGAAAATTATTATTGTTAATACGGCAAGCGACTGTGGCTATACCGGACAATATGAAGAGTTGCAAAAATTATATCAGCAAAAGAAAAATGAAATAGTCATAGTTGGATTTCCTGCCAATGACTTTAAGCAGCAGGAAAAAGGAAGTAATGAAGAAATAGCTAGTTTTTGTAAGAAAAACTATGGGGTTGAATTTCCATTGGCTATGAAGACAACTGTTGTGAAGTCGCCTGACCAACATCCAATTTTTAAGTGGCTTTCTGATGCAAAACAAAATGGCTGGAATGAACAAGCTCCATCCTGGAACTTTTCAAAATATGTACTTAATGAAGAAGGGAAACTGCTGGGGTATTTTGATCCAGGAATAAGTCCGCTAGGCAAAGAATTTTTGCAAGTATTAAACACCCCAAAACCTTAATCACTAATGGTTCACCAACAAGAGCAACTGATCGTACTGGTCAATGAAAATGATGAGGCTATTGGCACTATGGAAAAAATGGAAACCCATCGAAAAGCCCTATTGCACAGGGCATTCAGTGTTTTTGTTTTCAATAGTAAAGGTGAAATGTTGTTGCAAAGAAGGGCTTTGAATAAATACCATAGTGGGGGCTTATGGACAAATACTTGTTGTAGTCATCCTTATCCTGACGAAACACCTGAGGCTGCCGCAAAAAGACGACTTCAAGAAGAGCTGGGTTTTCAAACTGAAGTGAAACCTGCATTTACATTTATTTATAAAGCAGTTTTAGATAATGAGCTGACAGAATATGAGTATGATCATGTTTTTGTGGGGCAATATGAAGGGCTAATTAATATAAATGAAGATGAGGTAGGCGATTATTGTTACCGGACTATGGATGATTTACGTCAACATGTTGAACAACATCCTGCCCAATATACTGAATGGTTTAAGATAGCGCTACCCTTATTAGATAACTATCTCAAAGATAATCAAGGGCTGCTTCATGCATAAAAAGAAGGCAATTATAGTTGGGGCTGGTATTGCAGGAATTGCGACTGCCATTCGGTTGGCCATAAAGGGTTATGAAGTTGAGGTGCACGAAAAAAATGCTGTTGCTGGTGGTAAAATGTACCTGATAGAAAAGGAAGGATATAAATTTGATGCTGGGCCCTCTTTATTTACCCAACCTGGAAATATTGAAGAATTGTTTCAATTGGCGGAAGAAGACATTAAGGATTACTTCTCTTATCAGTCACTCCCAATAGCCTGCAGGTATTTTTTTGAGAATGGTAAAATAATCAATGCCTACACATCTGGTGAAGCATTTGGAGAGGAAATGGAAGCCAAATTAGGCGAACCTAAATCGAATGTCATTAACTACCTCCGTAATGCAGAACGTGTATATGAAGATGTGGGACAGATATTTTTAAATTATTCTTTACACAAGGCATCAACTTGGTTACATTCTCGTGTTGTAAAAGCTATACGTACTGTCAAATTTCCTTATCTGTTTAGCACCTTACATGAGTTTAATCGGCAATCTTTCTCAACTCAAGAGGCAGTTCAAATCTTTAACCGCTTTGCTACCTATAATGGGAGTAATCCTTATAGTGCTCCTGGTATGTTGAGTTTGATTCCGCATCTTGAACAAAACCAAGGAACGTTTTACCCCTTTGGTGGGATGGTAAGTATTCCTAATGCCCTCATTGCATTATCCAAAAAGAAAGGAGTAAAATTTGTACTGAATAGTGAAGTCAAAGAAATAATAGTAGAAGAAAAACAAATCAAGGGCATTAGAACTGCAACAGGCATTACCTATGCAGATATAGTAGTTAGTAATGTAGATACTTACTTTACCTACAAACATTTGATGAATGACCAAAAGGGTGCCCAAAGAGTACTAAAAAATGAACGCAGCAGCAGTGCCTTTATATTTTATTGGGGAATCAAAAAGTCTTTTCCAGAACTTCACCTGCATAATATATTTTTTAGTAAGAACTACAAGGAAGAGTTTGAACATCTTTTTGTAAAGAAGTCCTTCTTTAATGATCCAACTGTGTATATCAACATCACTTCAAAAATGGAAGCTGGTCAGGCGCCTGGGGATGGAGAAAACTGGTTTGTGATGGTCAATGCACCTGCTCATACAGAAATTGATTGGGAACAGCAGCGTTCAGTTTTACGTCAGCATATCATTGTCAAGTTGAACAGGATGTTGTCGACCCAGCTTGAAGGCCTGATAGAAGTTGAGGAGGTGTTAAGTCCATTAGATATAGAGCGACAAACTGCATCCTTTAAGGGGTCACTGTATGGAACCAGTTCCAATTCAAAATGGGCAGCCTTCCTGAGACAGGCTAATTTTTCATCGCAGATCAAGGGATTGTATTTTACAGGAGGAAGTGTTCATCCCGGTGGAGGTATCCCGCTTTGCTTGAAGAGCGCGAAAATAGTATCCGATATGGTTGTTTAGCGAAAAACTCATTTAGTGCTCAACCATTGAACGCTTCAATGGTTATTATAGCATGTCTTCCAATTTGCAGTCCTTTTTGCCAGGTTATATTATTCCCAGTCAGCCGCTTCGATGGTCGATTTTCCTGGTTTTACTAATTCATGTTGCTGGTGCAGTTGGGATTGCCTTTTTCAACCGTGATTTTTTTATTAGTTATACTGCAGGTAATCTACTGATTATGTTCGTTCTGCTGATTTGGAATGAAGCAGAGCTAAATTTGGTGTTGGTTAAGGCTTTTGTTTTTGCTTTTTTAACTGGTTTGATCACAGAAATCATTGGCGTAAATACAGGGTTATTATTTGGCAGTTATCATTATGGGGAAGTGTTTGGTGAAAAATTGATGGGAGTTCCTTTTTTAATTGGGCTTAACTGGTTTTGTATTGTATATGCAGCATTTCAGGTGGTGATTATGTCTAAGTGGGTTAAGCAACTTAGTACAATAGGTATCTCATTGTTGACTGCTGGATTAGCTACTATTTTTGATTGGATCATGGAACCAGTCGCCATAGATCTTGGCTTTTGGAAATGGCATACTACTGAAATTCCATTATTAAATTATGCTTGTTGGTTTGTTATATCATTTATAGTGGCATTATTTTTTCATAAAACAGGTGTTAGAAAAACCAATCCTTTTGCTATCTATCTCTTCTTTACACAACTGTTGTTCTTCGTATTTCTTGGTTTGGCGAAATCTTAACCGCTGAATTTATTTAAGGGCATTTTTTTGGTTAAATTGAGTTGTATTATTTTCCAGGTTATCTCGGTTAGCTTACTTTAACGTGTGTTTATGAACCCGCCAATCAGCATTCCTTCCTTCCATGCCTCTATGTTACAGGCCTGGTCGGCCTTTTCAGATGAATTCATTGCTGTCTGGAATGAAGATTGTTCATCCCTGCAGTTTTGTAATGATGCATATACTCAATTCTTTGGCTATGGCAATAAACAGGACTTCATCAATAATTTCTCATTTTTTGGTTGTAGAAAACATCCTTTGGGTCAAGAAATCCAGGAGCTGGTCATTGATACGTTGAAAAAAGCGGGTAGTTGGACAGAAGAAGTGATGATGGTGAAAAAAAACGGTACATCTTTTCTGTGTAGGC
>CAZDTN010000032.1:0-16064 GCA_964508355.1 uncultured Sphingobacterium sp.
CATCACTGTTGAATTGTTGTCTGTAACGTGTTGCAATTTCCATACACTTCACTACCGCTTCAGGATCATCTCCATTTACATGCATGACAGGCGCTTGCACCATAGCGGCAAGTGATGTACAGTAATCTGCGGATCTTGCATCTTCAAAATTGGTCGTGAAACCTATCTGATTATTAATTACAAAATGAATAGTCCCACCGGTTAAATAACCATCTAAACCAGACATTTGCAAAATTTCATAAACAATACCCTGACCAGCAATAGATGCGTCACCATGAATTAGCACTGGCAAAATTGCATCGTACTTACTGTTGTACATTACATCAGCTTTCGCTCTTGAAAAGCCAAGCACAACTGGATCAACCGCTTCCAAATGTGAAGGATTTGGCATTAACTTCAAAGCCACTTTATTACCTTCAGGTGTTTCTACCTCACTGCCATATCCAAGGTGATATTTTACATCTCCACTTCCCATAGTTTGGTCAGGTGTTGATTTACCTTCGAACTCACTAAAAATATGCTCATAGGTTTTACCCATGATGTTGGCCAATACATTTAATCTTCCTCTGTGGGCCATACCAATTACTACCTCTTTTACACCAAGAGCAGCTGAGCTATTGATCATTGCATCAAGTGCAGCGATAGTAGTTTCACCCCCCTCTAAAGAAAACCTTTTTTGCCCGATGTATTTAGTATGTAGGAACTTTTCAAATATTACGCCCTGATTTAATTTCTCCAGTATGCGTTTCTTCTTTTCAAAAGGAAGTGGTGTAGTAAATTTTTCTTCCATCTCTGCAGTCAGGAAATTAATCTTTTCCTGATTACTGATGTATTTGAATTCAATACCAACATGAGATGCATAACATTTTTGTAAATGTTGCTGGATAGCTCTCAAAGTAACTGTTCCTAAACCGATGAGATTTCCGGCATAAAAAGTAGCATCTAAATCTGCTTCACTTAGTCCAAAAAAACCAAGATCTAAGTTTGCACCCCTGTCCTTTCTTTCACGAATTGGATTGGTTTTTGCTATAAGATGACCCTTATTGCGATATCCAAGAATTAAGCGGTATACACCCAACTCCTTCTTCCAATCAATTTCTGCACCTGAAGCGATTGCTGCTGTTGATGGCTTTCCTTCTAATTGCGTGACTGCAAAATCAAAGCCTTCAAAGAATTTTCTGAGGTCTGGATCAATACTTTCTGGGGAACGAGAAAACTCCTGATAAAGCTGCTCAATATACGAGGGATGAGACGATGTTATATATGAGAAATCCTTCATTGGAACCTAGGTATTAGTTTGTGGTCAAAACTGAGGGCAAATATCGGTCATTTTGACCGAAAAAATAAGAGGAATCTTGTACGTTTCTACAATGTTTTTATGATTATCCCGCCATATTTTTGGTTGATTTAAGTAAGTGCATTACCTTTGCTGCCCGTTAATAAGAAAAAAACTAAGGATGGCAAATCACAAGGCAACCAAAAAGGATACCCGTCAGGTAGCTAAACGCAGAGAAAAAAACCGTTACCAAGGTAAAACTACCAGGAACGCAATGCGTGACCTTCGCGCAACAACCGATGTTGCAGAAGCCAAAGAAAATCTTCCTGCAGTATTGAGCAAGATTGACAAACTGGCTAAAAAAGGTGTAATCCATAAGAACAAGGCTGCAAACTTAAAAAGTTCGTTGGCCAAGGCTGTAGGTAAATTAGCCTAAGTCTTTCCAGCTAAAGTATATTGAAAGAACATCCCCGCGATGTTCTTTTTTATTTAAGCTAAACCTAAAATCCTAAATCTTTAACTTCGCTGGTATGACAGAAAAGATTTTAATACTAGACTTTGGTTCACAATACACACAGTTAATTGCAAGAGCAGTAAGAGAGGCAAATGTTTATTGTGAAATTATACCATACCACAAAGAAATAAACTACACACCAGAGTTAAAGGGTATCATACTCTCTGGATCTCCTTTTTCGGTAAACGACCCCAATGCTCCCCTAGTAGACATCAAATCAATGGCAAGCCAAAGAAATGTACTGGGAATTTGCTACGGTGCTCAACTTACAGCCAAGGTATTTGGTGGAAGGGTTGAACGTTCTGAAAAAAGAGAGTATGGAAGAGCTATTTTACAAAAGACAGTCGATCATATACTATTACAAGATGTACCTGAAACATCACAGGTTTGGATGAGTCATGGTGATTCTATTTTAGAACTACCCGCAAGTGCAGAAGTATTAGCAACGACGAATTCAATACCAGTTGCTGCTTTTAAATTAGAGGAAGCCGGTTGTCATGATTTGTTGTGTATGCAGTTCCATCCAGAGGTTTATCATTCGGAGTTTGGGAAAAAGATGCTGCATAATTATCTGTTTCAAGTCTGTGGGTGTAAAGGCGACTGGACACCAGCACATTTTATCACAGATACTGTCAATGCGCTCAAAGAAAAAATAGGTAACAAAAAAGTGGTCATGGCGCTGAGTGGTGGTGTAGACTCTACTGTGGCTGCAACTTTGATTCACCGTGCAATTGGAAAAAATCTATTTGGCATTTTTGTGGACAATGGTGTGTTAAGGAAAGATGAGTTTACTTCTGTTCTAAAAACATATGAACAACTTGAATTGAATGTTAAAGGTGTGGACGCTAGCCAAACATTTTACAATGCATTAGAAGGTTTGACAAATCCTGAAGAAAAACGAAAGGCCATAGGTAGAACATTTATTGAGATATTTGACCAGGAGGCACATTTGCTGACTGATATTTCCTTCTTAGGACAAGGCACTATTTACCCAGACGTAATTGAAAGTGTTTCAGTACATGGTCCATCTGTGACCATCAAATCTCATCATAATGTTGGAGGTCTTCCAGATACCATGAAATTGGACCTGGTGGAACCACTTCGTTTCTTATTCAAAGACGAGGTTAGAAAAGTTGGTCTAGAATTAGGCATACCTCATGATTTACTCTATAGACATCCCTTCCCTGGTCCAGGTTTGGCCATCCGCATCTTAGGTGAGATTACAGCCGATAAGGTTAAACTTTTGCAGGAAGCAGATGCCATTTATATGGATGGATTGAAAAAACACGGACTTTACAACAAGGTATGGCAAGCAGGTACCATCCTACTACCCGTGAAATCTGTTGGTGTGATGGGTGACGAAAGGACCTATGAATTTACCGTTGCATTAAGAGCTGTTACTTCGGTGGATGGGATGACAGCTGACTGGGCACATCTTCCCTATGATTTTCTGGGTGAAATTTCAAATGAAATCATCAACCAAGTGAGGGGAATTAACCGTGTAGTTTATGATATTTCCAGCAAACCTCCAGCTACCATTGAATGGGAATAATGGATTAACTTTAATTCATGAGATTGCTACTACTGTTTCTTGTTTTCCTTGCTGGCCTATATCCGGCCCAAGCTCAGTTTAGCAAAAGAACTATTAAAGTTGGACTGTTCACTTCTTTATATTTAGATCAACATTTTACCGATTCACTAACCCTAAAATCCCCAAAGGATTTTCCGCGTTTGGCTGTACCTGGACTAGAATTCTATGAAGGAGCTTCCCTAGCAATTGACTCACTAAATAAAAATGGCATTTCTGTCAAACTGCATGTTTTTGACCTGCAAAGTCAACAAGGTAATATCAATTTATTAATCCAAAACGCAACCTTGGAACAATTTGATATGATCATCGCACAATCCAATGGCAATGAAATCAACCATCTTGCTCTTCTGGCAAAGGAATTAAAAATACCGTTTATCAATGCCACCCACCCCAATGACAGGGGTATTCGAGAAAATCCCTATTTCTACATAGCAAATCCAACCCTTACCTCACACCTTGAATTCCTCCAGGAACAAATAAACTACAAATGGAAAAATGCCAATATTATTTGGATAAGAAGGCAAAACCCTATCGATAATAGACTTGAAGAACAGTTCCAGGAAATAAATAAACGCAGAGGCAAAGCAAAATTAAATTTCACAATCGTCTCACTACCTGAAACATTTACTCCTCAAGAAATTCATCAAAAAATTGATACCACCAAAACAAATGTCTTTATAGCTGGAAGCCTTGATGACAGATTCGGAGCGGGATTAATCAATGCACTAAATTATTATCCTAAAAAAGGGTTGATAAATATTGTAGGCACGCCCAATTGGGAGAACCTTAAAGAACTCCAATTACCAAAATTTGCTGGCTTACCCATTTACTATTCTTCTCCTTTTTATATTGCACCTACCAACAGCTGGGCAAAAAATATGGAACAAATATTTAAAGAAAATATTTATACAAAACCCTCATTATCAGTATACAAGGGGTTTGAACTCACCTATTACTTTGTATCAGTTTTCTCAAAACATGCAAGGGTTTATGTAGAAGATCCGACAGATGTGATTTTTACTCCATTGAATGACTTGGAGTTTAAACCTATAAAGACAAAGGGCCCAGAGGGCCCTGTCGACTACTTTGAGAATAAGAAATTATACCTACTCCGTAGGTTAAATGGGACTGTGATTAGCTACTAAATTAATCAACCCAATCTGCAATAAATATATTCGTATCTCTTGTACCTCCATTGTTTCGGTTAGAACAAAATACCACCTTTTTGCCATCAACACTAAACATAGGGAAGGCATCAAATCCCTTATCGCGACTAATCTTTTTTAAGTTGCCACCATTTTCATCCATTGTATACAGATTAAATGGAAATCCACGCTTGTACTCATGATTAGATGCAAAAATGATGGTTTTACTATCTGGCATATAAGCAGGAGCCCAGTTAGCTTGACCTAATTTACTCACTTGTTTTGCTTCTGAACCGTCAGCATTGGCAATCCAAACTTCCATTTGGGTAGGTGCTACCAAATTTTCTGCCAATAACTCTTTGTACTCTTTTATAGCCTCTGGTGTTGAGGGCCTTGACGCACGCCAGATGATTTTCTTTCCATCTGGACTAAACCATGCCCCACCATCATAACCCAATTGATTCGTGATTCTTTTTGTCTTGCCGGACTTAAGGTCCATCGTATACAAATCAATGTCCCCGTCTCTTGTGGAAGTAAACAACATGGTTTTACCATCAGGTGAAATTGTTGCTTCTGCATCATAGCCAGGATGATCAGTTAATTGCTTTGTGATTTTCCCATTCAAATCCGCAACAAATATGTCGTAAGAAGGATATAAAGGCCAGATGTACTTGTTACCATATTTAGCCCTATCTGGAACGGGAGGACAAGCCTCATCCGACAGATGAGTTGATGCGTATACAACATGCTTGTTGTCTTTCAAAAATGCGCCACATGTGGTCCTTCCTTTACCAGTACTGACCAGCTGTGGAACAAATTTTTCACCTGGTTTAGTTGGTACTTTACCAACATAAATCTGGTCACAAGGAATACTTTCTTTTGGGTTTGTCTTTTGAAAGACCAACCATTTACCATCAAAACTGAAATAAGCCTCAGCATTATCACCTCCAAAAGTAAGCTGTTGAATATTCTTGAAATGCGGTTCATTTGCGTATTGAAGACTATCTTGTGCGCTCACAGCTGTCTGCATAACCATCATGGTCAAAATCGCAAAAATTGGCTTTTTAAGGTCTAGAAACATAATATTGAACTTTTTAATTAAGTTGGACAAATCTAGGAAATCAACAGCCGGGAATTATCACCAAAATGTAATAAAAGCAGGCGAATTCGTAGTTTTGTACATGATTTCGCATCAAAAACGTATTCTGGGTTTATTTATTTTATCAGTCACCCTGATCTTTTCTTGTGATGGTGAGAAATCGCTTGATAATGAATCTGTCTTAAACATTAAAAAAGATTCCCTAAATCAACTTGTAAACCGCTACCCAGACTCTATTCAGCTACAACTCTTACTCCAGGAAGCAATTTATGTGGATGGAGATACCACTTTGGCACTTTCCAATCTTACACAGCTGATTACAAGATTTCCGGAAAACCCTGCCCTACAAAACGCTATTTCAGTCATTTATTTGCAAAAAGGAGATACAACAAAAGCAATTGAGTCGCTTTTACATTCTCTCGCTATGAGCCAAAATCAACCAGAAATAGAATTTGAACTTGGATTTTTGCAAGCAGCTAAAAAAAATAGAACTGCTCTAGAAATAGCAGATAGATTAATTAAACGATACGATGACGAAGCCATTCAATCTAAAGGCTATTTTACCAAGGGCATATATTTTGCAAACATAGCATCCCCTAAAGAAGCGATAAAAGAATTTGATTCTGCCATTGTTAAAAACTTTACATCCGTTGATGCTTACATAGAAAAAAGCATTCAACTTTTGGATATTGGTGATAGCAAAGAAGCTATTACTACTTTGACAAAAGCAATAGCCTTGGACAAAAAAAATGCAGATATTTTATACTGGTTGGGTAAAGCCCATCAACAAATCCAAGAAAATGATCAGGCATTGCTTTATTTTAGTGAAACGTTAAAACTTGACCCTCAATATTCAGCAGCCAATCAAGCAATCAAAGAACTTAAAAAATAAATGACCATGGCTATAATTGCCCCATCTCTCCTATCAGCAGATTTCTTGAAATTAGAAAAGGATTGTTCTATGCTGAATGCTTCTGAAGCCGAGTGGTTTCACTTAGATGTAATGGATGGGAGATTTGTCCCAAATATTAGTTTTGGTATACCGGTGATTGCAGCAATTAGAAGAGCAACTGATAAGGTATGCGACGTGCACTTGATGATTGAGGAACCTGAAAAATATACACAGGCCTTCAAAGATGCCGGCGCAGATGTATTAACCGTTCATGTAGAAGCCTGCAGGCACTTACACAGAAACATACAACAAATCAAAGGACTAGGAATGAAAGCAGGTGTGGCTTTGAATCCCCATACACCCATTTCCTCTATTGAAGAAATAATTAAAGACTTAGATCTTGTATGCATAATGTCAGTTAACCCAGGTTTTGGGGGACAAAAATTTATTCCTGCAACTTTAGAAAAAATCCAACTCCTGAAAAAACTAATCATTGAAAAAAATGCTTCTGCATTAATCGAAGTGGATGGTGGAGTTACCTTAGAAAATGCAGCAAGTATTATAGGTGCAGGTGCTGATGTTTTAGTAGCAGGTAATACTGTTTTTGGATCCTCCGCTCCAATGGACACAATTAAACAATTAAAATCAATCAGCTAACTAAAGGTTGACCTTAAATAGTCAACAAGTTTACCCACAGGATGTTGATAATTATGTTCATTAAAATTCGTTCCCAAAAGATTAAATTTGAATAGAACGAAAACAATGACCACTTAACACCTAAAATCCGTTGCTTTGACAGAAACCATTATCAACCTTGAATCCATTAATCCGATTGAATTTTTCGGTGTAAACAATGGAAAGTTAGACTTGCTGAAAAAGAGATTCCCACTTTTAAAAATTCTCAGCAGAGGTACACAGATCAAACTCAGTGGCTCAGCAGAACAAATTGAAACAGCAAAAGAAAAAATTGAAACACTGGTTCAGTATTTACAAAGAAATGGTAATGTTAGTCACAACTACTTTGAACAAATACTTGGTGGAGATGATGTAGAGTCTGTGGATCATTTTGTAGAGAAAAACCCCCATGATGTTCTTGTATTTGGACCTAACGGGAAATCAGTTAGAGCAAGAACCCAGAACCAAAAAAGAATGGTAAGTGTAGCAGATAAAAACGATATCATCTTTGCCATTGGACCAGCTGGTACGGGCAAAACCTACACTGCTGTGGCTCTAGCAGTAAGAGCTTTGAAAAATAAAATGGTTAAGAAAATCATTTTAACTAGACCTGCTGTAGAGGCTGGAGAAAGCTTAGGTTTTCTTCCAGGAGATCTCAAAGAAAAAATTGATCCCTATTTGAGGCCGCTATATGATGCCTTGGATGATATGATACCAGCTGATAAACTGGGGTATTACATGACTACTAGGGTAATTGAAATTGCACCACTTGCTTACATGAGAGGTAGAACACTTGACAATGCATTCATCATCTTAGATGAAGCGCAAAATACAACCGACTTACAGATTAAAATGTTTTTAACCAGGATTGGTGCAAATGCAAAAGCAATTATAACAGGAGATTTGAGTCAGATTGATTTACCCAAAAATCAAAAAAGCGGACTTGAAAAAGCAACCCGAATTTTAAAAAATATTGATGGAATTGCCCATATAGAACTTGATGAAGAAGATGTGGTTAGACACAGACTTGTCAAAGCCATCATTAGGGCATACGACAAAGAAAAAGACCCAAATAATGGACAATAATAAACTTCGTATACTTCTCTTTTCATTTTTCTGGTGTATTTCATTTTTCCTTTCCTGCAATACACCAGAAGGATTTAAAGAACCAGAAGATCCCCTAGATGCAGGTAGAGAATTTGTTAGAGCTTCTTTGGATGGAGATTATGAAAAAGCCAACCTATACCTATTAAATGATCCTGAAGACCAGGAGTTGTATAAGCGCTACCAATCGTATATGAAGAAAACACCAAAAGAGGAAATGCTCCAACTTAAATCATCTTCAATAGTCATCAATAAAGTAGAAAAATTAAGTGATAGTGTAACCATCATCAATTATTCAAATTCATTCACAATGAAACCAACCGACTTAAAAGTTGTAAAGGTGGGGAATTCCTGGAAAATTGATTTTAGTTATACTTTTTCTGGTAACTTACCGATTGAATGATTGAGGCAAAAAACATACTGTTAGTGGTTATAGGTAGTGCCACTGGAGGTGTACTTCGCTATTTACTTACACTTTTTTTTCTAGCCAAAGAATGGAATAAATTTCCTTGGGCAACATTCTCCGCAAATGTGTTAGGCTGTTTTCTTATTGGAATAGTATATGCAATAACAGAAAAATCATCAACCCAAAATCATCAATTTCGACTTTTACTCACAACAGGATTTTGCGGCGGATTTACCACTTTCTCTGCTTTTGCCTATGAGAACCTCCAATTATTAAAATTACAGACCAGCGGAATAGCAATACTTTATATTGGCCTCTCTGTTATATTAGGAATTACTGCAACTTTTTTAGGAATAGCCCTCTTCAAAT
Organism: uncultured Sphingobacterium sp.; assembly: GCA_964508355.1. Taxonomy (GTDB): domain Bacteria; phylum Bacteroidota; class Bacteroidia; order Chitinophagales; family Chitinophagaceae; genus Pollutibacter. The sequence continues at coordinate 9,072 of CAZDTN010000032.1, forward strand.
AGTTCAGATGGAAAATAAAAGATTCGGTATGGAAATATTAATCTACTTACTATTAATTGGTCTTGTTGCAGGCTTTATGGGCGGTTTAGTGGGCATAGGAGGCGGTGTAATCATAGTACCCGCGCTTGTCCTACTTTTAGGAATGAGTCAGCATGCTGCACAAGGCACTTCACTAACAATGATCCTTTTTCCTGTAGGCATTTTAGGCGTTTTGAATTATTATAAACAAGGTTATGTGGATATAAAGTACGCCGGCTTATTGGCTGTAGGTTTTTTTGTAGGCAGTTATCTTGGTAGCAAGTTCTCATTAAGCCTACCACAACTAGCTGTAAAGAGAATATTTGCCGTAGTAATGATGTTACTCGCTTTAAAGATTTTATTTATTGATAAAAAATAATATGGATTTTCTTGATTGTAGCATCCTATAATCAAAACATAGATTTACTTGTCGCATTCCACAGAACTATATACTGACGCTATCCTCTTGGAGCACTATAAAAAAAACAATGACTCCAAATGGCTTGGCATCCTATTTGAACGTTATTCACTATTGGTATTTGGTGTATGCATGAAATACCTGAAGCAAATTCCAGATGCACAGGATGCCACACAACAAGTCTTTGAAAAAGCCTACTCAGAAATTAACAAATATGAGGTGAGCTATTTTAAAAGCTGGATATATAGTATAGCCAAAAATTATTGTTTGATGCAATTGAGAAGCAGAGGACACCAAACAGTATATTGGGAGTCTATTCCAGAAGAAATACAAGAAGTTGAATCAAGTCAATTTGACAACGTAGAAAAAGAAAATTTCCTGGAGGAACAAACTGAATCATTAACCAAAGCACTGTCTTTATTGAATGAAGAACAAAAAACTTGTATAGAACTATTTTATTTGGAAAAACTATCCTACAAAGAAATAGAAGAAAAAACAGGATATAGCTTCCAACAAGTTAAAAGTTATATACAAAATGGAAAACGAAATCTCAAAATTAGCTTAGCACAGCATCAAAAAAGAGCTGAAAATGAATAATAGAAATGAACCTAAAAAAAATAAAATAGGCAGTAGTTCATTAATGAATTACCTGAATAATAATTTGACTCGTGAAGAAACACGAGAACTGGAAACTCAATTTACAGAAGACCCATTATTGCTTGATGCAATTGAGGGACTTCGTTTAGTAGACGCATCTGCAGTTCCTCTGATTGATCAAAAATTGAAACAATTCATTCATAAAAAAGTAAGTAGTAAACATAAAAAAAACAGCCAATTTGGTTTTCCAAACTGGCTGGTGATCACAATAATTTTATTATTACTTTTTATTTCAGTTGGCTATTTAATTATCGCTAATCTGATAAGCAATATGTAGCATTAAGCTTGTTTCATTGGTATTGAATATACAAGGGAATGGGCTTAAGTGCCAGCAGCTCTTTGATTGTCAATAAACGATGTGGAGCTTCTTTTAAATCATTCTTATAAAATAATTTAAACCCTGTGAATTGAACCGGCTCACGATGGGCAAATAGCTTGTAGGTATTTATTTTCCTTGCAGGTGCTCCCCACCCGTCCATATCTATTACAAACTGAACTTCAGGAATAAGTTTAATTTGCTTGTAATCTTTTACCATTGCTTGTGTAAACCGATGGACTACTAAAATCTTAGGTGGTAGATCATTTTGTTTAACCAACTCGGCTAAATAGTTGGCAGCATAATTGATATCAGCAGCATCAAAACTACCAATTACACTTCCTGGACGCTGACCACCTTTCATTGAAAATTCAGGATCAATTCCCAAATGTACACGAGGATGTTTAAGGTATTTTTCAATAACAGGAATCTCTTCCCTTAGGGTACTCAAGCCCACTTGTATATCTAAAAAAACTATGGCATTGATTTCATCTGCCATAGCCATCACCTTATCAATTTCAGCATTAGGCATACGAAGACGGTATTTTCCAGTGGAACCTGGTGAACCTTGTGCCGTCGTTACGATATAATGTAAAGCCGGCACTACTGGAGTCGATGGATCGGCTTTTTCCCATGCACTTATCTCTTCTTTTAATCTTGCAAACATTTGCTTTTTAGGCAACTCACCCAAAATTCCCATTCTGGTTGAATACAAATTCCCATAGTAAGCTATTACTCGATTAAAGGGTAAAATTGCACCGGCCTTAGGAAAGTGCCCGTTAAAATTCCATTTTCCAGTACTATCCCCATTAGCCATTGCCTTCATTCGGTTCGCATAAACAATGGTATCTAATTCTGGTTTAGCATTGGTAACAGATGTTACGGATTCAGGTATTTTTTTTTCTGGATCACTTTGTGCAACACCACAACCTGAGAATCCAAGAAAAGCAATGAGATAAAATACAATTGGCTTTAAGTTAAACGAAGGGAAAGTATACATTGATTTATTTGTTCAGTTCAGCAATTATTTTTTTGATATCCTCGTTTGATTTTAACTTCATTTTTTGATCACGAATAACTGTGGATATTTTATCCTTTAAATCAGGCAGTGCTTCGACTAAAGAAGACTCACTTCGCTTTATTTTTGATATTTTTCCGAAAGCAACATCATAGATATAAAGCTCCTCGTTTTCGGTAAATACTTTTTTAGATTGTCCACCATATCGATAGGAATCAGCCAGATAAGAAAACCTATAGGCCACTAGTTGAAATTTTGCCCCATCCTCAAGAACTTCATAAAATGTTTCTTTTAACAACCTTCCATTCACAGGATATCCTGATCTAAAATGCACCTCTTTTTTACCAGCTGAAGATGAATACGTCATTCGAAAACTCAAAATAGGATCATTGAAAACAAACATTTCACCATCTCTATTGAAATACAGCTCATTTTTTTCAAGATTGAATTTCAATTCAATATTTTGAGCTACAGCGCCGTCTTTGAAATATACAGTTCCCTTTCCCCATTCTTGGTTAAGCAATGGCGTCCCTTCAATATTTGAGGCATCGGGATTCGTAAAAGGTCTACCTCTGATGTTGTATGCTTCAACAAAAAAGTTTGTGGAAACATTACTGGAAATAGATTGTCCAACTGTATCCTTAGCAATAAAAATCATTAAGGCTGTGAGAAATTGTGTGAAGAAAATTTTGAGTTCCATAACAAAAGCTTAAAGCATAAAATTACCAAAGAAAATGCAAGAAGAACCTTAAAATAAATGCTTGGGGAGAATTAGACTACCTTTGTGAAAATAACAATCAAAACACTTGGATTTTTCATCATTTAACTTTCACGAATCATTGGCCGAGAGTTTAGCTGCCAGTGGATACCAAAAGCCCACCCCTATTCAGGAAAAAGCTATTCCGGTCATTTTAGAGGGGAAAGATATTATTGCCTCCGCACAAACCGGTACTGGGAAAACAGCTGCCTTTTTGTTACCTATTCTGCACAAATTATTAGCAGAAGAAAAAAGTGACGACGATGTTCATGCCCTAATCTTAGTACCCACTAGAGAGTTGGCAATACAGATCAGCAGTCACCTTGACGGACTCACCTATTTTTCATCTTTGAGCTCAATTGCTGTCTATGGTGGTGGTGATGGTGGAAGTTTTGTTCAGGAAAAACAAGCTCTTTCAAAAGGAGTAGACATTGTAGTTGCCACACCTGGAAAGATAATAGCGCACTTGAATATGGGCTACGTAAAAATGAAAGCACTAAAATACCTGGTTTTAGATGAAGCAGATCGTATGCTTGACATGGGATTTTATGATGATATCATGAGGATTATTTCCCATTTACCAGCAAAGCGACAAACGATTTTGTTTTCAGCTACTATGCCCCCTAAAATGATGCAACTGGCCAAAACAATACTAATCAATCCTGCAGAGGTCAGTATTGCACTTTCAAAGCCTCCCGCAAGTATCAAACAGCAAGTTTATTGGGTCTATGACACTCAGAAGATACCACTTATCCAACATATTCTTGGAGAACAATCATATAAATCGGTATTGGTATTTTGCTCTAGAAAACAAACAGTAAAAAAACTAACTGCGCAACTGCAAAAAAGAGGATTTGATGCAAAAGAAATTCATTCAGATCTAGATCAAACACAAAGGGAGGAAGTCCTTTTAGGATTCGCTGCAAAGAGAACACCAATACTTGTAGCGACAGATATCTTAAGTAGGGGTATTGATATTGATCAGATTGAGCTGGTCATCAATTATGACGTTCCACCAGATGGAGAAGATTATGTACACAGAATAGGAAGGACGGCAAGAGCAGCGACTACTGGAAGTGCAATTACTTTAGTCAACCAAGAAGACTATATTAAAATTAAAAGAATTGAAAAACTAATTGGTTCTAGAATAGAAAAGGCAGTCGTGCCGACTGCCCTTGGAGATACCCCTACTTTTCAACAACAAGGCCATGGTTCAAAATGGAAACCCAACAATAAAAAAGTAATCAAGCTTCATCGTTCCGAAACACCACCACCCCATCAAAAACATCAACCATAACGTTTTTGTTTCTATCAACTTCACCTGCTAGGATTTTTTTGGACAATTGATTCACAATTTCTTTTTGGATAAGTCGCTTTAAGGGACGTGCACCAAACTGTGGATCAAAACCATGTTCAGCCAAGAAGTCAATTGCATACTTGCTAAAATCTAAATTAATTCCTGATGTTTGAACCAAGGCTTTAAGGCCCTTTAATTGCACCTCAATAATCTGCCTAATATCCTTTCTATTTAAAGGTTGGAACATGATGATTTCATCAACACGATTTAAAAACTCAGGTCGGATGGTTTGTTTCAACAAAGCCATTACATCAATTTTCGCTTTTTCAGCTGCATGATCGAGTTGGTCTGGAAGTGCATTTTCAAATGCATCTTGAATCAAATGACTTCCGATATTGCTAGTCATGATGATGATGGTATTTTTGAAATTCACAACTCTTCCTTTGTTATCTGTAAGTCGTCCATCATCAAGCACCTGCAATAATACATTCCAAACGTCAGGATGGGCTTTTTCTATTTCATCCAATAAAACAACACTATAAGGTTTTCTTCTTACAGCCTCTGTAAGTTGACCACCCTCATCATAACCTACATATCCCGGAGGTGCTCCCACCAATCTTGATACTGTATGTTTCTCCTGGTACTCACTCATGTCGATGCGGGTCATCATGTTCTCATCATCAAACAAATAAGCCGCAAGTGTTTTGGCCAACTCTGTTTTTCCTACTCCAGTTGTACCTAAGAAGATAAACGATCCAATTGGCTTTTTAGGATCCTGTAAACCTGCTCTGCTTCTTCTGATAGCATCAGCTACGGCTGTAATCGCCTCCTCTTGACCTACTACTCTTTCATGCAAGTGATCTTCCAGCTGTAACAGTTTCTCTCTATCACTTTGCAACATTTTTGCAACAGGGATACCTGTGGCTTTTGCAACCTGTTCCGCAATATCTTCAGCATCAACTTCCTCCTTTAATAACCTGGCTTCAGTTGTATTCTCCAATTCTGCAGATAAGGTTGCTATCAATGTTTCTTTTTCTTTGATCTTTCCATAACGTATTTCGGCAACTGTACCATAATCACCTTCACGCTCTGCCTTTTCCGCCTGTAATTTTAATTTCTCAATTTCTGCTTTTGCTTGCTGCACTTTTTCCACCCACTCCTTTTCTTCTTTCCACTTTGATTTTAGTGTATCACGTTGAACTGCAAGATTGGCAATTTCTGTGTTCAATTCTTTCATTTTCACTTCATCATTCTCACGTTTTATGGCCTCTCTTTCAATTTCCAGCTGCCTGATCTGACGCTCCAGTTTATCCAATTCTTCTGGCATAGAATTCATTTCTAATCGAAGCTTTGCTGCACTCTCATCAATGAGATCGATGGCTTTATCCGGAAGAAAACGATCACTTATGTAGCGATGTGATAATTCAACTGCAGCAATGATTGCTTCATCTTTGATTCTGACATGGTGGTGTGTTTCATATCGATCCTTAATGCCTCTTAAAATAGAAATAGCATCTTCAACAGTTGGTTCATCGATCAAGACTTTCTGGAACCTTCTTTCCAGGGCCTTGTCTTTTTCAAAATACTTTTGGTATTCGTTTAGGGTTGTAGCACCAATTGCCCTGAGTTCTCCTCTTGCTAAAGCAGGTTTTAAAATATTGGCAGCATCCATAGCACCTTCACCGCCACCAGCACCGACTAAAGTATGAATTTCATCTATGAACAGAATGATTTCACCATCACTAGCGGCGACTTCTTTTACTACTCCTTTTAACCTTTCTTCAAACTCTCCTTTGTATTTAGCACCAGCAATAAGCTGACCCATATCAAGGGCATAGATCAATTTAGATTTCAAATTTTCAGGGACATCCCCATTGACGATTCTCATAGCAAGACCTTCGGCAATAGCTGTTTTACCCACTCCTGGTTCACCAACAAGTATGGGATTGTTTTTAGATCTTCGGGTTAGGATGTGCAGGGTTCTTCTGATTTCCTCATCTCTTCCAATCACCGGATCCAATTTACCCTGACGAGCCATATCGATGAGGTTCTTGGCATATTTGTTTAGTGTATCGAATTGAGTTTCCTGGGTCTGACTCTTAACCTTTTCCCCTTTTCTCAATTCCTGAATAGCTTGTAACAACCCTTTTTCTGATAATCCTGCTTCCTTAATCAACTTTGCTACTGAATCAGTTCCCGTTAATACTGCCAATAATATATGCTCTGGTGTTACAAATTCATCTCCGAATTTTGAAAGAGAAGATACTGCTCTTAAAAAGAGACCATTAGCATCCCTTGACAGTGACTGTGCAGGTTCTGCATCTGTTTTGGGTAGTTTATTTAATGCTTCATTTAATTTTGCATGAAGAACTTGCAAAGAGACATTATTCTTTTTTAACAGATATTCTACGGGCGAATTTTTCTGTTCTAAAAGACTAATAAGAACGTGTTCTGTTTCTATATTTGGGTTCTTTCCATTAAATGCAGCTTGTTGTGCTGCCTGAACCACTTC
>CAZDTN010000033.1:0-15816 GCA_964508355.1 uncultured Sphingobacterium sp.
GATCCCAGTTAGCCCAACCAGTTGTCCAGTTGGTTGCACCCATTGCTCCTCTGAACGTACCTGTTGTAAAGAATGCATTTAAACCAGTATAGCTTGCGCCTGTCAGAGCTGGTGAACCCGCTTTTGGCAGGAAATTAGGAGTAGTTGAATAGTAAGGAGAAGTTAATTGCGCATCATCAGCATTTGCTAATGTTATACAACCTTCTGATTCAGCTTTTGTTTGTAAAGCTGCTGCAGTGATTACTGCAAGTGCATTTGCATCTCCACGATAGATAGCAGTTGTTGCATTTGAATGAAGGAGATTATTTCTAAATTCAGATGTACCAGCAACATATGCATTAGCAGTTGCAGCCGATTCCATAGAGAAGCCACCTTTTGCCCAACCAATTATGATTGAATTTCTCAGTACAAATTGGGTTGCTCTTCTAAACCTTAGACCAAAATTATGGTTGGCAGCTGTACCCGTAGCATTATTTGGACCAACAAAAGTGAAATTACTCAATTGGGGTCTTGTTACTGGAGATGCTGCAGAACCGGTGCCATCGTTATCGCACTCAATACCATTACCAGCGTCACCACCATCCACAAAATCAGGCTTACGACAAGCAATACCGTATTGAATTCTTCCAGAGTAACCGAAGTCAAAATCAAAATCATCATCAGCTGTTGCAAATGCAATCAAATTTTTACAGTTGACGGTACCTCCAAAGAATTCAAATGCATCGTCGTTACCAAAAGAAACTTGTACATTTTCAATGATTGTACCAGATCCAACACCACCTAAAGTCAAACCGTTGATTTCAGATCCTGGCTCAGCTGCAATACCTGCGAACTCTATTCTTACAAACCTCAGGATACCGCTATCATCGTTCGGATCAGTTCCACCGTATTTTCTACCCACACCACCTTCAATTACTGGAGCTGGATCTAATGGTCTATTTGTTGGCGCTTTACCCAACATGATAATTCCTCCCCAGTCGCCCGGAGTTCTCTGACCAATTGGCTTACCACTGGTGAATACAATTGGAGATGCTGCTCTACCATCAGCAATCAACTTAGCACCCCTTTCAATAATAAGAGCACCTTTTTCAGTGATGTCACTAACAATTACAGAACCTGGGGCAATGGTAAGAGTATTGCCTTCAGTTACATAGACATATCCTTTTAGAGTATACTTACCTTTTGGTAAATAGTAACTTTTGTTGATGATACCTTGAATTAATCCACCATTGGCAGCAGGATCTTGAGGATCTGATGCATTTCCGCCGCCAGTGTTGTTGTTGTTGATGGTTTCGTCAAAGTTCACCTTGATGCAAGAGCTGAACGTGAGCATCGTGAACGCCATCAAACCAAGTACGATTCTTTTCATAATTGAGGTTTTTTATCTTTTTATTTTTTCTTGCCAATATTAAAATCATAGGTAAATCCAACTGTAATGGTGCTACCTTGTTTGTAAGAATTGAATAATCTGTCAACTCCTTCTTGAAATCCGGTATTCTCGTTTACATTTTCATAGAAATAGAAGGCATTGTTAAGAATATCCTGGAAATTGATTCTGATTTCTCCTTGTCCATCCAACACTTTTTTGGACAATTGAATATCAATCTGATTTCTTGGACGTTCGTAGACATTAGGAAACTCTTCATTACCGACTAAGGTTAAGCGTTGCCCTACTCTATTATATAAGACAGATGCATTAAACATATCACTGGTATACTGCAAACCAGCATTTAGCAGGTAGGGTGACTGTCCCTGTAATGGACGATCAGCTTTGATAGTTTTACTATCAGCACTCAAATCATTGAAAACTACTTCAGATCTCAGATAAGTATAATTTCCAAAGAAACTCAATGGCTTTAACGCTGGTGAAATAAAGTCTAACCCTTTGCGGAGTTCGATTTCAAATCCGAGTGTTTTAGCACTCAATGCATTCTGGTAAAAATATCGTCTTGTATCAGCATTACTTCCTGGATCAAGTCTAAATTCAATAGGATCTGTGAACTCTTTGTAAAAAGCACCAAATGTTATTGCTTCACCTGCTTTAGGATAAATCTCATACCTGAGATCATAATTCAAAATGGAAGTTCTTCTAAGAGCCGTATCACCCTTAACACCATAGTTCATCTCATAATCAAAGAAGGCGAATTCTGCCAATTCTCTAAATTCTGGTCTTGCTACGGTTCTACTGGCTGATGCTCTTATGTTTTGCTTGTCTCCTACATTCAATAATATATTCAAAGAAGGGAGGAAGTCCCATTTTTCAGTCAACCTCACACTTCTATTACCAGTTTGCTCCTTAGATGTCAATAGTTGCTGGAAGTTCTCAGCACGTAGGCCCCATATGAATCTGAAATTACCAAATTTGTTGTCCATCATACCATAAGCGGCATTCAGCACAGATAAACCAAAATATCTATCAGAATTGTTAGTAAACTCCTCCAGTATATAACCTGAGGTACCCATATTGTCGTAGAAGAAAGCTCTATCAACTGGCTTATAGGCATTAGCAGCAACAAATGAATTGAAATTGGTAATATTATATCTGAAAATGCGACTTCTGAAATCACGCATTCTTGCCAAAGTTGAACCTCCAAACTTTAAAGTTTGCTTATCCTTACCGCCCCAGTTCATGGGAATGATAAATTGACCACCTGCCCCAGCACTATAGTCTTTTAAGTCAGAATAAAATCTTCTAGTATCATCAGGATCAATTTCAAACTGCTCATTTGTATTAATTGCTCTGGCATATAATGCACTTCTCAAATCAGGTTGCTTTTTCCAATTCAAACCTGCATTACCGTTCCATTTAAATTTGATACCTCTGGCACTTAATTGATGCTCACCTTCCAACTGTGAGCTGAACAAGCTTCTTTGGTTCAAATAAGAAGAATAGAATTGGATATCATTTCTCCTGTTTGTATTAAAACCTTGTCTTGTATAATAATTGTCTTCATACAATTGGTTAAATAAATTTTTGAAAGCAATCTTGTGCTTACCTTTTACCCAAGCTACATTTACAATACCACCCAGATTTATCTGGTATCTGTTCTGTTTATCTTTGTAGTTAAAAACGGGAGAACCGTCAGCTTCATAGAAAGCTTTTTCAACATCATAGATCAACATTGAATTTCTATAGTTGACGGCAACCAAAGTTCCCAGATTTGCACCATTTTTTAATTTATGGCTTTGTGCATAAGTGAAGTTGAAAGTCTTGATGGGTGCAGCCTTCACTGTAACAGGCACATATACATCACCCCTGAATTGTTGTGTAAGCTCAATTTGTTTGTTTAATCCTGCTGCGTCTTTACCCAATGCACGATAAATTTGAGCAGTAGCAGGAAAACTATCTGGAATATTTCTAGTTCCATCATCGAAGCCTAGCCAGTCGTATTTATTCCTTCTGTTGCTTGTAAAATCCCTAAAAGTAGACTGGTTATTATACCCTATACCAAAACCAACTGTTATGACATCTTTAGAAGGGATATCTTTTGTATTCACTTGCACCAATCCACCAGAAAATTCACCGGTAAATTCAGATGTTGCAGTCTTATTAATGATAATATTATCAATCAAGGCAGCTGGAAACACGTCAAACGAAAATGCCTTCTTATCTGGTTCACTACTTGGAAGCAATGCAGAGTTCAACATAGCAGAGTTATATCTGTCACTTAAACCCCTAACAATAACAAACTTATTATCCTGAATAGCTGCTCCACTCACCCTTTTTAAAACCTCACCAGTATTTTTATCAGGTGTCCTTCTGATAAAGTCTGCAGCCAAACCACTTGAAAGTGCGGTATTAGTTCTTTGAAATGTAAGTAAGGCAACTGTGCTTTCTTGTCGGCGTGTGGAACGTATAACAATCGCCTCACTATTTTTGGACTGAGGTTCTAATACTACAGTAATTGTGTTATCAGCATTTAAAGCTATTTCTATGTCTGAAATCACTTTGGTATTGTAACCAACACTAGAAACAGTAAAAGTGTATTTTTTATTCGCTTCTAAAGTAAGATCAAACTGTCCATCTAAATTGGCAACAATTGTCCTTTTTAACTCTTCAATAATAATTGATGCACCTGCAACAGCCTCATTTTTGGTATTGATAACTTTTCCGTTCACCTTAACCGACTGTCCGAAACTTACCCCCACTAAAAAAAGACTGAAAAAAGTGACAGACAACAATTTTTTAAAATTCCTTTCTTGCATAACGCTCATTGTGCTGCAAAGGAACAATCGACGCGTTAATAGGGTGTTAGCGACTAGTTAACCAATTGTAATCAGTATGTTACCTAGATGTTAACAGACTTCCATTTTGTTTAAAAAAACCGCATCTTTGTCAACATAACTAATCACATGAAAGGCATTATTTTAGCAGGAGGCTCAGGAACCCGATTATACCCCATCACCTATGCAATTAGTAAGCAAATCATGCCGGTTTATGATAAACCCATGATTTATTACCCATTATCAACACTAATGCTGTCAGGGATCAAGGATATTTTAATTATATCCACTCCACAAGACCTCCCCCAGTTTCAGAAATTATTTGGAGATGGAAGCCATCTTGGCCTGAATTTTAGTTACGCGGAGCAGGCCGTTCCTAATGGTCTTGCCCAGGCATTTGTCATTGGTGAAAAATTCATTGGAAACGACGCTTGTGCACTTGTACTTGGTGATAATATTTTTTATGGTATGGGTCTAGGAAAAACACTAGAAAAAAATTCAAACCCTGATGGAGGAATTGTATATGCTTACCAAGTAAGCGACCCTGAAAGATATGGTGTAGTTGAATTTGATGATAACATGAAAGCAATTTCAATTGAAGAAAAACCTGCTCAGCCAAAAAGTAAATTTGCTATACCAGGTCTTTATTTTTACGACAACAATGTAGTTGAAATTGCTAAAAATATTCAGCCATCTAAAAGAGGAGAATATGAAATCACTGATGTTAACCTAGCTTATTTAAAGAGTGGAAAATTACACGTTTCAGTTCTCGATAGAGGCACTGCATGGCTGGATACCGGCACTTTTGATTCATTAATGCAGGCATCACAGTTTATTCAGGTAATTGAACAAAGACAGGGCATTAAAATTGCTTGTATTGAAGAAATTGCCTGGAGAAAGGGATTCATCAATACTGAGCAACTGGTCAAACTTGCAACCCCATTGCTCAAAAGTGGATATGGCAACTATCTCATGGATTTGATCAATTAGATGTGGATGAAAAAACTAGTACTGGTAACAGGTGGAACAGGATACATTGGATCACATACGATTGTTGATTTGATTGAAAATGGCTATGAAGTAATTTCAGCAGATAACAATTCAAGATCTACTCCAGGTATGCTGGAAGGGATTGAAAAAATTACTGGAAAAAAAATAAAAAACTACAAAGTAGATCTTTGTAATTATGATGAAACCCGCGCCATATTCGAAGAAAATAATGAATTGTCCGGTGTCATACATTTTGCAGCTTATAAAGCAGTAGGCGAATCAGTTGAAAAACCCTTGCTCTATTTTCATAACAACCTTACATCGCTGGTCAACGTTCTAAGATGTATTGAAGAGTATAAAGTCAACAACTTTGTTTTTTCTTCCTCTTGTACAGTGTACGGTAATCCAGATCAAATTCCTGTAACAGAGGATACACCTAAAAAAGAAGCAGCATCACCATACGGTCTCACCAAACAAATGGGAGAACAGATGATTGAAGCACTTGCTGCTGCCCAACCACATATCAATACCGTTTTGCTTCGTTATTTCAATCCTGCTGGAGCACATCCTTCTGCATTGATTGGAGAATTACCCATCGATAAACCACAAAATCTTGCACCTGTAATTACACAGACTGCTATCGGAAAATTAAATGAGCTGGTGGTATTTGGAGATGATTATCCTACTCCAGATGGTACATGCATCAGGGATCTTATACATATTTGTGATCTGGCGCATGCTCATACACTTGCGATGGACTTCATGTTGGAGAAAAAAAATAAAAATAATTGTTTGGCCTATAATATAGGATCAGGTGCAGGCATATCAGTTTTTGAAGCCATAAAAGCTTTTGAAGAAAATACAGGCATCAAATTGAATTACCGCGTTGGTAAAAGAAGAGCAGGAGATGTAGTTGCTATTTATGCCAATAACGAAAAAGCCAGAACTGAATTGGGTTGGGAACCAAAATATACAATCAAAGACATCATGACCAGTGCATGGAAATGGGAGCAATACCTGAAGGATTTACCCAACCATCTTGATCTAAGAGCATTTCGCTTGAATTAATCAGAAAATTTTAACCTCTTTACTCAAAAATAAAGACTGAATTGATGTTACTTTGCGTCAAATAAGTTGAACATGTTAGATGCAATTCAAGTAACAGGTCAAAAGGATACAAGAAGTGGATTTGGTGATGGTATTTTTGAACTTGGTCAGAAAAATCCAAATGTAGTTGCGCTTACGGCTGACCTAGCAGGCTCATTAAAATTGAATGCATTTATCAAAGCTTTTCCAGATAGGTTTATCCAATGTGGAATTGCAGAAGCCAATATGATCGGTATTGCTGCAGGTTTAACCATAGGAGGAAAGATCCCATTTACTACAACTTTTGCTAACTTTTCAACCGGACGTGTATATGATCAGATTAGACAATCCGTTGCCTATTCTGGTAAAAATGTGAAAATCTGTGCATCACATGCCGGACTCACACTTGGAGAAGATGGTGCTACTCATCAGATTTTAGAAGATATAGGTTTGATGAAAATGTTACCTGGCATGACTGTTATTGTACCATGTGATTATAACCAAACAAAAGCCGCTACAATTGCGATTGCAGAACATGATGGTCCGGTTTACTTGAGATTTGGCAGACCAGTTTGGCCGATTTTTACCAACCCTGAAGAACCATTTGTCATTGGAAAAGCCCAACAACTTGCAGAAGGAAGTGATGCCAGTATTTTTGCCTGTGGTCATTTGGTTTGGAAGGCTGTTGAGGCTGCAAAAGCACTTAAAGAAAAGGGAATTTTAGTTGATGTTATCAATATCCACACCATCAAGCCACTGGATGAAGCAGCAGTGTTGAAGTCTATTCAAAAAACAGGCTGTGCTGTAACTGCAGAAGAACATAATGTAATAGGAGGGCTGGGTGACAGTATTGCACAAACTGCTACTAAACATTTTCCAATTCCTATAGAAATGATTGGAACACAAGATACATTTGGTGAAAGTGGTAAGCCAACAGAATTGCTCAAGAAATACGGCCTGGAAACTGAAAATATCATTGCCGCAGTTGAAAAAGCCATGTCAAGAAAGCGTGCTTAACCATGCTACAAGACTTAAATGATATAGAACTTGTTCGTTTATTTAAACAAGACAAAAGCAAAGAGCAAGTATTCACCATTATTGTTAAAAGATATCAGGAAAGAATCTATTGGCAAATCAGGAGACTGGTTGTAAGTCACGCTGATGCCGATGATGTGATGCAAAATGTCTTCATCAAAGCATGGAACGGCTTAGATCAATTTAGAGAAGATGCAAAGCTGTTCACCTGGCTATACCGGATTGCCACCAACGAATCACTTACTTTTTTGGAACAAGCTAAAAAAAGAACCTCAGTTTCCTTAGAAGATGCAGGAGATAGTCTTGAAAACAAATTACACAGCGAGAAAGATTTTGATGAAAAAAAAGCAGTGTGGAAATTACAATTGGCTATCCAACAACTACCTGAAAAACAGCGAGTTGTATTTAATTTGAGGTATTTTGAAGAAATGCCTTACGAGGAAATGAGTGAAATTTTGGAAACTTCAATAGGCGCCTTGAAAGCCAGTTACCATCATGCCGTGAAAAAGATAGAGGAATACATACTCAATCATTAAACCTACTGTATTTAACACAGTCTAAAAGACGATGAAAGGCCAACCAGACATATCATCAGAAATGAAGGCAATAAGCAACGTTGTTGCAAGTTTGCCTAAAAATATGCCTTTACAGGTACCCGAAGGCTATTTCAGCCAGTTTTCAGTTACCCTCTTGCAGCGAATAAAATCACAAGAGACAGAAAAAGAAAACCTCAGTCCACTTTTACAAAACTTAAGAAAACAGAATCCATTCTCCATCCCGACTAACTATTTAACTGATTTCAAAGTACCTGTTCCTGCTACTGAAACAAATGTAGTCCGCCTATTCAACATCAAAACAGTGTTAAAATATGCAGCTGCTGCTGCTGTTATTGGAATTATTGTTACGTTTGCTACCCTCTTTTCGGGAAATGAGACCATAGATGCAGTTGCTAAATCAACAGATGAAACCAAAATTTCATCAGATGCATTTGCCTTATACCTCAGTGAAATAGAGGATCTGAATGAGAACGAACTAGAGGACCCTACTGAAGATACCCAATCGTTGCTGGTACAGATGGACGCAGGTTTGGTCAGTGAAATGCTTAAAGAAATACCGGAAAACGATATATCTAGCTATATCGATCTGATGAAAAATGAAGATCTACATTTAATGAATTAAACGCATGTACAATTTTTATAATATGAAAACCCTTTTTACATTTTTTTCAGCATTTCTTATCATTTCAGCCGCCCAGGCACAACGCCAGCGTCCTGATATGGGGAATAGAGCTGCAGAATTAAAGAAAATCCAAGCCATGGAATTGGCATTCATAACCAAAGAACTCAACCTGAATCCTCAAGAAGCTCAAAGATTTTGGCCCATATTCAATCAGTACAGAAATGATATTAAACAAGCTGCTCAGGCCAAAGATTACAAAGACAATCTCGATCGCCAGCAAAAAATGTTGGATGTAAGAAAAAAATACAGAGACGATTTCGAAAAAGTTGTGAGCCATGAAAGAGCAAGCAAAGTATTTGGCGCAGAAGATGAATTTAAATCATTGGTAAGAAGAGAATTTCAAAAACGCCAAGCGGAAAAAAAGCAGTTAGAGTCGAGAAAAAAAGGATTTTAATATAAATATTTAATGTATTTTTAACCTGGTGTTTTTCATAGGTTAGCAACGGCTGGCTCTTTTTAGGGCTAGCCTTTTTTATATTTACTACTAATATAAGTATAATTTTAAAATTAAAGCGTACTTATCTATACTTAATATTGTATTTATCTATTTGATCATTTACTTAAATCAAGTGGGTATCATTGATGGTGTGGCGATATCATGATAAAACAAAATTTCCCATTTATCTTTCTTTCCTTGTTCCCACCACTGCTGTCTTAACTCCATAGCTCGCTTACCATTATAGTCATATTTTGCGATAAACTTTGTTTTCATTTGTTGAAGTTGCGGTGCTTCATCCCCACCAAAGAAAACTGTTCTTCCATTTTCATTTATCCAAAATACTTGATGAAAGGGAGAATGTCCCCCCGAAAATTCATGTTGAATATATCCATCAATCAATCCCTTCTCTGGCATCAATACAACTTTATCATGATTGACTAAAGCATTTAATCGTTCTGCATCATATGATGGATTTTTACCATGCAGCGCAAAATCTAATTCCTCATGGTAAATATAATGGTATGCATCAGGGAATGCCAAATGCCAGGCACCATGAAATGGATCTTGAAGCGTTAGTCCACTTGCATGATCTCTATGCAGATGACTCATTAAAACTTTTGTAACATCTTGAGCAGTAAAACCGTGCTGAGCAAGATTTTCATAAAGCTGCATTACACCATTCCTAGAAAACCCTAGTCCTGCATCTAGCAACAACACATCATGATCAGTAACAACAAGAAATGGCTGAATCTCTACAAGTAGACTACCTCTTGGTCTTTCTTGCAAATTATCTTTTGAGAGATCAAAGGGCACAAAAACCTTGGTTTGATCTATTGTAAATGCTCCTTCAGATAATGGAATTATTTTCATGTTGATTACCTCAAAATCATTTGTCGGTCAGCATCTAATCGAATAAGGACAAATAACAATATTGTAAATGTTACTAAAGCAGTTCCACCATAACTCAAAAATGGTAATGGAATGCCAATTACAGGCACAATACCAATTGTCATTCCGATATTGATAAAAATATGAAAGAAAAATACCGATGCTACACCGTAAGCGTAAGCACGACTAAAAGCACTTCTTTGTCGCTCTGCAATATTTACAATGCGAAACAACATAAAAAGATAAAGCCCCAATAAAATTATACTACCGACAAATCCGAAACCTTCACCAATAGTACAGAAGATAAAATCAGTTCGTTGCTCCGGTACAAAATCATATCTTGTCTGCGTACCCTTCATCAAACCCTTTCCCCAAAAGCCTCCGGATCCAATTGCAATTTTGCTTTGCTTTACATTATAGTTACCAGCCTTCTTCTTCTCCTCCATCTTTTTAATATCCTGCTCAGACATTGTTGACACATCAATTTCCATGTCTTTACCCACCGTTGCATATATACGTTGCACCTGATAGGGTTTCAATACAGAATTGAAAAAATAGGGAATGGCAAATCGTTGTATGCCCACAGCCAAAGCCCAAATACCAAGGATGATAAATAGCAAAGAACGTCTACGCTTGATTTGCCTTTTAAGTTCGTAGATCACTCCTGCGGCAACAACAGTTAATAACACTGCTAATATATTTTGGTCAATGAGCAAGGTTAGAATAACAAGTATAGCAACAGAAAAACCAATGACCAGAATCGCAGAAGGCAAACCTTCTCTATACATCACCAAGAAGAAAGAAAAGTAAACCAGGGCCAGACCTGTCTCACTCTGCATAATGGCCATAACGGCTGGCAGCAACACTAAGCCAGATGCAATCAATTGTGATTTGAGTTTTTTAAAATTCACATCAGGTGAGGACAAATATTTAGCCAAAGCAAGATTGACAAAAAGTTTACACAATTCAGCAGGTTGTAATTGAAATCCAGAAAACCTGATGATCGACTTAGTACCTTTAATTTCTGTATGGAAAGGGAATACCAATATCAGAAGAATGATGCCAAATACATATAGTATATTGGCTGTTGCTGTATAAAATTTACTATCAGTCAACAGGATAAACGATCCAATGATAATACATACTATAAAATATAAAAGTTGACGACTATAATCGGTATTCAAAGAAAGAAAACCCTTTACAATAGCTTCATCCCTGTAGGTTGTTGCAAAAATGCTGGCAATACCTGTTAGCACAAGTAATACATAAACACCAATTAGTGTCCAGTCAATTCCTTTTGATATTTCAAATGAATTGTTCTTCATCATTTGGTTTTATCGCAACAAAATAACCCTGCCATATAACAGATTTTTTATTGTCTTGGTTATTATCTCGTTCATGCATTGCAATCACTCTTAACTGCTGTTTTCTCATTCTTTCCTTTTTAAGCGAATCCAAACGATTACGCTTTGTTTTTACTATGGGTAAAATGATTTCCTGACTCTCAATGCGCTCTACTTCTTTCCAACGAGCAGAAGACAAAGTATCTTTTAAATATTTTTCCATAATAAGTCCAGCCATGGGTCCAGCCCATGTTGCACCAAATCCTGCATTTTCAACAATAACTGCAACAGCGATCTTGGGATTTTCTCTCGGGGCAAAACAAACAAACCAAGAGTGATCTTTCAATTTCTCACGTTTACCATAAATGATACCATAATTTTCAGCAGTCCCTGTTTTACTAGCCACAGATATGCCTTCAATTCTTGCAACACGTCCAGAACCTGCTTCTGTTACGTCCTGCATGGCCATTTGTACAATATCATAGATTTCTGAAGGTATATTCGTTACCTGATGTTTCTTTTTGAAAGCATTCAAAATTGTGTCTTGACCAGTTTCAGCTTCAATCGATTGAACAAAATGAGGCGTATAATAATAACCTTTGTTGGCAATAATACACATCATATTAGCCATTTGCAAAGGAGTGGCTTGCATTTCACCTTGACCAATTCCCAAAAACACATTTGTACAAGAACTCCAAGAACGATTGTACAACCGATTATAAAAACTTGTATCTGCAATAAGCCCTTTATCCTCACTTGGCAAATCGACACCCAGTTTGACACCCAATCCAAAGGAATTCATGTATTGTTTCCATTTCAAATAGCCATTGACTGTTCCTTTTAATCTTGGGTTATCAACTGACAACCTGTAGACATGAGAGAAATAACTGTTACATGAATTGGCAAGCGCTACACGGAGATTGGCTGCATGACCAGGATTATCATGCGTACACTTAATCGGTCTTCTACAACCAAAATATGCTCCTCCACATCCAATACCAAAATCAGGAGTGATAACTCCTTCATCTAGCGCAATAAGCGCTCCCATCGGTTTGATGGTTGATCCAGGAGGATACTGACCTTTTATTGCTCTATTAAAAAGCGGTCGTGCAGTATCTCTCAACATCCATGAAAAATTATTCTTACGCTGACTACCTGTAAGTTGATTTGGATCGTAAGTTGGTCCACTTGCCATTGCTATAATCCCTCCAGTTTGAGGCTCAATGGCAACAATTGCTCCTAATTTATTTTTCAGCAATCTTTCAGCCAAAACCTGAACATCAATATCAATATACGTGTTCAAATTTCTGCCTGCAATAGCAACGGAATCATATAGTCCTTTTTCATATGATCCAACAATTCTGTTCTTATTATCCTTTATCTGATAACGCACGCCACGTTGCCCCATCAAAATATTTTCATAATATCTTTCCAATCCACTCAACCCCATGTAGTCGCCCATCTGATAATAGTAATTTGTTCTTTTTAGGATATTTGAGTCAACTTCACCCACGTATCCTAAAATATGAGCCGCTGCTTTAAAGGGATAAGAACGAATCGGACGTTCCTGTAAAAAAAAGCCAGGTTCAAAACGAAAGATATTTTCTTGTAATTGTACAAAAGTCTCAACGGATAAGGATGCTTCAAAAACAGAAGGCCTGTATTTACCATTTTTGATTATCGCACCTACAACACGTTCTTTGAAATCTTTAACACTGATATTCAAGATCTGACACAACCCAATTGTATCCATTCCCTTTAGCTGCGTGGGATTGATCATCAAGTCGTAGGTAAGTGTATTTTCCAGAATCGACTTTCCCTTACGGTCAAAAATAATTCCCCGATCAGGGTAAATAATTTTTTTACTGACCGCATTATCCAATGCGAGTAAATCGTATTTTTTTGATCCCAGTTGTAAAAAAAGCAAACGAAGTACAAGCACTATAAATGCAAATAGGAAAAGGATACGGATAAAATTTTGTCTCGACTGATTAAATGCAGGCATTTTTACGCACGATTACTTTGCAAAATTAAGCATTTGCAACGTTACCTTGTCCTTGTATTTCTATTGAGCAATAGATCTGCAATCAAGATCAGAAGCAAGCTGATAATGGTTGTCGCAATTAGCTTTCCAGTAAAGTATAAAAAGCTGCCAAACTGCAACCATTCTAATAAAATCAAATAAAAATGATGCAACAAAATCATTCCCACTAAATAGGTCATATAAGGCACTTGACCCATTGTTTTTCTGGAAGGCTCTTCATTACCCCACTCTGTTGCCTCTTTTGGTAATAATAGCTGAATAAAGGGCGGTCTTATATAGGCTATAAGCACGCAAGCTGCTAAATGTAAGCCTGGAGTTTTGTAAAACATATCTGTGATATACCCTACAGCAAAAGCTATAAACAACAAGGCCGTCCTTGTTACCTTAAATGGCAACCAAAGCAAAAAGACAAAGTAGAAATAAGGAACAATAAACTGATGCAATGGAGGAATATTATTCAGCACAAACAGCTGAATAGCCATTATAAATACAAAACGGATGATATTTTTTACAATCAGGTTCATTCTTTATTCATCTTCTTTTTAAGCTCATCCATTTCATCTTGTAATCTATTCTTTACAGCATAGGCATGCCCGATATTGTAAAAATTGACAGCAGTTTTAACTTGCAAAATATAGGTATTGGTTTCTTGGTCTTGCTCAACTTCATCAACAATACCGATAGGTAAACCCGGAGGAAATTTATCTGAATAGGGACTAGTCACAACTGTATCACCTTTTTTAACGACTACAGTTTTAGGGATTTTTGTGAGCACAAGATAACGAGGGTCTTTACCATCCCAATTGATTTCTCCTAACCCACTTCCCTTCTTCAGCGTTGCAATTACTTTTGATTGTCGATTCAGCAAGCTCATCACAAGAGACATGTTTTCAGAAACATGTACTACCGTTCCAACAATTCCATCTACAGAAACAACAGCCATGTTGGGTGTTATACCCTGCGCCAATCCCCGGTGCAAGACAATGTAGTTTTGTTGTAGGAAAACCGAATTAGAGATGACTTTAGCAGATAAATACTGATACTGTCGATATTGTTTAATTGAATCAATGCGGAAAGTATCTGTTACCAATTCCATAGCACTGTCTGGCAATAAACTTCCACTGGGTAAGAGAGACAACAGCTTGGCATTTTGATCTCTAAGCTTTCGATTTTGTTCACTAAGCGATAAGAATTCTTCAGCGCGATCTACCCGCATATTGATATTTCCAGCGACTTCATTGGAAACCATCCCCATTACCGTATTGTGAAAACGATTATCGGTGAAAAGCATCGACAGCGCGATGATCTGCATCACCAAAAAAATAATGAAAACAGAATAGCGCCTAAGAAATAAAAAAACGTTACGCATGGAGAACCTGCTCCTTGTGTTTTTTTATCCAGATCATCTCATGATGAAAGGAAAATTCGAATAATTTTTTAAGGCAATTCCAGTTCCACGCACAACACTCTTCAGCGGATCTTCTGCTACATGAACAGGTAACTTGATTTTTTGAGAGAGTCGCTTATCCAATCCACGTAACAAAGAACCACCACCTGTTATATACAAACCTCTTCTGTAAATATCAGCAGCAAGCTCAGGAGGTGTTGTTTCAAGGGCTTTGAGAATCGCTTCTTCAATTTTAAAGATTGATTTATCAAGTGCTTCAGCAATCTCCTGATAACTCACCATAATTTGTTTTGGTATACCCGTTACCAAGTCGCGACCATTTACAGGCATATCATCTGGAGGATTATCTAAATCTTTCATTGCTGCGCCTACATGTATCTTAATTTGTTCAGCAGTCCTTTCTCCAATCAACAAACTATGATAACGACGCAAAGCCTCCATGATGTCAGCTGTAAATTCATCACCTGCAATTCTTATTGATTGATCACAAACAATTCCTGCTAGA
Source organism: uncultured Sphingobacterium sp. (assembly GCA_964508355.1). GTDB lineage: Bacteria > Bacteroidota > Bacteroidia > Chitinophagales > Chitinophagaceae > Pollutibacter. The sequence continues at coordinate 15,202 of CAZDTN010000033.1, forward strand.
GCAATGACAGTAATACCTGTTGTACCACCGCCGATATCAATGATCATATTTCCAATAGGCTCAGTTACATCTATACCAATACCGAGTGCGGCAGCCATTGGTTCGTGAATAAGATATACTTCTTTTGCACCAGCTTGTTCAGCACTATCTCTTACCGCTCTTTTTTCAACCTCTGTAATACTTGATGGAATACAGATCATCATCTTCCAGCTCGGAGGAAACAATGGCTTTTTGGGATATATCAATTTGATCATCTCCCTGATCATTAATTCCGCAGCGTTGAAGTCTGCAATTACCCCATCTTTTAGCGGTCTTACTGTTCTTATACTTTCATGTGTCTTTTCATGCATCAACAAAGCCTTCTTACCAACAGCCAGTAATTGTTTAGGATTATTTCTATCCAATGCAACTATTGATGGCTCATTTACCACAATTTCATCATTGTGTATAATAAGCGTATTGGCAGTACCAAGGTCGATGGCAATATCTTGAGTAAACCAGGAGAATAATCCCATGTTGTCTGTTTTAAGTCACTACAAATTTCAATTAAATAACCCAATAAACAATCAGGTTTTTCAGCCTTAACTTAATTTTTGAATTCATAGCCAATATCCC
>CAZDTN010000034.1:0-15735 GCA_964508355.1 uncultured Sphingobacterium sp.
ATTATGAGGCTATTTCCTTTTTTAATGTACCTGGACAAAATATGATTTTTGCTTCTGGTACAGGTGATATTGCTTTATGGCAACAAGGGACCTTTCCATTGCGTTGGCAAGATCAAGGTTTATTTGTTATGCCCGGTAAGGATAGCAGTTATATGTGGAAAGGATATATACCAATGGATGAAAATCCTCACAGTCTAAATCCTACAGAAGGATATTTAAGTAGCGCAAACCAAAGGGCTGCTGATGTTTCTTATCCATATTTTATGCCAGGAAGTTATGAAGTATACAGACCAATTACAATTAATAGAAAACTTGCTGAATTGACCAATATCACAATTGAAGACATGAAAAAACTGCAAAACAACAACTATAATGTTTTTGCAGAGATGGCAGTTCCAATTTTATTACAAAATATCGATAGTACAAAACTCACTAACGATGAGTTCAGGTATCTCAATATGGTTTCAACATGGAATTTATATAATGATGTAAAGGAAAAAGGAACTACGTGCTTCTCAATATGGTGGGACTCACTGAGCACAGTAATATTTAATGATGATCTCGTTAAAGACAAAGTACCAGTTATTAAACCTGAAAAATTTGTTTTACTTGAATCACTTTCCAATGATACCAGTTTTATGTTTATTGATGATATATCAACAGATAAAGTAGAAACCTTAAAAGATCAGGTTACTTTGGCTTTACAAAAAGCTACTTTAAAACTCAGTGAATTGGAGAATGAAAATAAATTATCATGGGGGGCATTTAAAAATACAACTGTCTATCACTTGTTGAAGACAAATACATTGCCCTTTGCGAGAGGAGGACTTAATATAGGTGGTGGAGCTGGTATAGTAAATGCAACGACTCACGATCATGGTCCAAGTTGGAAAATGATAATTGAAATGGGTTCACCTATTAAAGCAGTGGGTATTTATCCAGGAGGACAAAGTGGTAACCCTGGAAGTAAATATTATGATTCATTTATTGATACTTGGGCAAAGGGGGAATATTACGATTTAACAATGATGAATCAAGAAGATATAAAGCAAAAAAAATATACATGGAAAATGACATTTTCCGCAAAATAACTAAACCATGATGAAATTTATAGTATCACTTATTATTTGTCCCTTACTTGCTTATGCACTTGGTTTGGTACTGCCATGGTGGTCTGTCGCATTAGCAGGACTCTTAACTGGATTTTTCATTCCGCAACACCGACTATTAGCATTTCTTGCCACTTTTATAGGAGTATTCCTTTTCGTTGGATTCATCATTTTCTATATTAGTACTGCTAATGATCACATATTGGCTCAAAAAATTGGGTTACTTGTATTAAAGAGTGAAAATAAATTTTTAATTATTGGCGCTTCAGCATTAATTGCTGCATGTGTAGCAGGCATTTCAGCAATTACAGGCAGATCTCTGGCGATTGTTGTAAAAAAGTCTTAATGTTTCAAAAATTGAAATTGAAGTATTTTTTCAATACACTCTTAGTATTGTTATTACAACTTCATCTTTATGCTGGTATCGTAAATGGACGAACCTTGGATGAAAAACACCAGCCTTTACCATTTTCAACAATAACAATAAAGGAACTTAATAAAAAAATTGTTTCAAACGCTGACGGCGCTTATAGTATTGAGCTCCCATCTGGTAAGTACACCTTTATATGTCAGCATGTGGGCTATGCATCAGTGACAAAAGAAGTCCATATTCGTGAAAAAGATTATCATCACGATTTTCATCTTCGTCCAAACGAACTGAGTCTTACAGAAATAATCGTTAAAGCTGGAATAGAAGATCCGGCTTATGCTATAATTCGGAATGCTATAAAAGAAAGAAACTACAATGGTAAAAAAGCTGGCGCATATAGTTGTGAGGCCTATATAAAGGGTTTAATTAGAACAAATGATTATCCGAATACATTGTTTGGTCAAACCATAGATTTTGAAGATGGAGATAGTTCAAAGAAAAAAATCATTTTTCTATCTGAGTCTATTTCTGATATTTATGTTAATCAACCGATAGAGACGAAAGTTGTTGTAAAGTCGACTCGAGTTAGTGGTCAAACTAATGGTCTAGGGTTAGCTACTCCGTTTCTCATTTCTTTTTATGAGAATATTGTGTCTCTACCTAAATCTTTCAATCCTAGAGGGTTTGTATCTCCAATAGCAGATGGTGCATTATCTTTTTATAATTATAAGTATCTAGGTGCTTTTTTTGAAAACAATGTGATGGTGAACAAAATACTAGTCACTCCAAAGAGAAATTTTGAACCTTTGTTTAAAGGATATATTCAAATTATTGAAAATAGTTGGAATATACATTCGGTCAGTTTATCTCTTGATAAGCAGTCTTTGTTGGAGTTTGCAGATAAAATAAAGATCGAACAACAGTATGAAAAAATTGATTTTGACAATTGGATGTTAGGTAGTCAGACAATATATCCAGAAGTAAAATTCTTTGGTTTCGATGCTGGAGGATATTTTACAACATTATTCAGTAAATACAATATCAATCTTCAATTTAGCAAAAAGGAATTTGGTAATATTTTACTCAAATATGATTCTCTTTCCACTAAGAAAAGTCAACAATATTGGGATACTGCACGACCAATACCTTTAATAGCCGAAGAGATCGCAGATTTTCGGAAAAAAGATTCCTTGGAAAAAAGAAGAGAGGATCCTGCCTATTTAGACTCTCTGGATAGAATACAAAATAAAATAAATGTATTCGGTTTGATTGTAAATGGTCAGACGCTTATCAATAGAAACAAAAAAATTAATTATAGTTATGACCCACTACTAAAATCCATTAGTTATAATACAGTGGAAGGAATTGCTTTGCAACTTTCAGGTTCGCTTCAAAAAGAATTAAATGGAAGAAATCAATTGACATTCACACCAGTTTTTCGATATGGTGTAACCAATAAACATTTTAATGCATTTTTGAGAACCAATTACAGATTTGGTAAAAAATATGTAAATAATTTCTCCGCAGCATTCGGTAGTAGGGTGTACCAATTCAATAATGCAAATCCGATTCCTCAAATCATGAACACGTTTGCTACTTTGCTAAGCGGTAACAATTATATGAAATTATATCAGGCCACTTTTTTTCAAACAGCATACCAAAAAGGGCTTGGAGATGGGTTTGATTTTACTGGTTTTGTCAATTATCAAGACAGACAACCATTGGTAAATACAGATACAAATTACGCTTGGGGTAACTCCCGGGTATTCAATAAATTTACTCCAAACTATCCTACAGAAATCACAGATCAACCCTTGATCCATCATCAAGCATTTGTTATAGGGTTTAGAATTAGTTATAGACCAGGTACAAAATATATTGAACTGCCAGACAGGATTGTGTCTTCATTTTCTCGTACCCCAACATTTACACTGCAATATACCAAGGGTGTAAAAAATGTTTTGGGCAGTGATGTAAATTTTGACAAATGGCGTTTTTCTGTGACTGGTGATGTGAATTTAAAACTAGGAGGTGAATTTAAATATAGAGTAGAAACAGGAGGTTTCATCAATGCAACTTCTGTTCAAGTACCAGATTACAACCATTTTATTGGTAACCTTACCAGAAAATCAACCCCTTACGTTGAGAGTTTCCAGGTAGCTCCCTTTTATGCCCTTTCAAACAAAGAAAAAATGTTTCTTCAATTTAACGGCGAATACAGACTTAATGGTTTGCTCACGAATAAAATTCCATTAGTTAGAAAACTTAATCTAAGAATTGTAACTGGCACCAATACCATATGGTTGAAAAACAAAAACTATACTGAAGTTTTCTTTGGTGTTGACAATATACTCAAGCTTTTCAGAGTAGATTATGTCTGGGGGATAGGTAAATCTATTCAGCCACAAAATGGAATAAAGATTGGAATAAGAGGATTTTCTACCTTATTTACCGACTACTAGATTTGTTTTTTTCTTAATATTGTGTTGTTAATGATTTTGCTCAGCCTGCATCTGAGGTTTCAAAAACAGAAATTAAAATCACATCATGGCAACACTCCACAATAGAGTGTCGAGAAAATTGCTTAAGGAAAAAGCAATGTCCGATACTACACCTCGCGTTACATTATCATTCTACTGCTATTTTTTTATTGAAGACCCAAAGTCATTTAGAGACGATTGGTATAAAAAACTAAATAGCATAGCAGTATTTGGAAGAATCTATATTGCAAATGAGGGAATAAATGCACAGATTAATTGTCCAGTTGAGTATTACGAGGACTTGAAGACATTTATTTACAGTTATCCTGTAATGAACGGTCTTCGTTTAAATAAAGCTGTAGAAGAGGATAATCATTCTTTTTATGTACTTGATATTAAAATCCGAAGTAAGATTGTAGCTGATGGAATTGAGGATCCTGAATTTTCAATGGAAAACAAAGGTAAATATGTCAATGCTTTTCAGTTTAATGAAATGGTCAAAGATCCTAACACATTGGTCATCGATATGAGAAATCATTATGAGTATGAAGTGGGGAGATTTAAAAATGCCATAGAAATACCTAGTGATACATTCAGAGAGCAATTACCGATGGCAGCCGATATGTTTACCGCTGATAAACAACGAAACATCATCATGTATTGTACTGGAGGAATAAGATGCGAAAAAGCAAGTGCATGGATGTTGCACAAAGGGTATAAAAATGTTTTTCATTTGGAAGGTGGCATCATAAATTACATCAACCAGGTAAAGGAAAACGGACTACAAAACGAGTTCATTGGTAAAAATTTCGTCTTTGACGAACGATTAGGAGAGCGCATTACGGATGATGTTATAGCCAACTGTCATGTTTGTGGAACACCATGTGATGTTCATGTCAATTGCGCAAATAGTGCCTGCCATCTCTTATTTATACAATGTGAATCTTGTAAAGAAAAACTAGATGGTTGTTGTAGTACCACATGTCAAACCTTCATCCATCTTCCAGAGGAAGAACAAAAATTAAAAAGAAAAGGAATTGACAAAGGAAGAAATATCTTCAACAAGTCGAAACAAAGAATTGAGCAATTATCAAACAATAAAGAGAATTAATCCAATAACTTGTGTAAGGAGTCAACTGTCTTGTTAAAAATCTCCTGTTCAGTTAATTGCACTGGAAGAAAATTTTCACCAATTAATTGTTCGTATAGCTGGATATATCTATTTGAAATAGTTGATACCCATTCATCTGTCATTTCGGGTACTACTTGTCCATGTTTTCCCATAAAATCATTGGCAATAAGCCATTCTCTTACAAATTCCTTACTCAATTGCAACTGGCGTTCACCTTTTTGTTGTCTTTCATGAAAACCATCAGCATAAAAATACCTGGATGAGTCTGGGGTATGTATTTCATCCATCAAAACAATTTCTCCATTTAATTTGCCAAATTCATATTTGGTATCTGCTAAAATTAGTCCCTGTTTAGCAGCCAATTCCTTTCCCTTTTCAAATAAAGCCAGGGTGTATTTTTTCAAAGTATTCCATTCCTGTTCAGTAGCTAGGCCTTGACGAATGATTTCTTCAGCACTAATGTCCTCATCATGTCCAGCTGCTGCCTTTGTTGAAGGTGTTACAAGCGGAGTAGGGAAGAAGTCGTTTTCCCTTAGACCCTCTGGCATGGTTTCACCACACAATAAACGACCATTTTGGTAAGTTCTCCAGGCATGCCCTACAAGGTTTCCCCTAACCACCATCTCAATTTTAAAGGGCTCACAGAGGTGCCCAATAGAAACATTGGGTGCTGGGCTTTCAATTAACCAATTTGGACAAATCCCACTTGTTTTTTCAAGCATATAGGCAGCTATCTGGTTCAAAACCTGTCCTTTATAAGGAATTGGACGGGGTAAAACCACATCAAAAGCAGAAATACGATTACTAGCTACCATTACCAGGTACTTATCATTTATGGTATAAACATCCCTTACTTTACCCTTGTAAAAAGCAGTTTGTCCTGGAAAATTGAAAGTATTCATACTGCTAAATTAAAAATGCAAGGCCATTCTGCCAATTTTCCCATTCAATCAATCCTTGGATTCTTGACCTGAAATTTTTTTATGATACGAACAATGCCTATTTTGTACTCAAATTTGACCAAAAAAATTGCTTATGAAAAGATTAGCGCGCTTTGCAGCACTCTTTTTGTTGATGCTGCCGGCTATTGTTAATGCACAGAATGTTACCATTACAGGTAATGTAAAGAGTGCTGCTGGGGCAGAAACCTTGAGTTCTGTTTCAGTAACACTGAAAGGAAGCACATCGGGTACTTTTACTGACAACAAAGGAAACTTTACGTTAAACATTCCTGCTTCAACAAAGTTTCCAGTCACACTTCTATTCTCTTCAATAGGGTATGGAATAAAGGAAGTTAATGTTGCAGGTGCAGGTGAAATTCCAACAGTTTCATTGACTCCTTCATCAACTTTAGGTGAGGAAGTCGTTGTTTCAGCAACAAGGACACCTACAAAAATTTTAGAATCTCCAGTATCAATTGAGCGTATCAACAATACAGCATTGAGAAATGCTCCAGCCGCTGACTATTTTGACATGGCTACAAATTTGAAAGGTGTTGATATGGTTGCCTCAAGCTTAACATTTAAAACAGTTACTACAAGAGGTTTTGCAGGTTCTGGTAATACGCGTTTTACCCAAATCGTAGACGGTATGGACAACCAGGCACCAGGTTTAAACTTTGCTGTTGGTAGTATCGTGGGTTTAAGTGAATTGGATGTGGAAAGTATGGAATTGCTTCAAGGTGCATCATCTGCCTTGTACGGACCAGGTGGTATGAACGGTACATTACTCATCAATAGTAAAGATCCATTTAAGCACCAGGGACTTTCATTCCAAGTTAAAAATGGTTTGATGCATGCAGATGGAAAATACCGTGATCCATCAGGTTATTATAATTGGGATGTAAGATGGGCTAAAAAGGTTAGTGACCGTTTTGCTTACAAAATCACCGCTGGTTTGATCCAAGCAAAAGACTGGTTAGCAGCAGACAATAGAAATGTTTTGCGTTCTGGTCCTTTCATTGGTGGCATTGTACCTGGTACAAGAGCAACTGATCCAAACTACGATGGTATGAACTTTTATGGAGATGAAACTACCATCGACTTAAATCTTGTATTGAATGGTATTGCTGGACAAGCGCCTTTTCTTGCTCCATATATTTCAACGCTGACCGGTTCGCCTAATCCAGTTTCAAGAACTGGATATTCTGAAAAAGAAGTAACAAATCCTAATACGGTTAACTTCAAAGTTGGTGCATCATTCAACTATAAAATAACCAATTCAATTGAAGCTATTTTATCTGGCTTCTGGGGAACAGGTAATACAGTTTATACTGGTAGCGATCGTTATTCTTTGTTAGATTTAAAAATGGGTCAATATAAACTTGAATTCAAGCACAAGAACTGGGCTGTTAGAGCATATACAACACAAGAAAATGCAGGTCAGTCCTATAATACTACAGTAACAACTCGTTTGTTCAACGAATCATGGAAACCATCATCTCAATGGTATACTGAATATGGTCAGGCTTATTTAGGTGGATTATTGAATGGTATGACATCTATCAATGCCCACAATATGGCTCGTTCAGTGGCAGATGTTGGAAGACCAATGCCAGGAACAAGACAATTCCAGCGTCTATATGATTCAGTTAGAGCAAGATCAATTGCTGATGGAGGTGGTTTGTTTGTTGACAAAACAAATCTTTATGCAGTAGAAGGTCAATACAACCTTACTCATTTAACTGGTGACTGGGCAGAGGTATTGATAGGTGGTAACTTTAGACAATTCTTGTTGAACTCTGAAGGAACTTTATTTGCTGATTCAACCGGTAAAATTCCCATTAATGAATTCGGTGGATACCTTCAAGTAGCTAAAGGATTTGCTAATGATCTTGTTAAATTCACTGTTTCTGGTCGTTATGACAAAAATGAAAATTTCAAAGGTCGTTTTACACCAAGAGCAACCGCAACAGTTCGTATTGCTAAAAACAATCACTTAAGATTCTCATACCAGACTGCTTATCGTTTCCCATCAACACAGCAACAATACATCAATCTTGCTGCAGGTGGTGCAATCTTGATAGGTGGTGTTCCTTCTATGAAGCAAGGATATAATATTACTGGCAACCCGGTTTATTCTGTTACCGCTCTAGGTCAAGGACAACTTAAAGTACAAGAATTTACAGATTTCAAACCTGAAGCAGTTACTTCTTATGAAGTAGGTTACAGAGGCTTGTTATTTAAATCTAGACTTTTGATTGACGCCTATTACTATCTTGGAAACTACCAGGATTTCATTACTAGAGTACTTGTTGCTCAATCTATCACTAATGCACCAAGTCCTCAAGATGTTTTAGTAGCCTCTAAGAGAAGAATTCTTTCTATTCCTATCAACAACCCAAGCCAAGTGAAAACTAGCGGTTGGGGTGTATCTGCAGAATACAGATTCAATGGTGGTTTCTATGCTTCTGGTAATTTATCATCTGACAAATTGGGTGATGTTGAGCAAGGATTCATTACTTATTTCAATGCACCGAAATTGCGTGGTAACGTTTCATTTGGTAACAATGGAATTGGTAAAAGCAAACGTGTAGGTTTCAATTTTGTGTATCGCTTCCAATCTGAATTTGATTATCAAAGTGACTTGGCAACTGGTGTTGTTCCAGCTTATAAAGTGCTTGATGGACAAATCAGCTATAAGCTACCAAAAATCAACTCTGTAGTTCGTGTAGGTGCCAACAACATGTTGAACCAATATTACATCACAGCTTTAGCCAATCCATCAATAGGTGGTTTGTATTATGTTTCTTTCGGTTACAATATTTTCTAATCGAGGTCGACACAAAAACAAACTAAAAAAAATGAACATGAAAAATAAATTAAACATAATCAAGAACTGGATTCCAGTATTGACACTTGTTGTTTTGGTATCAGCATCTTGTAATAAAAATGTACCTGAAGCTGAAGCCATCAACTACCCACAGGGGTCAGGAAGTACAATCGGAGAAGTACTTAATGATCCAAACTTTTCTATCCTGAAAGCGGCTGTAACTAAAGCAGGTTTATTGCCTGCAGTATCTGACAAGAACAGTGTTTTTACAGTTTTTGCTCCAAATAACGATGCTTTTACACGCTCAGGTATTTCAGCTGGAGTAATCAATGCTTTGCCTGCTGCAACAGTTGCAAGTATTGTACAATACCACGTTATTCCTGGAAGAAATATTACATCATCTGCAATTCCTACCTCTTTTCCTAACGTACAAATGCCTACAGCATTTGTTTTCCCTTCGCCTAATACCAATCCTTTGGTTAGGTTCAGCAACTTCCCTTCAAAAAGAGGTTCTAATGTTTGGGTTAATAATATCCCAGTAACCACTCCTGATGTAGCTGCAGCAAATGGAACCATTCACGTGACATTTGCCATGTTGAATCCACCATCAAGGGTATTATTGGATACCATTTCAAGGGATAGTGACCTTTCTTATTTAGTTGCTGCTATCACTGCTGCTGATGCCGGAGTACCAGCTGGGTCAAAGTTTTCTGACTTCTTGGCTAATCCATTAGCAAACTTCACTGTAATGGCGCCAACAAATCAAGCTTTCATCAATTTACTAACTGCTTTGGGTTTACCTGCAAGTCCTTCATCACTTGCCTTATTGCCTGCTGCGACAGTTAGAGGAATTGTAGCCTATCACCTGTTGTTGAGTAGGGCATTTGCTGCAAACTTGCCAACTTCTCCAACCCCTGTACCTTCTTTGTTATCAGCTTCACTTCCTGGTGCACCAACATTGACTTTCAATGCTGCTCCAGGTGGAGGTGTAAAAGGTGCAGCTAATGCTACTTATTCAAATATTACTGCTGTAGATAGACATGCAATCAATGGAGTCTTTCATAAAATTGATCAAGTGTTACGTCCTCAGTAATGCTTTATATAGTATTATAAAAAAAGACCGGCTATTTAGTCGGTCTTTTTTATTATGATTCTTAATGTGATTTATACTGCAAACCTAAAATGCATAATATCTCCATCCTGCACTATGTAATCTTTACCTTGTACTGCCATCTTTCCCGCTTCTTTACAGGCATTTTCAGAACCTAATGATATGAAGTCATCATAACGAATAACTTCAGCTCTTATGAATCCCTTTTCGAAATCAGTATGGATTACACCGGCAGCTTGTGGAGCCAGCATACCTTTGGTTATTGTCCAAGCTCTTACTTCTTGAACGCCAGCAGTAAAATAAGTTGCCAGGTTTAATAATTTATATGTTGATTTGATTAATCTAACAACACCACTTTCAGTTAGCCCCATATCTTCTAGGAACATTTGGCGATCTTCATAACTTTCCATAACTGCAATGTCACTTTCTATAGCAGCACTTACCAATAAGATCTCTGCATGCTCATTTTTGATAGCCTCGTTTACTATTTCGGTATGTTTATTCCCTGATACTACACTTTTCTCATCTACATTACATACATAAATTACTGGCTTTACAGTAAGCAGGAACATATCATAAATAAATTTCTCCTTTTCCTCTTGGCTGATTTCAAAAGCCCTGGCATTCTTGCCTTGTTCCAGATGGGCTTTTAAGGCTTTCAATACCTCCATGCCTCTAACGATATCTCTATCACCAGATTTTACCAATTTTTCCAATCGAGCTATTTTCTTTTCTACACTGTCTAAATCTTTCAATTGCAATTCAGTGTCAATTACCTCTTTATCACGAATTGGATTAACAGAACCATCAACGTGAATTACATTATCATCTTCAAAGCAACGTAAGACGTGAATGATGGCATCCGTATTACGGATATTACCTAAGAACTGATTTCCTAATCCTTCTCCTTTGCTTGCACCCTTGACCAATCCAGCAATATCAACTATTTCAACCGTTGTTGGTACCACCTTTTGCGGTTTTACAATTTTCTCCAAGGCTACCAGTCTTTCATCAGGCACAGTAATAACGCCAATATTGGGCTCAATGGTACAGAAAGGAAAATTTGCAGCTTGTGCTTTTGCACTGCTCAATGCATTAAATAAGGTTGATTTTCCTACATTTGGTAACCCGACAATGCCAGCTTGTAATGCCATATATATTTTTTTTGCGTGGCAAAGATAGTATGAATGAAACGATATGCTGCGTTTTGTGGGTTTTGATTAAAAAACAACCTGTATGGCATTAAATTATATCTGGTTTTTCTTTTTCATAGTTGCATTTGCCATTGCATTCGTGAAATGGCTAGTTACAGGCGATCCTTTGATTTTAAAAACAGTGACTGAAGGTATTTTCAAATCGGCTTCAGATAGTGTTGATATATCATTCAAACTCATTGGCATCATGACACTTTTTCTCGGGTTCATGAATATTGGTGAAAGGGCAGGAGCCATTCGATTCCTCTCTAGAATTGTTGCACCCTTTTTTAGTAAACTCTTTCCTGAGCTTCCAGAAAAACATCCTGCCTATGGACACATGATGATGAATTTTTCTGCTAATTTATTAGGATTGGATAATGCTGCGACTCCATTTGGCTTAAAGGCCATGGAAAGTCTTCAAACGCTTAATCCGGATAAGGAAAAAGCAAGCAATGCACAATTGATGTTCCTGGTTTTACATGCTTCAGGTTTAACACTGATACCGATCAGTATTATTGCCATGAGGGCTGCTGTAAATCCGCCAGCTGCAAACCCAACAGATATTTTTATTCCTTGCATGATTGCCACATTTGCAGCCACCATGGCAGCGCTATTTATTGTCTCATTCCGACAGAAAATCAATCTTTTCCAACCGGTAGTACTAACATGGATATTAGCTATTTCTACCATCGTTGGTCTTTTAATTGCTTATCTAAAAATATTTTTGAATCAATTGGAGATTGAAACCTTCTCTACTTCGCTGAGCAATGGATTAATCCTGTTGATTTTTTTAATTTTCTTATCAGGAGGTATTTATAAAAAGGTCAATGTTTTCGAATCCTTTATTGAAGGTGCAAAAGGAGGTTTTGAAATTGCAATTAAAATCATACCCTATTTGGTAGCCATGCTGGTTGCCATAAGTGTATTGAGAAGTTCAGGTGCATTTGAATTGATCATTGAAGGAATGAAATCGTTCTTTACCTTCATGGGCATCGATACACAGTTTGTTGCAGCTTTACCTACTGCATTAATGAAGCCATTGAGCGGTAGTGGGGCTAGGGCGATGATGATAGATACCATGAATACTTATGGTGCTGATTCATTTGCAGGTCGACTATCAGCAGTATTTCAAGGAAGCAGTGATACAACTTTTTATGTTATAGCTGTTTATTTTGGATCAGTAGGTATAAAAAACACCAGGTATGCAATTCCCAGTATGTTATTGGCCGATTTAGTTGGAATCATTACAGCTATCTTTGTAGCCTATTTGTTTTTCGGTAATTAATATGCAGATTATCTTAAAGGATTTGATTTTGTTTGGCTACCATGGAGTAGACCCTTTTGAAAAAAAGGTAGGTACCTCATTCAAAATGAATATAACTATTGATATTGATGCGAAACGCAGTATTCGTTCAATCGATGACACCCTTGATTATACCAAGGTATACGAGACTGTAAAAAACGAATTTTCCAAAGTGGAGGATTTATTAGAAAAATTGGTAGAAAGAATCATCTCAGCAATTCAACAGCTTTCCCAAAAGATAATTGCAATAGATATTACACTTGAAAAACTTAATGCTCCTATACCGGGCTTTTCAGGTAAAGTGGGTGTGCGTTTAACCAAATCTTTTGTATGAGAAAAACCTTTATGTGTGTTTTACTTTTATTGGGTTTCAGTGGTTTTGTAGACGCTCAAACTAATCAACTCATTGATGAAGCAAAAGCATTTGATCGCCAGTATAATACAACACAAGCTATTTTGAAATATGAACAAGCCATAAAAGAACAGCCTAATCAATTGAGTATAATCGTGAGGCTGATTGAAATTTATTGTTTTGAACTTACTGAAGTTAAAGAAGAAGATAAAAAAAGAGAACAATTGAATAAAGCAAAGGACCTGCTTTTGCTTGCTAAAGCAATAGATTCAACTTCTGCCGACTATCTTTACAGCCAGACAACTTATCTCGGAAAAATCATAGAAGTAAGTCCAGTCAAAGAAAAAGCCCATATCACCAAAACAATCAAACAGTTGCTTGATGAAGCTATCTCGAAAGACCCCAACCATGTTAAATCCATCTATGCACTTGCAAAATGGAATCAAGAAGTTGCCAGCCTTAATCCAGCAGTAAAAGCTGCCATGAAAGTAATTTTTGGTGGTCTCCCGCCAGCATCAATCGAAACTGCTATTCAACTTCATCAAAAAGCACGTAAATTGTCACCAGGTTTCGTAGCCAACAATTATGAATTAGCCCTACTGCTTAAAAAAACAAATAAACCCAGCCAAGCAATAGAATTGTTACAAGCCCAAATGAAATTACCAACAAAAACAAAAGAAGAATTAGAAATTAAAAATTTATCTAAACAATTGCTTCAATCACTTCAATAAATATAATTATAATCAATACTTTATGAGATTTCAATTATTTGTATTAGCCTGCTTTTCAATTGTGTTTCATTCTTTTTCATTTGCACAGGAACAAGAAAAACCTGTTTCTAAATATGATCCAAATGAATTATTTAACCCTCTTTTTTATAAGCAATATGGCAATCATATCAGGACTGGAAATGGTGAACCCGGACAAGGATACTGGCAAAATAGGGCAGATTATTCCATAAAGGCAGAACTAAACGACAAAACCAATCTAGTGAGTGGTTCAGTCACCATGACCTACACAAATAATAGTCCACATACTCTTGGCTTCCTTTGGTTTAGTCTAGAACAAAATCTTTTTAATTCTAAATCGAGGGGCTTTGCAAAATTACCTGTAGGCGGAAGAAGCCGATATGGTAATTCAGCAAACCCTTTTGAAGGAGGCTACATGATTAAGTCGGTTAAACTTATCTCCTCAGTTGCTGGAAAGACCACCGAAACAGATCTGGCTTCAGATATAGTGGAAACCAGAATGAGATTAGATCTGCCTAAAAGCTTGAAACCTGCTGGAGATAAAGTGGTGATCAAGATTGATTATGAATATGTCGTTCCTGAATACGGTGCTGATAGAACAGGTGTTTTAAAAAATGCAGACGGAAACATTTATGCTATTGCGCAGTGGTATCCCAAAATCTGTGTTTTTGATGATATTCAAGGTTGGAACACATTGCCATACCTTGGTGCAAGTGAGTTTTACTTAGAATATGGCAATTTTGATGTTGCTATCACGGCACCAGCTAACCATGTTGTAGTAGCTTCTGGAGACCTTTTGAATCCTGCTGAAGTAATGACTCCTGAACAACTCAAGCGCTATCAACAGGCACATCAATCTGATGCGACGGTTATGATACGGAGTCGTGATGAAGTAAAACAAGCCTCATCTCGTCCCGCTAAACCTACTTTAACCTGGAAGTACCATATTACCAATGCAAGGGATTTTGCTTGGGCTTCATCAGCTTCTTTCATCTGGGATGCAGCTAAAATCAACCTGCCAAGTGGCAAAAAAGCATTGGCTCAATCGGTTTACCCTTCAAGTTCAGATGGCAATAATGCATGGGGTAGAAGTACGGAATATACCAAAGCTAGTATTGAAAATTATTCCAAGCGCTGGTTTGAATACCCTTATCCTATAGCAACAAATGTTGCGAGCAATGTGGGCGGGATGGAGTATCCCGGTATTGTTTTCTGTGGAGCAAATGCTAAAACTGCAGGTCTATGGGGTGTAACGGATCATGAATTCGGACACACATGGTTCCCAATGATTGTGGGAAGCAATGAGCGTAAATATGGCTGGATGGACGAAGGTTTTAACACGTTTATCAATGACATAGCCGCTAAGGATTTTAATAATGGTGAATATGCACAGCCTGCACCTAGTGCTCATGATATGGCCAAAGTGATGTACAGCGACAGATCTGAAGCCATTATGAAAACTCCTGATGGCATGAAGGAATTCAATATAGGGCTATCACTTTACTATAAACCAGGATTTGCATTAGGCCTCCTTAGAGAACAAATCGTAGGTGAGAAATTATTTGATGAAGCATTCAAGAAATACATACGTGATTGGGCGTATAAGCATCCATCACCATGGGACTTCTTCAGAAGCATTGAGAGCAGTGTAGGTGAAGATTTAGGATGGTTCTGGAAAGGCATGTTCCTTGAAAATTGGCGCTTAGATCAAGCTATTTCAAAAGTGGAGTACCAGAATAACAATGCAAAAAATGGTGCAATTGTTACCATTGATAACCTGGAAAAGGTGGCTATGCCAGTCGTTATTGAATATGAAACCATTTCAGGAACCAAGGGTAGGGTTAAGTTACCTGTTGAAGTTTGGCAAAGCACAGGTACCATCAAAACCAGAATTCCAGTTCAGGAGGAGCTAAAAAAGGTAGTAATTGACCCAGATAAAGTGTTCCCTGACTATAATGGTGAGAATAATACCTGGACAAACAGTAAATAATTAGATTTTAAAGGTAAAATTTCTCTTTTTATCCACATTTTTACTAATTTTGCACTCCTTCAGTGTAAAAGCTGAACTATTCCCAAATGGTCCCATAAGTATTTCGTCTGTTCGAAATCACCAGTAGGGGTAACTTAAAATTTGATTTTTTATGCCAAAAGTGAAAACCCAC
>CAZDTN010000035.1:0-15629 GCA_964508355.1 uncultured Sphingobacterium sp.
GCCCAAGCGGTTTAAATGTGGTGTATCGCAAATGGCACCATGCATGGTTTCATGGCGAAGGCTATTCCTCACTCAAACCGCTTGGGCCTTATGCCTATAAAATGATTAGGGGACTGGATTTTTATCAACATTGTTATTCAGCGATTGAAGCCTCTGGGAAAGTGGAGTTGTTGCATGAAGCAGTTGAAGGAGTAAACAACACTGAATCAGGTGTTCAGGTAATTACCGCCAATAGAAAAATTACTGCTACTTATGCTTTCAACAGTATAATGCCAAGTCAGCCAGTATATCCCAAAAAAGATTTGGTATTGTTACAGCATTTCAAAGGTTGGATTATAGAGACTCCTTCTGCCTTTTTTGATACGGAAAAGGCTACGTTGATGGATTTTCGAGTTAATCAAGATGAGGGTACCACTTTCGTATATGTAATGCCGTTATCCCCCTCTAAAGCATTGGTAGAGTATACACTCTTCACTCCCGCTTTGCTAAATGATAGTCAATATGAGCAAGCTTTGAAAAATTATGTAACTGACTATTTAAATTTGACTGATTATGTAATTACAGAAAGGGAGTTCGGTATCATTCCCATGACCAACCATCGATTTTCAAGAGGAGAAGGGTCAATAATAAATATTGGTACTGCTGGTGGTCAGACTAAGCCATCTAGTGGATATACATTCAGGTTTATTCAAAAGCACGTTTCAGCTATAGTAGCATTGTTGGAAAACGAAAAACATCCATTGGAGCAACCTTCATGGTTTAAAAAGCGATTCATGTGGTTCGATAGTGTGCTTTTGCATATCCTATTTCATAAAAAAATGACTGGCTCCAGGGTCTTTACGTTGTTGTTTAGCCGCAATAAAATAAAAACGATTTTTAAATTTCTAGATAACGACACTAATCCCTTAGAAGAAATTGTTTTGCTTAACACTCTCCCTCAGTGGCCTTTTATGAAAGCGGGATGGAAAGAAATGATGAAATAAAAAATCTTATTCTGACTTTAAAATCTTGCAATCAATTCTTTTTTGCGTGGAGGTTGTGATTGCATTTTCTTATTTAGCCAGTAAATAAATTTGGTAGAAGCCATACCTATAGCTGCACCCGCCAATACATCACTCAACCAGTGTTTATTCTGGTAAAGTCTTAGGTAGGCGGTTGCACCAGCTGTTGTATAACCCGCAATACTAACCCAAGGTGAAAGGTGCCCAAATTCCTGGTGAAGAAATTCAGCAGAAACAAATGCCCTGGTAGCATGTCCAGATGGGAAAGACTTGTTGTCGCTTCCATTTGGTCTTTCTCTTTGTACAATAAATTTCATTGGATAAACAACAGCTGCTCCTGCAAGCTGACTCACTCCAAATAATTGAATCTGTTTACGAACAGGATTAATGCTTTTTAATCCTGCTGCATCCATAGCAAAAACTGCGATTGCAGGAAAGAACTGAGTGGCTTGATCAATCTGGGTTTGTCTCCCAGTTTTTTCGATTTCTGTTTTTAGGTTTTTTTCAAATCTATTTAGTGGAGGTACAGTAGCAAACATAACCCCTGTGCCAAATAAAGTTGTAGGAACAATCCATTTTCTGAGATGATCATTTATACCGGGGATCGTATCTGTTTGAACAACCGAGGCGTTTATGTTAAGCGTGCCCAATAAAAAAAGAAAAAGGATTGAGGATTTCATGTATAAGTATTGGTCAAGCCATAAAATTAATGACTAACTTGTTGCAATTACTATTCTGTTGATTTATGTCTTGTAAAAAACAAATTCTTCCCATTGCTATTGTTATTTTATTTCTTTTGTTTGGTGTTTCCTGCACCAAAAATACTTCCAACGTTATTGCACAGCCTATTTTAATAGATACCACAAAAGACATTGCAATTTGGCTTACTAAGCCAGATCAAAGTCTAAAGTTTGCCAAACAAGAAATTTCTTCTTCTGCTGGTAAAATTAACAATCAGTATCCGGTTATTACCATAGATCCAGCAATAACTTATCAAACCATTGACGGATTTGGCTTTACGCTTACTGGTGGAAGTGCCTACTTGTTGAATAAGATGCCAGCTGCGGCAAGAAGAAGTTTATTAAACGAACTTTTTGGTAGTGGCGAAAAAAGCATCAATCTTAGTTATTTAAGGCTTAGTCTTGGTGCATCTGATTTAAGCAAAGCTGTATTTAGTTATAATGATTTACCAGTTGGACAAACTGATCTTAATCTGTCGCAATTTACTCTAGCTGAAGACACTGTTGATTTGATTCCTGTTTTAAAAGAAATCTTGGCAATAAATCCTTCTATCAGGTTGATGGCAAGTCCCTGGAGTCCACCTGTTTGGATGAAAAACAACCAATCAAGTAAAGGAGGTAAGCTGTTAAAGCAGTATTATAGTGTCTATGCTAATTATTTTGTCAACTATATCCGACAAATGCAACAGCAAGGCATAGTAATTGATGCGGTTACAATTCAGAATGAGCCCATGAATCCTGATAACAATCCAAGTTTGAAAATGGAGGCCATCGAGCAGGCCGACTTTATAAAGAATCATCTTGGGCCTGCATTCAAATTGAATAACGTCAACACAAAAATTATCATTTGGGACCACAATTGTGATTTACCTGAATATCCTCTGCAAGTATTGGCCGATGCAGAAGCAAATCAATACATTGATGGTTCTGCTTTTCATTTATATGCAGGAAATATAAATGCATTATCTAAGGTTAAAGAAGCATTCCCAAATAAAAATATTTATTTCACTGAACAATGGGCGAGTAAGGATGGTGATTTTGGGGGAGATTTACAATGGCATATTAAAAATGTTGTAATAGGTTCACTGCAGAATTGGAGTCGTGTTGTATTAGAATGGAATCTAGCTAATGATCCAAATTATGGTCCCCATACACCAGGGGGGTGTACTGCTTGTAAGGGTGCGTTGACTATCGATGGATCAATTGTGAACAGAAATGTGCCCTATTATATAATCGCGCATGTTTCAAAGTTTATTCCTCCAGGTTCAGTTCGTGTATCAAGTAGTGTGAATGCAGGTTTGCCAGCGGTAGCATTTAAAACACCAGCTGGAAAGTTGGTATTGCTGGTATTGAATGATACTGCTGATATGAAATCATTCAATGTTGCTTTTGGTGATAAATGGTTTAAGTGTGACTTGAGTGCGGGTTCAGTCGCTACTATTAATTTATAAGTAATGATGAAAAATTTGTTTTTAATCGGTAGTTTGTTTTTTTACATAGGATTTATTGCTTGCAATAAGAAAGAAAATCCTTCAACACCAACTACAACTACTTTTTCACTTGATAAGGTGAGTATTGATGGTGCCTTTGTGGCATCTTCATTGACAAGAGAGGTGAGTAGGATACCTAAGATTGAACTTACTTTCAATGCGCCTGTTGATAAGTCAAAAGTTGCATCATCAATTTTATTAGGTGAAAATGCATTAAACAGAACTGATTTATCATTTAGTTATTTTAAAAATGATTCTGTTTTAGTTATCTCACCTGCACAACCCTTGAAGGGTCTAGCCAAGTACCAGTTAAATGTTAGCTCTTCGCTTACTGCTGCAAGTGGAGCAAAACTGAGTAGTTTTTATGATTTAAATTTTCACACAGGGATTGATTCAGTAAATAAGTTTGAAGTAATTAGCGACAATCAATTATTAGATTTGGTGCAAAGAAGGACTTTCACTTATTTCTGGGAATTTGGGCATCCGACTTCCGGATTAGCAAGAGAGCGAAACAATTCTGAAGATTTGGTTACATCGGGGGGAAGTGGTTTTGGTATCATGTGCATTCCAATCGCTATAGAAAGGGGATTTATAACCCGTGCAGAAGGATTAGATAGAATGAAGAAGATTGTTGGATTTTTAAAAAATACAGCACAACGTTTTCATGGGGCATTTCCGCATTGGTTAAATGGGCGAACTGGAGTTGTAATCCCTTTTAGTCAGAAAGACAATGGTGCAGATTTGGTGGAGACATCTTACTTGATTGCTGGTTTACTTACTACAAGGGAATATTTCAGTGGCAATACACTAGATGAAAATAATCTTCGTTCTGATATTACAAAAATATGGGAGGAAGTAGAATGGTCGTGGTTCAGAAAGAACAATGAAAATGTTTTATACTGGCATTGGAGTCCAAATTTTGGTTGGGATATGAACCTTAAAATTCAGGGATGGAACGAATGTTTGATTACCTATGTACTTGCTACATCTTCTCCTACATTCCCCATTCCTAAGTCGGTTTACGACCAAGGATATGCAAGAAATGGTGCACAGGTAACGAACCAAAGTCACTATGGGTTTCAGTTGCCGCTTGGTCCCTCTTTGGGAGGTCCTTTGTTTTTTTCTCACTATTCTTTTTTAGGAATAAATCCTATGGGGTTAAGAGATGCATATGCCAATTATGAACAACAGGTAGTTAACCATAGTAAAATCAACCATGCTTATTGTGTAGAAAATCCAAAGAAATTTGCTGGGTACAGCAGTGTTTGTTGGGGGCTGACGGCCAGTGATATTCCAAACAACGGTTATGCTGCTAATGCTCCTGGGAATGATATTGGAGTGATAACGCCGACAGCCGCTATTTCTTCATTGCCTTTTACGCCTACAGAAAGTATTAATGCTTTGAGGTTCTTTTACTATAAGCTAGGAGACAAGCTTTGGGGCCCTTATGGTTTTTATGATGCTTTCACCTTACATGACCTATGGTTCGCTAGTTCAACTTTAGCAATTGATCAAGGCCCAATAGTAATCATGATAGAAAATTATAGAACGCAGCTTATTTGGAACCTATTCACAAAAAGTGCAGAAATAAAGACGGGAATGCGTGCATTGGGTTTTTCGGCTCCGTATCTTTAAGTGATTCAATTTTTGTTTGTCGGTATGAAAAAATTAAGTGTAATTCTTCTTTTCTTTTTTGCGTCTATATATGCAGAAGCGCAACAAAAAACATATTGTAACCCAATCAATATTGATTATGGTTATACACCTATTCCTAATTTTTCAACCTGGGGTAGGCATAGGGCTACTGCTGATCCTGTTATTGTAAATTATAAGGGTGATTATTATTTGTTTAGCACCAACCAATGGGGTTATTGGTGGAGCAGTGATATGAGCAATTGGAATTTTGTTTCCAAAAAATTTCTTCGTCCCTGGCACAATGTGTATGATGAACTTTGTGCGCCTGCTGTTGGTATAGTAGGAGATACCATGCTGGTTTTTGGTTCAACCTATTCCAAGAATTTTACCTTATGGATGAGTACAAATCCTAAAGCAAACGATTGGAAACCGTTGATTGACTCACTTGATATTGGAGGATGGGATCCTGCTTTTTTTACAGACGATGATGGTCGATTTTACATGTACAATGGCAGCAGTAACCGTTGGCCACTTTATGGTGTAGAATTAGATCGTAAAACATTTCAGCCTATTGGGACAAGAAAAGAAATGTATGGATTAGAAAGCTGGCGCTATGGTTGGCACCGTTTTGGTGAGTATATGGATGATACATTTTTAGATGGATTTTTAGAAGGAGCAGAAATGGTTAAACACAATGGTAAATATTATCTACAATATGCTGCACCTGGTACTGAGTTTAGTGGATATGCAGATGGTGTAGCAGTAGGTGATGGTCCATTAAACTTTTTTCAAAGTCAATCTGATCCACTGAGTTTGAAGGCTGGTGGTTTTGCCAGGGGAGCGGGTCATGGGGCCACCTTCCAGGATAACCAAAAAAAGTATTGGCATGTTTCAACGATGGTGGTGGCTGTTAAGAATAATTTTGAACGTCGTTTAGGTATATGGCCGGCGGGGTTTGACAAAGATGATGTGATGTACTGCAATACGGCCTTTGGTGATTATCCGCATTATCTTCCAGGTGATATGATTGATCATGCACAATCCAGGTTTACAGGTTGGATGTTGCTGAATTATAAAAAGCCAGTACAGGTTTCTTCTACATTAGGCAGTATGTACAATGCAAATAATGCAGTCGATGAGAGTATAAAAACTTATTGGAGTGCTGCTACTGGCGAAAAAGGTGAGTGGTTACAAACTGATTTGGGAAATGTTTCAACTGTGAATGCTGTACAAATTAATTATGCTGATCAGGATGCAGTCTTTCTTGGTAAAACTCTTGATCAGTATCATCAATACATCCTTTATTATTCTGTTGATGGAAAAAGATGGCAGGTCTTGGTTGATAAGTCGGCCAATAAAAAAGATGTACCACATGATTATATCGAATTAGAAAAGCCTATTCAGGCTCGATACATCAAAATGGAAAATATCCATATGCCTTCGGGTAAATTTGCCATCAGCGGGTTGCGCGTGTTTGGTAATGGAAATGGGTCTAAGCCGGAAGCTGTGAAAGATTTTTATGTGTTGCGGACTGAAAAGGACAAGCGCAGTGCCTGGTTAAAATGGAGTCCGGTTAATAATGCTTATGCTTATAATATTTACTTCGGTACAGACCCTGATAAATTATATACGTGCATCATGGTTCATGATGCGAATGATTATTATTACAAAGGAATGGACAGCAAAAAAACCTACTATTATAAAATTGAAGCCATCAATGAAAATGGTGTTTCTATTTCATCAAAGATTGTAAAAGCAGAATAAGAACTACATATGAAAAAAATCAATTTGCTACTGGTACTTGCATGTTTGGGTTTGCAGACAATTGCACAAGACAAGAAAATGGACGCCTTCATTAATGCATTGATGGCTAGAATGACTTTAGAAGAGAAAATCGGACAACTTAACCTGATTACGCCAGGTTGGGGTATTCCAACAGGTTCGGTAGTGAGCACGGATGTTGAAGGAAAAATTAAAGCTGGAAAGGTAGGCGGCCTATTTGGGGTTATTGGTGCTGAGAAAGTAAAGCAGACCCAAGATATTGTGATGAAAGAATCAAGATTAAAAATTCCATTGCTTTTTGGATCAGATGTTATTCATGGGCATAAAACTATTTTTCCTATACCGATTGGCATCAGTTGTTCATGGGATACTGCTCTTATAAGAGAGAGTGCGGTTGTGGCAGCAGCAGAAGCAACCGCAGACGGACTCAACTGGGCTTTTTCTCCAATGGTGGATATAGCTCGAGATCCACGCTGGGGTAGGGTTTCAGAAGGTTCAGGTGAAGATCCTTTCTTGGGAAGTCAGATTGCCATTGCTATGGTAAAAGGTTATCAGGGTAATTCGTTAGCAGATAAACATACGTTGTTGGCTTGTGTAAAACATTTTGCTTTGTACGGCGCATCAGAGGCTGGTCGTGATTACAATTCTGTCGATATGAGCAAGATCAAAATGTACAATGAATACTTGCCGCCATATAAAGCAGCAGTCGACGCAGGTGTTGCCACCATCATGAGTTCTTTTAACGATGTAGATGGCGTGCCTGCAACTGGGAACAAATGGTTGCTTACTGATTTGTTGAAGAAAGACTGGAAGTTCAATGGTATGGTAGTAAGCGATTATACTTCTGTCAATGAAATGGTTAATCACCGCATGGGTGATTTGCAAGCTGTTTCTGCTATGGCTATAAAAGCTGGATTGGATATGGATATGGTAGGAGAAGGGTTTCTTACTACCTTGAAAAAATCATTGGATGAAAAAAAGATAACCATTCAAGACATCGATAGGGCTTGTCGTAAAGTCCTTGAAGCAAAATATAGAGTTGGTTTGTTTGAAGATCCTTATCGTTATATAGATCCTGTTAGAGGAGCAAAAGAAGTATTGAGTGCTGATAAGCGTGCATTTGCAAGAAAAATTGCTGGGCAGTCGTTTGTCTTATTGAAAAATGAAAAACTAACTTTGCCTTTAAAAAAGACTCAGAAAATAGCCTTGATTGGTCCACTTGCCAATGATAAGAATAACATGTTGGGTACCTGGGCGGTTAGTGGAGATCCCCAAATGTCAATACCAGTGTATGATGGTATGAGTAAGCAGATAGCTGCTGGGGTAAACCTGGTCTATGCGAAAGGGGCTAATATTACCGATGATACTTTGTTGGCTAAAAAGGCCAATGTATTTGGCCTTCGCGTGGATATTGATAAGAGAACTCCTGCTGCAATGATTGAAGAAGCATTGGCTGTTGCAAAAGATGCGGATGTTGTAGTTGCAGTATTGGGCGAGGCTTCTGAAATGAGTGGTGAGGCTGCAAGCAGAAGTGACATCACTTTACCTGAAAGTCAGCTTAAATTATTGAACGCGCTTTATGCAACTGGCAAGCCAGTCGTTGTAGTCTTGATGAGTGGTCGTCCATTGGCTTTGACCAACATGATTGATGGTGCTGTATCAGTTTTGCAGGTATGGCATGCAGGAATTGAAGCGGGTAATGCTATTGCAGATGTATTGTTTGGGGCTGTAAATCCTTCAGGAAAATTATCAATGTCATTTCCATATAGTGTTGGACAAATTCCGGTGTATTATTCACAAAAAACGACTGGAAGGCCAATGGATCCTAATAATAAATTTTCTACCAAATATCTAGATATTCCTAATGAGCCATTGTTTCCATTTGGTTATGGATTGAGCTATGCTAAGTTCACTTATGGCGATTTGAAAATCTCATCTAATAAAATGAATACAGCAGGTACAATAACTGCGAGTATTACCTTGACTAATTCAGGTTCATATGACGGCGCTGAAGTTGTACAATTGTATATTGAAGATAAGGTGAGGAGTATCACTCCGCCATCAAAAGAACTAAAAGGATTTCAAAAAGTATTTTTGAAAGCAGGCGAATCAAAAACAATAGAGTTTAAGATTACTGCTGAGATGTTGAAATTTTGGAATGCTGATTTGAAGTTTGTTGCAGAAGCTGGTGATTTCAATGTATTGGTTGGTGGGAACAGTCGTGATCTTAAAGCGGCTGCCTTTCAGTTACAATAATTGATTGTACATCAATTTTATTTAACTTAAGCAACCAAAACCAATCAACATGATTACAGACGCTGGTTCAAGTCCATCTAATGGTGAAACTACCCTAAAGAATTTATCTATCGTATCCCTAACTGCTTCATTAGCAGGATTCATTTTCGGGTTTGATATGGTGGTGATATCAGGAGCTGATAAAGATATTCAGCAACTATGGAACACATCACCCTGGTTTCATGGGTTCTTCATCATGTCGATGGCCTTGTGGGGTACAGTGATTGGTTCAATTTTTGGTGGAAAACCCACTGAAAAATATGGCAGAAAAAAAATACTGTTGTTGGTCGGTTTACTCTTTACCATATCTGCATTAGGGTCAGCACTTGCACAGGATCCATATACCTTTTCTTTTTTTAGATTGATTGGTGGAATAGGAATCGGTATCTCATCAGTGGCAGCGCCCACATACATTTCAGAGATATCTACAAGCTCATCCAGGGGGAAGCTTGTTGCGATGTATCAATTCAATATTGTATTTGGTATTTTGATAGCCTATTTATCCAACTATTTTCTTTCTGGTTTTGGAGGCGACAATGATTGGAGATGGATGTTGGGGGTTATGACCTTGCCATCGTTGATTTATACTATTGGAGTTTTTTTCATTCCAGAAAGTCCGCGCTGGTTAGCTGCAAAAGGACAGCAGACAACAGGTTCTTCAGCTAGCGCAGGAGATTTACTCCAGCCAAAATACTCCCGCATCATGTGGTTGGCGTTTATGATAGCCTTTTTTAACCAATGGTCAGGTATCAATTTTATCTTGTATTATGCGCCCAGAATTCTTGCAGCAGCCGGTTTAGCAGAACAAGAATCTTTATTGAATTCAGTCGCCTTAGGTGGAACCAACCTTGTATTTACATTTGTTGGCTTGTATTTAATTGATCGATTGGGAAGAAAGACATTGTTATTGATAGGTTCCTTCGGTTATATACTAAGTTTAGCCATGGTTGCCTATGCTTTTTTTGCAGGAGCTTCCTCTACTTTCTTATTGGTTTTTCTATTGGTATTTATTGCTGCGCATGCAGTGGGACAAGGAGCGGTAATTTGGGTATTTATTTCTGAAATATTCCCAACAAAAGTTCGAGGATTGGGGCAAGCATTTGGGGCAAGTATTCACTGGGTATTTGCAGCACTCATTACCTTAATTGCACCAATATTCATTGATGATGTCAATGGTATATTTAAAGAGAATCCATGGCCAATTTTTGCATTCTTTGCCATCATGATGACCTGGCAATTGATTTGGGTATTAAATAAAGTACCTGAGACCAAAGGGATTTCGTTAGAAGAGCTTGAAAAGAAGTTAGTCGATTAGTAATCATTAAAAATATGTCAGTATGAAAAAGCAAATTATTTTTCTTGCTTTATTGTGTTTTATACTTAATAGTTTAATGGCACAAACTGTTGAAGTATTGTTGCCAAATTCAATGAGTGATAAACCCCTTGATGGTAGATTATTGTTGTTAGTATCAAAATCGACTTTTGGCGAACCTCGTTTTCAAATCAGCGATGATGAAAAAACACAACAGGTTTTTGGAATTGATGTCGAAAATTGGCAACCGGGATCGAAAAAGATCATTGATGCAAAGGCATTCGGTTATCCTGTTGAAACCTTAAAGAAAATTGAAACTGGCAGTTATCGTGTTCAAGTGCTTTTACATGTATATGAGACTTTCAAAAGAAAAGATGGGCATGTAGTAAAGTTGCCCATGGATAGAGGAGAGGGCCAGCATTGGAATATTGCACCTGGTAATTTACATTCTATTGCAAAAGACATTTCTTACAAAGCGGATCCTTCCTTCAAAATAAGCATGCAGTTGGATCAAAAAATTCCACCTATAAAGGAGCCGGAGGATACTAAATATGTGAAGCACATTAAGATCCAATCAAAATTGTTGAGTGAGTTTTGGGGAAGGCCGATGTTTCTTGGAGCTCATGTATTGTTACCTGAGGGATGGGATACTCACCCTGATGTGAAATATCCTTTGGCGATTTTTCATGGACATTTTCCAGAAGATTTTGGTGGTTGGAGAACGACTCCTCCTGATGAAAATTTAGTGCCTGATACCGTGAAGCGATTTAATTTGATAGGGTATAATAAAATTGTACAACAGGAGGCGTATGATTTTTATAAAATGTGGACAGGTCCTGATTTCCCAAGAGTTATAGCAATTGAAATACAACATGCTAATCCTTTTTATGATGACTCCTATGCTGTCAATTCAGCAAATATCGGTCCATATGATGATGCAATCACCTATGAATTAATACCTGAGATTGAGAAGAGATTCAGAGGAATTGGTGAAGGATGGGCCAGGTTCATGTATGGTGGAAGTACGGGTGGATGGGAAGCTTTGGCAGCGCAGGTTTTTTATCCTGACCAATACAATGGAAGTTATGCTGCTTGTCCAGACCCTATCGATTTTCATCACTACATGACAGTCGATTTGTATAATCACAAAAATGCCTATTACGCTGAAGGTCCATTTAGAAACACGCCAAGACCGGGCCACCGTAATTACTTAGGACATGTGAATGCCATGGTAAAGGATATGAATCATCGAGAATTAGCATTAGGAACAAAAGGGAGAAGTGGTGACCAGTGGGATATCTGGGAAGCAGTCTATTCGCCTGTTGGTATTGATGGTTATCCAAAGCGTGTGTTTGACAAGCGTACAGGTGTAATTGATAAGTCGGTTGTTAATTATTGGAAAGAGAACTTTGATTTAACACATATTATTCAACGCGACTGGCCTAAGCTTGGCGAAAAACTAAAAGGGAAAATCCATTTGTATGTTGGAGATATGGACAATTTTTATTTGAACAATGCGGTATATAGTGCTGAAGACATGCTTAAAAAATTAAGTAATCCTTCTTGTAATTGTGAAGTAGATTATGGTGATAGGGCAGAGCATTGTTGGAATGGAGATCATAAAAATCCTAATTACATCAGCCGTTTGCGTTACCACAGGATGTTTATTCCAAAATGGAGTGAGGAAGTGAAGCAGCGCTCACCTCAAGGAGCTGATCTTCAATCCTGGCGTTATTAGTGTAGAAATTTTATTAATGAGGAGGATACTCGCAACTATAATTCTGCTCTTAGCAATTAATGTTGTTGTTAAGGCTCAGTCCTTTTTGGAAGAAGTAAATGCTTTTGCCAAATTAGACGCAAGGCAGTCGCCGCCCGCTGGTGCAATTTTACTACTTGGAAGTTCATCTTTCACTTACTGGAAAGATGTGGCCGATTATTTTCCTGAACATCAATTCTTAAATAGAGCTTTTGGGGGTTCATCATTGATCCACCAAATTGATTATATTGATAAGTTGGTTTATCCGTATAAGCCTAAGCAAATTTTGATTTATTGTGGTGAAAATGATATTGCTGCTTCAAAGTCCGTGACTGCCGATACCATCTTGATTAGGTTTAAAACACTACATAATTTGATCAGAAAAAAGTTACCTGAAGTGCCTATTGCATTTGTTTCAATTAAACCCAGTCCAGTTAGGGCTGAATTTTTGCCCACAGTGATAAGATCTAATGCTATGGTTGAGCTTTTTTGTAAGCAAAATAAAAAGACCGATTTTATAAATGTTTTTACACAAATGATAGGCGATGATGGTAAGCCAATTGAGGATATTTTTCTACCTGATCGCCTACACATGAATAGAAAGGGATATGAAATTTGGAAAAAAGCAATAGCTCCCTATTTGGTTAAATAATCTTAGGTGTTCTGTGAACTGTTTTAGGTTTAAGGCATTATAATAAGTATCGCCTACTTTAATGATATCTTTGTTGTGAATGTATAAATTACTCTTTTATATATTGTCTATTTCATTAATTAGTATATCGACTAATGGGCAAGAATTATACTATTCGCCAGCAGAGTCGGGGGTAGAAAATTTGACTAAATATGAGGCGATTGGTAGGGTCGGGAGGCATATTTTAATCTATCGAGAACTGAAGAGTCAGCATATAGTGAGTGTATTTTCAAATAGTATGAATTTGGTTAGAAAAGTAGAACTCTCCATTTTACCCAAAGATGTGTTGTCGGTTGATTTTATCAATGTTGGTTCAAAAGCAAATATGATTTACCAATTTATAAATGAGAATAAGTTATTTCTTGCTTATACTAGTTTGGATGAAGAGGGCAAGGTGAATGTAGAGCCAGTAATAGTTGATTCAGTTCAAATCCTTGATATTGCAGAGTTCCCCCTTTTCCAAGTGTTGGTAAATCCTTCTAAAACAATGTTCATGTTAATTTATTTACAGCCTGCAAATGAAAGGCTGACGAGAATGAGCACATTGTTATATAGTAATAGTATGCAGCTGGTAGAACAAGCAGCATTGTTGATCTCCACTCCGGAGGGTACTGACAAATTGAATCAATTTGAATTAGACAATGATGGTAATCTGGTTTTTTTGCGAAATGAATTGGGGGAAGCTTCTACCTCATTGTCACGCTCTGACATATTAGTTAAACCTCGTGGTGTTGATGAAGTCAAAAATGCCACTATTCAGTATAATAAAATTGGTATCAAAGATTTAAAAATTGCCATTGATAATAAGAATAATCGTGTAATTGCAGCTTCAATTTTCACAGGGGGTAAAAAAAATTATGCCCAAGGTATTTTTTCTTTGGTAGTGGATTTGAAGACTGGTAATGTTTCTCATTGGCATCAAGAATTTTTTAGTGACAGTCTTCGTAAAGAGTTAAAAGTTAAGCATACACCAGAAAGCAGAATTTTTGATGATTATTTTTTAGATGAAATAATACCCTATACAAACGGTGGATTTGCATTGTTGATGGAGCATAGGACAACTGAAGGAAGTAGAGGTGCAATAACGGATAGTCGTTCGTTATTCAGATCTGATCCACTTCCCCCCCGTGTTGTATATAATGGAAATAATGCAGATGGAGCTCTTTTCAATACCATACGAACACCTTATCAACCCTTTCAATTACCTATTGAGGTTTCCTCAAGATCATATATACGCAATACTGCTGGGAATATGTTGGTTTTCTCATTAAACAGTGATAGTGAACTGAAGGACATACAAGTATTGAGAAAGGTACAAGAAGAAGATAAGACTTCTCACTTAATATCATATGCACTATTAAAGAGTGTAACGGGCATTAAGTTTTTGTATAATGAAAAAGATAAGCCAGAGTTGAACTTACGAAGTGCTAGTTTTATTCCTGGGGAAAGAGTTAAAAGAAATCCTGCAGTCAAGGGTGCTATTCCCAATATGCGTTTTTTACCAAGATATGCCACTCAAATCAGTGCAAATGAGTGTATTATTCCTTGTATCAAAGCTAATTATGGGAGTTTTGCAAGAGTAGTATTTTAGACTTCTTAATTGTTTGTATCTTTCTGTCCCAAAACAAAAAATATGGCTTACGTTGCTCATGAATCTCGTTATTCTAAAATTGCCTATCGCCGTTGTGGTAGTAGTGGATTAGTTCTTCCTGCAATCTCACTTGGATTGTGGCATAACTTTGGACATGTTGATCTTCGTTCAAATTTTGAAAATATTTTATATACAGCTTTTGATCTTGGGATAACCCACTTTGATTTAGCAAATAATTATGGTCCCCCTCCTGGAAGTGCGGAGACTAATTTTGGTGCGATTTTAAAAGATGGTTTTGCACGATATCGTGATGAAATGATCATCTCAACCAAAGCGGGTTTTACCATGTGGGATGGTCCATATGGAGATTGGGGGAGCAAAAAATATTTAGTAGCTAGTCTTGATCAAAGTTTAAAACGTATGGGCCTAGATTATGTTGATATTTTTTATCACCATAGGCCAGATCCCAATACCCCAATCGAAGAAAGTATGGGAGCTTTAGATCTGATAGTTCGACAAGGGAAGGCTATATATGCAGGTATTTCGAACTATCCGCCGGATTTGGCACAAAAGGCTTTTGATATATTAAGGGAGTTGGGAACACCTTGTGTTATTCACCAGCCCAGATATTCAATGTTTGATCGTGTTCCTGAGCAAGGATTGCTAGAGACCCTGGAAAAAAATAAAGTTGGATGTATTGCTTTCTCACCTTTGGCACAAGGCCTATTAAGTGATAAATATTTAAATGGTATTCCTGAACATTCAAGAGCAGCCAGAAATCCATCATTGCCGCCAGAGCAAATTACACCAGATTTACTCGGAAAAATTGCAAAACTGAACGATTTTGCTGCAAAAAGAGGCCAAAAACTCGCAGAAATGGCAATTTCCTGGTTATTGAAAGATCAACGAGTCACTTCTGTTTTAATTGGCGCAAGTAAGGTTAGTCATATTCATGATGCTTATAACGCACACCAACGAGCTGACTTCTCAGAAACAGAACTAGCTGATATTGAGGCTATTTTGGCCTAGTATTTAGTTCAATTTTGAAGAGAGTACACAATAAAACTTTAAATGAGGCGTTCTTAATACACTGAAAATTAGATAAGTAGAATAGACTTTGTCTTGTTTTTAGTAACATAAATCCAAAAACATAAAACAATTGATGGTTTTGGGGTTCTTAAAAGCCTGTTAAATGATAATTGACATTAATCTTTTAACACGGTAGAAGGTCAAACCCATTGAACTATCACATTATTTTACGCCATGAAGATCCGTTACATTACAACCCTATTGGCAATATTTTTAGTTGCCGCATGCACACACGAAGTTATCAATG
>CAZDTN010000036.1:0-1985 GCA_964508355.1 uncultured Sphingobacterium sp.
TTTATTTACGAAATTTGAATTTCCTACTTATGCCAAGGTTTTCACATTTACACGTCCACACACAATACTCTCTTCTAGATGGTGCTTCAAGCATTCCAGCCCTTTACAAAAAGGCTATGGAAGATAACATGCCTGCAGTCGCCATTTCAGACCATGGAAATATGTTCGGGGTATTCCAGTTTGTGGCAGAGGCCTACAAGCACAGGATTGACCCGAACGACAAAAATAGTTCATTGAAGGTAAAACCCATCGTAGGTTGTGAATTTTACATTACTGAAAACAGGCATAGGAAAACATTCTCTAAAGAGGAAAAAGATCCCCGACACCACCAAATACTCTTGGCCAAGAATGAAATAGGCTATAAAAACCTGACCAAACTGACTTCCTTAGGCTATATAGAGGGACTTTACAGCAAATATCCGAGGATTGACAAGGAATTGATCCATAAATACCATGAAGGTCTAATTGCGACAACCTGCTGCTTGGGAGCTATGGTACCTCAAACTATAATGAGAAAGGGTGAGGCTGAAGGTGAAAATGAATTTAAGTGGTGGTTAAATATTTTTCAAGACGACTATTACGTAGAGTTACAGCGTCATGGGATGGAAGAGCAGGAAAAAGTAAACAAGGTGCTCCTGAAATTCGCCAAGAAATACAATGTTAAAGTCATTGCATCTAACGACTCTCATTATGTAGATCAGAAGGATTTCAATGCCCATGACATTTTATTGTGTATCAATACCGGTGAAAAAGTTTCTACACCTGCAGCAAGGGAATTTTCCGATGATGATGCCAGTTTTAAAAACAAAAGATTTGCCTTTCCTAATGATCAGTTCTTTTTCAAGACGACTCATCAAATGACGGAAACATTTCACGACTTACAAGAGGCTATTGATAATACCAATGAAATAGTAGATAAAGTTGAAGTTCTGGATTTAAAAAAGGATATACTTCTACCTCATTTCACTGTTCCAAAAAATTTCCAATCTCAAGAAGACTATCTTGAACATATTACAAGAGAGGGCGCTAAAAAAAGATATGATACCATTACACCTGAAATTGAAGAGCGACTTGCATTTGAATTGTTCACCATCAGAACAATGGGATTTGCAGGGTATTTTTTAATTGTTTCCGACTTCATCAAAGCAGGACGTGATCTTGGTGTATTCATTGGACCAGGTCGTGGTTCTGCAGCTGGCAGTGTCGTAGCCTATTGTATCGGCATTACCAATATTGACCCCATTAAGTACAACCTACTTTTTGAGCGTTTTCTAAACCCAGATAGAAAATCAATGCCAGATATCGATACTGATTTTGATGATGAGGGTCGTCAAAAAGTAATCGATTATGTTGTTGATAAATATGGCAAGAACCAAGTTGCACAAATCATCACTTATGGTACCATGGCTGCAAAAATGAGTATCAAGGATGTTGCACGTACATTAGATTTGCCTTTACCAGAATCTAATGCATTAGCAAAACTAGTTCCAGAAAAGCCTGGTGTCTCTCTCAAGCGTTTGTTACATGCTCCCTATAAAGGAGAAAAGAGTTTGGAAGAAAAAGAAAGTCTCAATCCGGATGATATCGAAAATGTAAAAAAACTGAGAGAGATTTATGAGGGCAATGATATTCGAAGTTCGGTTTTACATGAAGCAGAAATCTTAGAAGGATCAGTAAGGAATACTGGTATACATGCCGCAGGTATCATTATTGCCCCGCAAGATTTAACTGATTTACTACCTGTTTGTATAGCAAAGGACTCACCTATGTGGGTTACACAAATTGAAGGAAGTGTAATTGAAGATGCTGGTGTAATCAAGATGGACTTCTTGGGTCTAAAGACCCTGAACATCATCAAGACTTCATTAGAGTTGATTAAGATGAATTACGGGATTGAAATTGACATTGAGAAAATCCCATTGGATGATGAAAAAACTTTTCAGCTCTACCAAAAAGCCGAGACCATTGGTACTTTCCAGTTTGAA
>CAZDTN010000036.1:2063-14326 GCA_964508355.1 uncultured Sphingobacterium sp.
CCTACGTGATCTCAAACCAGATAAGTTTGAAGACCTCATTGCCATGAACGCCTTGTATCGGCCAGGCCCACTTGAATATATCCCCAACTTCATCAACAGGAAACATGGCAGAGAAGTCATTTCCTATGATTTGGAGGAAATGAAAGAGTACCTGGAAGAAACTTATGGAATTACAGTTTACCAGGAGCAGGTCATGTTGCTGGCACAGAAATTAGCTGGATTCAGCAAGGGCGATGCGGATGTTTTGCGTAAAGCAATGGGTAAGAAACAGAAAGCGGTACTGGACAAAATGAAAGGTCAATTCATCAGCAATGCCAGCGCAAAAGGTTTCGAAGAAGAAAAACTGCAAAAGATATGGACCGATTGGGAAGCTTTTGCACAATATGCCTTCAACAAATCACACAGTACGTGTTACGCATTTATTGCCTACCAAACAGCCTACCTCAAATCACACTACCCTTCAGAATATATGGCAGCAGTGTTGAACCATGCAGGTTCAATTGATAAAATTACCTTCTTTATGGAAGAATGTAAGCGTATGGGGCTGCAGGTATTAGGACCAAACATCAATGAATCATTGAAAAGTTTTGCTGTCAACAAAAAAGGAGAAATACGCATAGGTTTGGGCGGTTTAAAAGGAGTTGGTGAAGCAGCCGTAGAATCAATTATAGAAGAGAGAGAAAAAAATGGACAGTATGCCTCCATTTTTGATTTAGTCAAGCGTGTTAACCAGAGGACTGTCAACAAGAAGTCACTAGAAAGTCTTGCCATGTCTGGTAGCTTTGATTGTTTTCCGGAGCTGCATCGCGCGCAATATTTCTTCCAACCTGAAGGTGATACTTCTAATGGATTAGAAAAAATCATTAAATATGGCAACATCTGGCAAAATCAATCTACATCTAGTCAAAATACCTTATTTGGGGATTTAAGTTTAGTGCAGGAGATACCCGCACCAAAGATTCCAGATTGTCCAACCTGGTCACTTACAGAACTATTGGATAAAGAAAAGGAAGTAACAGGCATGTTCTTAAGTGGTCACCCTCTTGACCATTACAAGTTCGAACTGAAGTATTACAATATCACAACCATCAATGATTTTAATGAGTTTAAAGGTGGAATTGAACTTCAGAAAAGCCCCAACCAAACAATTAAAATTGCCGGTTTAGTTACTTCTTCTTTACATAAAATTTCGAAAGCTGGAAAGAAATATGGCACGATAACCATTGAAGATTTTTCAGGTAAAACAGATATAACGTTATTCGGAGACCAATACATTCGTTTTGCAAATTATTTCACACAAGGCACCTGCATTTTTGTTCGGGGCAATTATGAAAAATGGGAAAGCAGAAATGAATGGAACTTCAGGGTTAGTGAAATCTGTTTATTGGAAACCATTAAAAGAGCATTTACAAGACAAGTCCAATTGACTATGCAAGCTGGAGCTATTTTACCTGAACAAGTTGATTTTCTTCAAAAAAACTTAAAAAAACACCCCGGTAAAGTAAGGCTGAAAGTCATCTTGGTTGATCAAGTAGAAAAGTTGTTGGTTCAGATGAAAACCACAGAAAAAGGGTTTGAAATGAATGACGAAATGGCTGAATTCCTCGAAATGAACCCCTTGATTGATGTCCAGGTTGACACGTTATAAAGGTTTGCTGACGGAATGACCAAATATTAAAAAATGGAGTTAATTTTGCAACTCACTTGATTATTTAACACTCAATCCTAATACATGGCAAAGGAATTTAACGACAGTAATTTTCAAACAGAAGTTTTAGACTCTGAAAAACTTTCAATGATTGATTTTTGGGCTGAATGGTGCGGACCTTGCCGTGCAATTGGACCAGTAGTAGAAGAACTTTCAAAAGAATTTGAAGGAAGGGTAAATATTGGTAAAGTTAATGTTGACCATAACCCTCAGCTTTCTATGAATTATGGCATCACATCTATTCCAGCTATTCTCTTTATTAAAAATGGCCAGGTGGTGGATAAATTAGTCGGTGCTCAACCAAAACACAACTTCGTAAAGAAAATAGAATCACATATCTAAATAACTATTTTAGTACTTTTGAAACCGCCACTAGATGGCGGTTTTTTTATTCTAACTTTACCCAGGTGACAACCTTCGAAAAAATAAAACATCTTCTTACTCAATTCGGTATCAACACGCACCAATTCAGAATGGGTCTAAGAGGCATTCTGCCTTTTGTTCGTGATTACAAAAATTTCAAGAAGCAATTTCAATTACAGACAGATTTCAAGTCAACCGGATTTTATCCATTATTAGCCGATCGATATGATGCTGCAGGAGTAGCATCAGGGCACTATTTTCATCAAGATTTATATGTAGCCAGCAAAATTTTTGAAGCCAATCCCAGAAGACATATTGATGTGGGTTCAAGAATTGATGGCTTCGTTGCTCATGTGGCCAGTTTCAGAAAAATTGAAATCATTGATATAAGACAAATTGAAAGTAAAAGTAAAAATATCAAGTTTATGCAAGCAGATTTGATGTCAACTACTTTTGCCATTGCTCAAAAAACACCGTCGCTATCTTGTCTTCATGCAATTGAACATTTTGGACTTGGTAGATATGGTGATCCGTTTGATCTAGATGGCCACAAAAAAGGAATCAAAAACCTTGCCAGTTGTCTAGAAGAAGGTGGAATACTATACATGTCTACCCCAGTAGGTAGACCAAGAATCGAATTTAATGCTCATCGTGTTTTTGACATACATTATTTGCTCAATTTATTCAACCTTGAAGGATTGACCTTAAAATCATTTGCTTATGTTAATGACCTGGGTGAGCTCATTGAAGAAGCAAACCCTTATTCTGAAGCAGGTGAAAAAAATTTCAATTTAGAATATGGCTGTGGAATTTTTGAATTAACCAAACTGAATTCAAACATAAACAATCAATGATTATTACCGAAATAAACGGTGGATTGGGTAATCAATTGTTCCAATATGCAGCTGGTTTATCCCTTGCAACACGCCATCAAACTGAATTAAAAATTAGCATTCAATTTCAAGAAGGAAACACAGCAAGGTCGCTTGGACTATCCCATTTCAATATTAAGTTGAAAGAAGCATCAGAAAAAGAATATGCCATACTTCATCCATATTCCAGGATAGAAAGAATAGTCCAAGGGATACTTCCTGTCTCATATAAACGATTTTATCAAGAAAAGAATTTTGCTTACCAAACAGGTTTTGAAAAATTAGGATCTAATGTGTACTTAAAAGGATATTGGCAATCTGAATTGTATTTTTCTTCTATAAAAGAAAAAATAAGTTCAGCCTTTACTATGGAGCCTGCATCCTATAGAAGTATTGCTCCATTCATTGAGGAACTTGAAAAAATTGATAGCGTTGCAATTCACATAAGAAAAGGAGATTATTTGATTCCACCTTATGCAACTTTTTATGCTAACCTTGAAAATAGTTACTATAATCAAGCCTTAGCACTACTTAGTAACAAAAGTAGTTCTCTTAAATTATTTGTATTTACAGATGATGTAAACTGGGTAAATACACATCTCCATTTAAACCTACCCTACACCCTAGTTAGCACTATCCATACACATAATATGTACGAAGATTTTAAAGCAATGCAGTCATGTAAATACCATATAATTGCTAATAGCAGCTTTAGTTGGTGGACAGCCTGGCTTAGTGAAAGAACAGATAAGATGGTTATTGCTCCAAAAAAATGGTTCAACCTTGGCCCAAAAGACACACAAGATCTATTGCCAAAAACCTGGACGACTGTCTAACAAGAATTTTAAATGAAGTACATTTGAACATAGTCATTAGCTTCCATGGCAACAATCAGAAAACAAAGTA
Organism: uncultured Sphingobacterium sp.; assembly: GCA_964508355.1. Classification (GTDB taxonomy): domain Bacteria; phylum Bacteroidota; class Bacteroidia; order Chitinophagales; family Chitinophagaceae; genus Pollutibacter. Next base: position 5,913 of record CAZDTN010000036.1, read on the forward strand.
TTTATTCTTCACTTTTTATCTATGCTGGATTTGCCATAGGCGCTCTTAATGTACTGATTTTATTCCCCAAATTTTTTACCCCCGAACAATTTGGCCTCACGCGGGTGTTGATGGACATTGCACTTATTTTCTCAACAATTTGTGCTGCTGGCACGCTGCCAGTCGCCATGAAATTTTACCCATTTTACAAGCATCATTTACCCAAACGAGATAACGATCTTCTTACTTGGGTCTTTGTTATAGGTTTAGCCATGTGTATTCTCGTATACATGGCTTTCCCTTTGGTAGAGCCATGGGCCTTAAGAAAGTTCGGCTATCGCTCTCCTATCTTAGTTACCCAATTTAAATGGGTTTATCCTTTGACTGTATCATTGGTTGCTATCTCCATGCTTGAGGTATTTGCATGGATTATCGGGCGTACTGTGATAGCCAATTTTTTAAAAGAATTTTTATTCAGAATACTCACGCTACTATTAATCGTTATTTGGGGATTGGGATGGCTAACAGATTTTAATTGGTTCATTGGCACATATGCCTCACTCTATTTTATCCCAGTTGTGATTTTAATTTGGATTGTCTATAAAAGCGGAGAGTTTAGCATCAATTTCAAGGCCAGTAAAGTCACAAAACGTTATCAAGGCATCATGTTTAAATTTGGAGGAGCCTATTTTTTAAGTGCCGTTTTAAATATTATTGCAAAAACGAATGATACCTTAATTATCGCTTCACAATCACAAGGCGGATTGGCCGATGCAGCAATTTTCACCATTGCCACCTATCTAATCACGGTGATGGATGTGCCACAAAGAAGTATGGTCTCTGCAGCTACTCCTCAAATTGCTCTTGCATGGAAAAATAATGATTTAGATAAACTCGATAGGCTATATAAGAAAACAGCCTTAAATCTCTTAATTATCGCTGCAGGGATAATGGGTGTTGTTGTTTTGGCTATCCCATACTTAGAGCAATTGCTTGGTCAAGCTTATAGTGGATTAGGCATTTTAATGTTAGTATTAGGGTTTGGGAAATTGATCGACCTGGGTACAGGTCTTAATTCACAAATACTACAACTTTCCAAACATTGGAGAATTGACCTGTTTACAAATATGTTTTTTGTGTTTGTTTCTATACTATTCAACTATTTCCTAACTAAAAAATATGGAATCCTTGGGACAGCCATTGGTAGCCTTTTAGCCATTGTACTATATAACTTTATCAGATTTATATTTATCAAACGAATTTATGGGCTTCAGCCTTTTTCATTTAAAAATATTCTTGCCTTGATTATAGCTACTGGATTTGCTACATTGATATATTTTATCCCGCTACCTTTGCCGCTTATTATGGTTAGCGCCATTAAAATTCTAGCCTTTGGTTTTTGTTATGGATTTTGCATAGTTAAATTCAATGTCTCCGAAGACTTAACAGAATTATGGAAAATGACAGCCCATAAATTACGCTCATTCTTGTCATAAATATTATTGTATATTGCCATCAAACCAAACTAACATGGAAGCAAACTGGGAGAACCTTGCGCACGGATTATTAGGGATGTTTGTTTTAATTGGAATTTGTTATTTACTGAGTAACAATAGGAAAGCTATCAACTGGAGACTCGTAACCTTTGGAATTGTAGCTCAAATAGGCTTTGCCATCGGTGTATTAACCCATGGCAAATACAATTTTTTCAGAATAGGTATACAATGGCTTTCAGATCGTTTTGTTGATTTGATTAATCTTGCCCACAAAGGAATTGAATTCATGTTTGGCAACCTGGCAGATCCATCAGGAAGCTGGGGATATACATTTGCGATTCAGGCTTTACCCAATATTATCTTTTTTGCTGCGTTATCCGCGCTTTTTTACTATCTAGGAATTCTGCAGAAAGTAGTTTATTTCTTCGCATTTCTTCTGAGTAAATTGAAAGTATCAGGAGCTGAAAGTGTTTCTACTGCAGCCAATATTTTTTTAGGTCAAACGGAAGCTCCGTTGATGGTCCGCCCATTTTTGGAAAAAATGAACAGAAGTGAAATACTTTGTATCATGGTGGGTGGCATGGCAAATACAGCAGGTTCAGTTCTTGCTGCTTATGTTGGATTTCTAGGTGGTAATGATCCGGCTCAGCAACATTTTTTCGCTTTGCATATGTTGAGTCAGTCAATCATGAGTGCTCCAGCAGCGATTGTTTGTTCAAAAATATTATTCCCTCAAACCGAAGCCATCGACCAGAAAATAGTACTGAGTAAAGAAAAATTTGGTGACAATGCCCTTGATGCAATTTCATTGGGCACTACCGATGGATTAAAATTAGCCGTAAATGTGGGTGCCATCCTTATTGTATTCACTGCCTTGATGTATGTTTTGAATGCAACATTAGGATATATTGGTGGCTTCACTGGTATTAATACACTGGTCAATAATTTTAGCCATGGCCGTTATGAAACCCTATCTTTTCAAATGATCCTCGGATATGTGTTCTCACCCATTGCTTGGGTTATCGGAGTTAATCAGCAGGATATGGTTTCAGTTGGTCAGCTACTTGGTGAAAAAACAATCATCAATGAATTTCAGGCCTATATCACTTTCGGCAAGATGAAGGCAGATGGTCTGATCAATGATCCAAAATCAATTTTGATCACAACTTATGCGCTTTGTGGTTTTGCCAATATAGCGTCAATTGGGATACAAATAGGTGGAATTAGTCAGCTGGCCCCCTCTCAACGTAAAAATCTGACTGAATTAGGTGTTAAAGCGCTTATTGGTGGTACGATAGCCTGTTTAATGTGTGCCTGTATTGCAGGTGCTATAGCTTAGTCAACAATAACTTCTCTTTAGGTGTATCAAGAAACAAGCTGTAATTTTGCACAAATATTGCAGTGATGATAGGACAATTGAAAAGTCTCAAAGACCTTCCTGGACTAAATGCCGACATGAAGGCAATTGCAGATAAGATTGAAAATGAAGTAAGAATTACACCAGAAGAAGGCTTGATGCTATTTGAAAAAGGAAGCCTTTCTACTTTGGGTGCCATGGCTAATTATATCCGTGAAAGAAAACACGGCAACAATACCTATTTCAATCGAAATTTTCACATTGAACCTACCAATGTCTGTGTATTCTCATGCAAGTTTTGTTCATACTCCAGACTCTATTCAAAAAGAGAAGAGGGATGGGAATTGAGTATCGACGAAATGTTAGATAAAGTAAAAGCTTATGATGGACAACCCATTACAGAAGTCCACATAGTAGGTGGTGTTCACCCAAAAATGGACATCCATTTTTTTGCAGAATTGTTATCAAAGATAAAAGCACACAGATCTGATTTACACATCAAAGGTTTTACTGCTGTTGAACTGGATTATATGTTCAGAAAAGCAAAACTTTCCAGATTGGAAGGCATGAAACTTTTACATGATGCTGGATTAGATTCATTACCAGGAGGAGGTGCAGAAATTTTCAATCAAGAAGTGAGAGAACAGATTTGTGCAGATAAAGTTGATGCCGCAGGCTGGTTAGATATTCATGCCACTGCACACCAGTTGGGTATGCACAGTAACGCCACAATGCTCTATGGTCATCTTGAAAAATATGAACATCGCATTGATCATATGGAGCAATTAAGAGCCATGCAAGACAAAACAAATGGATTCAATACGTTCATTCCATTAAAATTCAGGAACCACGATAATGAGATGAGTCATATTCCAGAAGTATCTGCTATTGAAGACATGAAAGTTTATGCTATTTCAAGGATCTATCTTGATAACTTCAACCACATCAAAGCCTATTGGCCTATGCTTGGTCGAGAGCAAGCGCAACTCACTCTATCGTTTGGTGTAAATGATATTGATGGCACAATTGACGATTCAACCAAAATTTATTCCATGGCAGGCAGTGAAGAACAAACACCAAGCATGACTACAGAAGAATTGGTTGCTTTGATTAAACAAGTGGGAAGAGAGGCTATTGAAAGAGATACACTCTACAACATCGTAAAGAAATATTAAATCAACATTCACTAAGACTTAATGGAATCTGAAGTGCTAAGCCACCTTCAGAGGTTTCCTTGTATTTTTCACTCATGTCTCTTGCTGTTTCCCACATTGTTTTGATGACCGAATCAAGTGAAACTTTAGCAAAGTCAGGTGCACTTTGCAATGCGAGTTGAGCAGCGGTTATTGCTTTCATGGCACCCATCGTATTACGTTCGATACAGGGTATTTGAACTAATCCACCAATTGGGTCACAAGTTAATCCTAAATGATGCTCCATAGCGATTTCAGCAGCCATCAACACTTGACGCTGGGTTCCTCCCAAACATTCACAAAGTGCAGCTGCGGCCATAGCACTGGAAACTCCAATTTCAGCTTGACATCCACCCATGGCAGCAGAAATAGTTGCCCCTTTTTTAAAGATGCTCCCTATTTCAGAAGCTGTAAGTAAAAACTGTACAACTTTATCTTCATGATTACCATCACAAAAAACAATAAAATATTGGAGAACAGCAGGTATTACACCAGCTGCTCCGTTGGTGGGTGCTGTTACCACCCTACCGAATGAGGCATTTTCTTCGTTTACTGCCAGAGCAAAGCAACTTACCCAGTCAACTATATAGCTGAAATCATTCCCCTTCTTTAAAATTTGACTCATCCATTCTTGTTGATTATCATAAACTGCATCACCAAGCAATTTTTTATTTAGGTCACTGGCTCTTCTCTTTACACTTAAACCCCCAGGTAGTATTCCTGTAGTATGACATCCCTTATAAATACATTCAAACATCACCTTCCAAATGTTTAAGACACCATTTCGTGTTTCAGCTTCAGAACGCCATGCATTTTCATTTTCCAATACAACTTCACTTACTGCTAATCCAGTTTTCATGCACCAATGCAATAAATCATTTGCAGTATTTATTGGGAATGGCAACATGATTGCATTTTTCTGATCTGTATCAACTCCTTCCTGCTCAACAAAACCACCACCAATAGAGAAATATGTTTTAGCGATATTTTCTCCATCTGAAAGAGTGGCTAAAAAAGTTAACCCATTTGGATGATGAGCTAAGGATTCTGAAAACAAAAATTCGATATCAACAGCGGGATTAAAATATATAGGCTTTATGTTTCCAAGTAAGATTTCAGCACTGCAAGTAATATTTTCAATTGTTGATGCAAGCTCTTCTATAGGAAATGTAACTGGATCTTTCCCAGATAGTCCAAGTTGAACTGCAGTATCTGTTCCATGCCCCTTCCCGGTTTTCGCCAGAGATCCGTAAAGCAAAACTTTTACTCCAACGGTTTTATCAATAAGTTGTTGATGAATTAAATATTTACAAAAAAGATTTGCCGCTTTCCAAGGTCCTAATGTATGTGAACTTGATGGACCAATACCAATTTTAAAAATGTCAAAAAATGAAATAGGTTGATGCATACTTATGTTTTGCATCTTAGCCCTCAATTACTGTTACATCAAAAATCAATACACTATTTGCCGGTATTCCCGTTAATGCTCTACTACCATAGCCAAGAGATGGGGGTATAAATAGTCTAATTTTACCACCACTTTTGACCAAAGGAATACCAATCTGCCAACCTGTGATTAACTGTCCTAATGGGAACAGAACTGGAGTAGTAGCCTGATCGAATACAGTCCCGTCAATTAACTGCCCCTTATAGGTGAAGGCAACATTAGTGCATAGCGTAGGCCTATTACCTGTACCTTCATTTTCAATGAGATAATATAAACCAGTTGGATGTTTGACAGCGTTAGTGATTCCTTTAGTTGCTAAATAAGCTTCAACTTGAGTTATTTCAGCAGCAGGAACATTAATTTCAGGTAGCTTAGCTGTACAGGTAAATGAATCATACCCATCCTTCAAGCAACCTGTATTTAAAACAGAAACCATGATTAAAAGCGACAATAATCTTATTAGACGCATGTATTTAAATTTTATTGATTACAAAGATGCAAAAAAACACTGAAATCAAGCATTTAACTCATCTTCCTCTTTTTTTCTGGCAAGTAGTTCAAGATACTGCTGCTCTAGTTTTTCCCAACGAAATTTCCTGTTTACTATAGCGATAAATATAGAAATAAGTAGTATCGCAAATACCAAAACAAAAGGATTAAACTGACTCAATCCTACAGCGTCTGCTCTTTTGTACCAGAACTTACCCAGTAAAAAATTGATTACAATAGGGAGTGAAAACAGAAGTCCAATCGGCAATCCAAAAAGTAATTGGTATTGCAATGTTGCTTGATAAGCACGGTTTTTCTCCCAATAATCTATAAATTTCTTTTCGTCTTCAGTATATAACATAATAATTCTCTAAATTACGTATATATGTGCTGATGCAATCGTGGAAGAAAGTTATTTCTCACGAACAACTACATCAATGAAACCAAAACCCAACCAGCTTTTTTTCCTTTTTGCCATTGTAAGTTTACTTGAAATCACTTTTGTTGCTACCAATAACCAATCGCTTCGCTATATCAGCAAGCCACTGATAATCCCATTATTAGGTGCTATCTATTTGGCCTATCAACAACCTAAAGCATCTTTTTTCAAAGACAACATCCTTTTGGGGTTAGTTTTTTCCTGGATTGGAGATGTTTTATTGCAAATGCCTAATTTATTTGTACCAGGGCTCCTCTCTTTTCTGATGGCTCATGTTTTTTACATCATCTATTTTGCAAAAACAAAATCAGATCAAAACTCATTCTTCAAATTAAGACCTATAATGCTTATTGCCGTAATGGCATATTTGGTGGAATTCATGTATATCCTATGGCCCACATTAGGTAAAATGAGAATTCCAGTTTTAATTTATGGTATTACCATAAGTACAATGCTTTCTGCTGCTCTTTGGCAGTACCAAAAATTGGAAAATAAAACTGCTCTGTATTTTATCATTGGAGCTACCTTGTTTGTAACATCAGATTCTTTACTGGCTTTAAACATGTTTAAAGAATCATTTTCCATGGCGGGTATTCTAATTATGTCGACTTACATATTGGCACAATTATTCATTGTTTTAGGAGCCATTAGGGTTAACGTACAAGCCAATACCCCATCTACAACAGTATAAATTATTCCATAAAAAAAGGGTTCTGTTTTCACAGAACCCTTTCCTATTTCTAGAGGGATAATTAATAATCCATACCACCCATTCCTGGAGCACCATGTGCGTGAACTGGCTCTTCCTTCTTAGGCTTATCAGCAACTACACATTCAGTAGTCAACAACATACCTGCAATTGAAGCAGCATTCTCTAGCGCTACACGAGACACCTTAGTTGGGTCAATTACACCAGCAGTCAACAATTTCTCATAATTGTCGGTACGTGCATTGTAACCAAAATCAGCCTTACCTTCTTTCACTTTTTGCACAACGATTGATCCTTCAATACCAGCATTGTAAACGATGGTACGTAATGGAGCTTCTAATGCTCTGCGAACTATAGCAATACCGGTAGTTTCATCTTCATTTGCACCTTTTTTCTTGTCGAGTGATTCAATAGCACGGATAAAAGCAATACCACCACCTGGAACAATTCCTTCTTCTACTGCAGCACGAGTTGCATGCAAAGCATCGTCTACACGATCTTTCTTCTCTTTCATTTCTACTTCTGTAGCAGCACCTACATTAAGTACCGCAACACCACCACTTAATTTAGCCAAACGCTCTTGTAGTTTCTCTCTATCGTAATCAGAAGTTGTTGATTCGATTTGAGACTTGATTTGAGCAATACGTGCGTTGATATCGTCTTTCTTGCCTTTACCACCTACAACGATTGTATTGTCTTTATCGATTGTTACTCTTTCAGCACGACCAAGATAAGTCAGGTCTGCATTTTCTAATTTGAAACCCTGCTCTTCACTGATAACGATACCTTTTGTAAGGATAGCGATATCCTGCAACATTTCTTTTCTGCGATCACCAAAGCCTGGAGCCTTAACAGCAGCCACCTTCAATGTACCACGAAGTTTGTTTACTACCAAAGTAGCCATTGCCTCACCTTCAAGATCTTCAGCAATAATCAACAAAGGAGCTCCTTGCTGAGCAACTTTTTCAAGAATATGCAAGATGTCTTTCATTGCTGAAATCTTCTTGTCATAAATCAAAATAAATGGATTTTGCAATTCACACTCCATCTTATCAGCATTGGTAACGAAGTATGGAGAAATATATCCTCTGTCGAATTGCATACCTTCTACGATATCGATTGAAGTTTCAGTTCCTTTAGCTTCTTCAACAGTGATTACACCATCCTTACCTACTTTCTGCATAGCTTCAGCAATCAACTTTCCAATTTCAGCATCATTGTTTGCTGAAATTGAAGCCACCTGCTGAATTTTCTTATTGTCGTTTCCAACAGTTTGAGATTGTGAGCTTAAGTTAGCTACAACAA
>CAZDTN010000037.1:0-13977 GCA_964508355.1 uncultured Sphingobacterium sp.
TGATGTGTGTGAGTCCTAATGATTCTAATTGAACAGAAATAATATCCATTCTCCTATACATATCCTCAACATTTCTAATTGTTGCAGGCGACCATAACCGTTCAGCTATTGCTGCCGTTCTTGGCCACACCCTAGAATCAAATGTCTCTGCACTAACATGTTCCGTCCACATCGTAGCCTCTCCACCCAGGATTAATTTTTCTTCTTCATTTGAAAGCAGCTTTTCTCCTTGTTGAATTTTTTTAATGATATCAGATTCAAATCGGTCGAAATTTGCTTCGCTATCAGGAACAATGACTTCATTCCGGAATGGGATAGGGTCAGTTAAATAATGGTAAGATGCAGGCTGAACAAGATCAATATAATATCCTTTTGACAAAATACTTTTGTACCCATTTTTAGCAGAAGACAATAAAGCTTCCATGCCTCTCCAAGATTGTATAACCATATCTTTTGGCACATCAGGCTCTATCAGTTTCTCGAACTGCCCATCCAGAAAATATTGTTTCGCTGTTTTTGCGTCTACTTCTTTCATCAACACCTCATCCCATCCAATGGCTATTTTATCATTTTTTTGAAGTATAGCTTGTATTTTTCTATTGAAGTAATTTTGAAGATCAAGGGTTGTTTTGAAACCTTTTTCTTTCATGAAAGCCTGGATCGTAGGATTTCTTTTCCAATCACGACCTGTATTTTCATCACCACCAATATGAAAATATGAATCAGGAAAGAGTGAGGCGACTTCCGTTAACAATGAATCAAGAAAAGAATATGTCGATGGTTTTGTTGGATCCAAGGTAGGATCAAATACACCCCAATGATCTTGCAATTCATAATTGCGAACTACCGAAGCCAGATGAGGATAAGCATAAATCATAGCAGTTGAATGGCCAGGCACATCAATTTCTGGAACAACCCTGATTCCCCTTTGGCGAGCATACTCCACCATTTCCCTCACTTGCTCATGCGTGAAATATAAACCTTCAGAAGCAACTTGATGTAATCGAGGGTAGACTTTAGACTCTATACGATAACCCTGATCATCACTAATATAAAAGTGTAACACATTCATCTTTACAGCCGCCATGGCATCCAATGTCCTTTTGATTACATCCATTGGCATAAAGTGATAGGGCTGTGATATCAACAGGCCTCTCCAAGAAAATCGTGGCTCATCATTAATTGTAATTCCTTTAAAGTAATAGCCGTTATTGTCTGAAATAATAAGTTGTAATAGTGTTTCCAATGCTCTTATACCACCTACTGTTGTATTTGCATCAATGATAATTTGCTGTTTGTCCACTTGCAAAACATAAGACTCATCCATCCCTAGCGAGACAGTCCCTTTGGCTTTAATCTTGATGTTTAATCCGTTTGTTGTCAGCTTATTTTTTGCAGTAACCAACCACGACTTAAAGAATATCCCAGTACGTTCTGATAACCGTTGAAAAAACCTCGATGCTTCCTTGTATATGATTGTATCAGCTGGTCCACTTACTTCAATATTGAATGAAGAATTGATTGCAAATCGATCATCACCTAATTTATAGCTCGAAGGCAACGGCATTAAATCAGGGGTTTGAGCAAACCCGATTCCCGTAAAGAAAAGAAACAATAGAATAAGCTGGCACTTCATGACAAAACCAGTTTTGCCAATGCTTGCCAGAATGCAGGGTATCCGTCCCAATAAACAAAATTGCACCCCCAATGAGGACTAGGATCAGAGGTGTATGCAAGTACTTTACCCGCACCGGTATTTTTAATTATGATTGCAGGATCTCCGGTTTCTTTGAAACGGGCAATGACTACTGCATCTTCTAATGCGATAGTTTGGTTGTAGCCTAAAATAGGAGGACAACCATCAAGATTTAATTCTGGGCATAACTTTTTACCCTCTTCAGTTACCTCCATAGTAAAACCTTCAGTCGTTTCTATCAGGTCTTCATAATCTAAACATTTAACTGGTAACATTTCTCTCAAACGAGTTCTCCCCCAACCACCCTTACCCAATTCACCTGTGAAAGAATACCATCCCCCCAAAAACATATATCTGCCACCCTGGTGCGCATGCTCTACAGAAAGACGGATACGATCTGGGAAAGTTAGTATCTCCTTCCCAAACTTAGAACGATCAAAAAATTTGGGTGACAGTTGAAAAAGTTTAGCATCCACATCACTAAATATGATTAGGTCATAGTCGAGCAATAATTGTTCATAATCCCCAGGACCAAGGTTATTGTAAAAATCCCATGCAGAAACTGAATTCACTTGATACTCAGGATGCTTCTCTAGTGCATCTTTAAGCCAAACCCCATAATTGAATATTTCTAAACCTTTGGGGCTATGGTGAAAAGGTGTTTCGGCAAAAACAGGACCCGTTAAAATAGCCCAGTCGCCCACATAATATACTTTTTTCATGGCAAGATTTTGTCCATTAAATTTATTGAATTATCGGATAGGCTCTGCTTTCCTTATCTTTGTCTACTATGAAATTGTATAACTTTTACATCAAATACCGTTTCATTATCGGTATAGTGACCTTGGCCCTGGCTATTGTGGCGAATATTTTATGGGGATTCTGGCCTTCATTGACCCTTTATCTGATTGCTGTCCTTTCCATATTCACCCATTTCTTTATTGGCCCCTTGCGACTAATTCAGGAATTCCTGGAAGAAGGCGACTTTGAAGGTGCTGAAAAAATCTTAAACGGTATTCAATACCCGAACTTACTTTATAAGCCCATCCGTTCAGTATACTATACCCTCAAGGGGAATATTGCTATGACCAAACAAGATTTTGACTCAGCAGAAAAACACATGAGAAAAAGCCTTGACCTTGGTTTACCCATGAAAGAAGCGGAAGGTGCCAATAAATTACAATTGGGGATGATGGCCATGCAAAAAGGCAACATGAAGGAAGGTGAAAGTCTGATCAGACAAGCACTTCGCGCTGGCATTCCCGATAAAGAAAGTGCTGCCATGGCTTATTTGCAAATGTGTCAGATCATGATGCAAAAAAGAGAATTCAGGGCTGCTAAAGATTTCTTTAAAAAGGCAAAAGCACAGAAACCTTCTACTGCTCAAGTGGTTGATCAAATCAAACAAATAGAGAAGTATATCTCGAGAATGCCGGGGTAGTAAAATAGGGAATAGGCAACAGGGAACAGGGAATAGGAAATATTTAATGGCCGAACAGCTCAATAACCTTCTTCTTTCTGAATTCAAAAATCCCTTCAAGCTGTTTTTTGATAAACAGGGCAACCGCTATATCACCAAGAAACCCCAGTGGTGCTTTATAATGTATTAAATCGGTCATTTCTACTCCACCCTCCACTTCCTTAAAGTGGTGTTGGTGATGCCATAGAGCATATGGACCAAAGCGCTGCTCATCCACAAAAAACTTTTTGGGAACCACATGGGTTATTTCAGTCATCCAAAACATAGGGATTCCTAAAATAGGTTTTACGTTATAGGTCATGACTTGGCCCTGATACATCTCTTCCCCATACAACTCATTGGTAAACTTGAGGTTTAAATATTCAGGTGTCATCACTGCCAAATTCTTTGGGTGCGAAAAAAAATCCCATGCTACATCGAGACTGACTGGAATAAACTGTGTCTTCTGTAATTTATAAACTGCCATACACTGGATTAACATCTAATTAGATGGAGTTGTTCTATCTTGTATCACTAATTTTGACTACTACCAAATAGTACATGGAAAACAGCTTTGAAAAAGAATACGCCTCCTTAAATCCTGCACAAAAGCAAGCAGTTGACACCACCGAAGGTCCTGTTATGGTCATAGCAGGTCCAGGCACTGGAAAGACCCAAATTCTTGCAATTAGAATTGGAAAAATTTTATTGGATACAGATACACGACCAGAAAATATTCTCTGTATGACCTTCACTGATTCAGGCGCTATCGCCATGCGCAAACGCCTAATCAAAATGATTGGTCCAGATGCATATAAAGTCAACATCCACACTTATCATTCCTTCTGCAACCAGGTCATACAAGACAACCTGTCTCATTTCGATAAAAATAGTATGGACCCCATTTCAGAGTTGGAATCCATTGCATTGGTGCGTGAACTCATTGATAATTTCAAAAAAGGAAATCCATTAAAACGATACAGAGGCGACGTCTATTACGAAGCTAAGCACCTGCTTTATTTTTTCAGTATCATGAAAAGAGAGGGATGGTCCACAGAAACAATAAATGTAGCAATTGACAGTTACTTGGAGAGTCTTCCAACAAGAGATGAATTTATCTATAAGAAGAAATACAAGCAATTCAATGCGGGCGATCTTAAAGAGGATAAGGTAAATGAAGAAAAAATTAAAATGGCCAGGCTCGCTGCTGCTGTTGAAGAATTTGAGCTTTACCAAAAGAAAATGATTGATCGAAAAAGATATGATTTCGACGACATGATCAATTGGGTGATAAAGGCCTTTGAAGAGAAAAGAGAATTACTTGCACAATACCAAGAACAATACCAATATGTATTGGTAGATGAATATCAGGATACCAGCGGCACACAAAATAAACTCGTAGAACTGCTGGTCAGCTATTGGGATGAACCAAATTTATTTGTGGTGGGCGACGATGATCAATCCATCTTTAGGTTTCAAGGTGCAAGTGTAGATAATATGCTCCGTTTCCTTAAGAAATATCCAAACATCAGGACCATCATGTTGACTGAAAACTACAGGTCGATTCAGTCTATTCTTGATGTCTCAAAATCTTTGATTGATGCTAACAAAGAGCGGTTAATTAACCATATTCAAGGATTATCAAAAGTGCTGACTGCCGGAAAAAAAGAACTACAAGGCATAACTGATTTTCCAATAATCAAAGTCTACAAAACGCCAAGAGAAGAAATGATTGGCATTACCCAATCGATTGAAACACTAATACAAAGCGGAATTGATCCAAAGCGAATTGCTGTTATTTATAGAGAAAATAAATATGGAGAAGAAATCGCAGAATTTCTTCAATGTAAAAGAATCAATTATTTCAGTAAACGTAATCTTGATCTTTTATCATTACCACTCATAAAAAAAATTATCCTCTTCTTTGAATACCTCGATGCAGAAATGGATATGCCATTTAGCGGAGACGAAATGTTATTCGAAATTTTACATTTTGATTGGTTTGGGATCAAACCATTAGAAATAGCTAAACTGAGCATTGAAAACAACGAAAGACTTTATAAAAAAGAGGGCACAGGGTTCAGACGAATAATTGATGAAAAAACAAATCAGGTTGCAGGCTCACTCTTTGAAAAAAACATCTCTGATGAACTTGCTCAAACAGGTAAATTAATTGAATCGATAATTGGTTCTATACATAATATTACACTTCAACAACTACTCGAAAAAATTATCAGAGACACCGGCTTGTTGGGTGTAATTATGCGTGGTCAAGATCACCATTGGCAGTTGCAGGTACTGACCGCCTTTTTTGATTTCATGAAAAATGAAACGAAAAAAGACCACACACTTGATTTAAAAAAACTGGTGAAAGTCATCAAAATGATGAAGGCGGAAGACATCAAGTTACCTATCGTTCAAGTAGGTGGGAGCGAAAAAGGAGTTAATCTACTGACAGCCCATGGTTCAAAAGGTTTAGAATATGAGCATGTTTTTGTTGCAGGTTGCAACGCATCTTATTGGGAAAAGAAAAAAGCAAGTAGTCGAGGTTACTCACTACCAGACACCCTTTTCCTTTCAAATGAAGAAGTAGATAAAGACGAAGAACAAAGAAGATTGTTTTACGTTGCTTTGACCAGGGCGGAAAAATACCTCACCATCTCCTATGCCAAATATAAAGAAGATGGAAAAGAGATGGAAGCAAGTATGTTTATTGAGGAACTTAAGGCTAATCATCCATTCTCTGAGGAACAGGTAATACTTACAGAGGATGAAATCGCAACTTTCAACCTGGTCAGATTACTATCATCCCATGAACCGGTAATTGATAAAATGGATTCGGACATCATTGACAAGGCATTGGACAAATTCACCATGAATGTTACTGCTTTAAATAACTACTTGAATTGTCCACTTGAATTCTATTATCGCAACCTCATCAGAATACCTTCCCCAAAAAATGAAACCTTAGAATTTGGATCAGCTGTACACTATGCGCTCGAGATGATGTTCAGTAGAATGAAAGATAATCCCAATAAGAATTTTCCAAAGCAGGAAATTGTAATTGACGACTTCATCAATTTTATGTACAGACACCGTGAATCCTTTACTAAGGAAGAATTTGCAAGAAGACTAGAATATGGAAAAGAAGTACTTGCACACTATTATACCAAAAGAGTAAACAACTTCAATAAGATTGTATCGGTTGAGCGCAACATTAGAAATGTAATGGTGGATGGCGTTCCATTGAAGGGGAAAATTGATAAAATGGAATTTGATGGCCATTATGTCAATGTGGTAGACTACAAAACAGGGAATCCTGATAACGCTTCTAAAAAAATGAAAAACCCTGAACTAGATCCACCTAATGGCGGCGATTACTGGCGACAGGCCGTGTTTTATAAAATCTTAATCGACAACAGTGACCAAGGTAAATATCAGGTAAGAAGCACAGAATTTGACTTCATTGAACCCAACAACAAAAAAGAAATCAAATCACAGAAAGTAGAAATTACAAAAACAGATACAGATGTGGTAAGAGAACAAATAAAAAGTGTTTGGGAAAAAATACAAGCCCGCCAATTTTATAAAGGTTGTGGAAAAGAGGATTGTCACTGGTGTAATTTTGTAAAGACCAATAAGTTGGAGGTCATAGAAACTGAGGAAGAGGCAGATTTCATGTAACCTTTCAATTACTTGTACTGAAGAGGAAATATTTAACTTTGCATTGCAATGAATAAAATTTACTGGATATTGATTGGTGCTGTTTTCTTTGTTTCGTGCGGACAACAAGTTGCACCTACAGGTGGCCCTAAAGACTCTTTACCACCTAAATTGGTTATGGCAGTCCCCGGTGTAAACGCAACTAATTTCAAATCAGATCGCATCACCCTTTATTTTGATGAATATGTAACCTTGGATAATCCGTTTGAGAAAATCACCTACTCCCCTATTCCAAAATCCAATCCAAATGCAGACGGAAAACTAAGGACCATTACAATAAAAATAAAGGATACATTAGAACCCAACACAACCTACTCCATTGAATTTGGAGAGTCGATCAAGGACATTAATGAAGGCAATATCTTGAAAAACTTCAACTATGCATTTTCTACCGGAACATACATTGATTCTGCTTTTTTAACTGGACAAGTATATATCGCAGAGACAGGCGTAACGGATAGCACATTAATAGCAATATTGCATAATAATTTTGATGATTCGGCGGTAACAAAAATTAAACCCCGGTATTTCGCAAGACTAAAAGGGGATGGAAGTTTCTTATTCAGAAATCTTAAACCTGGCAAATACAATCTCTTTGCACTCAAAGATCAAAATGGTGATAGGAAATATGATCAGTCTAGCGAATTGATTGCATTTATGAACAATACCATAACAATTGGTGAAGACACGAGTGTTGTTCTTTACGCATTTGAAGCAGCAAGAACAGATACAACAATAGCCAAAAAACCTACTACCAAAGCACCTTCGAAGAAGACAGAGGACAGACGTTTAAGGTTTTCAAATAACTTTGATGGTGGTCGTCAGGATCTTTTATCTGACCTGATTTTTACATCAGAACATCCCTTAAAAACATTTGACAGCAGTAAGTTGCGTTTAACCGACTTCAGTTTTCAAAATCTACCATTTACGGTCGACTTGGATTCAACAAACAAAAAAATTACACTGAAAACAATTTGGAAAGAAGGATCAAAGTATAACCTTATCATTGAAAAAGATTTTGCATCAGATACATTAGAAAATGCAATCCTCAAAACAGATACACTATCATTCAACGCTAAAAAAGAATCAGATTACGGTAGTATCGATCTAAAAATCGAGAATATTGACTCTACGCTTCACCCCATTGTATACTTGAATAAAAATGCGAAAACCTTTCTAAAACAAACACTTGAAAAATCCAGGTACCGTATTAAGCTTTTTGAACCAGGCGACTATGATGTAAAAATTCTCTTTGATATTAATAATAATGGGAAATGGGATACAGGCGACTATTGGAAAAAAATACAGCCAGAAAAAGTAGTAGCCAGAAAAAAGCCTATTAATATAAGAGCTAATTGGGACAATGAAATTCTGATTGACCTGAACCAGATAAACGAACAATAGCTATTGGATATAACTGTCAACCGGCAGTCGGTTACGTATACTTTTTGCCAAGGTCATTTCATCAGCATACTCTAACTCCCCACCAAATGCAATTCCTCTGGCAATTGTGGTAAATCTTAAATCAGGTTTATTTAACTTCTTCCTGATATAATAAATGGTAGTATCCCCTTGTATGGTTGGACTCAAAGCAAAGACCACTTCATTGATTCCATCATTCACTACCCTTTCGGCAAGTGAGGCAATAGTCAGCTGATCCGGACCAACCCCATCCAATGGAGAGATAACACCCCCCAATACATGGTACAATCCATTGTATTGTTCTGTAGATTCAATGGCAATCACATCCCTAATACTCTCTACCACACAAACCATATCTCGCTTCCTTAAAGCATTTTTACAAATTGAACATTGATCTTGATCGGAGATATTAAAACAAGTTGAACAAAACTTAATTTCTGCTCTCATCCTGGCTATGGTCTCACTGAATTGAGACACTTCTGTTGCATCCTGTTTCAATAAATGCAACACCAACCTCAACGCTGTTTTTTTACCAATTCCCGGCAATTTGCTGAACTCTTTAACAGCTGCTTCCAATAGATGAGAAGAAAGATTCATATTAGTGCAAATATATCAAAAACAAAGCTTCTTTATCTGCTGAAAGCCTTGCCTGGCCAATCATTTATACTATCTTTGCAGCTCTTAAGCATAACATGAAAGACATTGCAACCTTACTCAAGGAAAGAATCCTGGTCATTGATGGAGCGATGGGCACCATGATCCAGCGACATAAATTACAAGAGGCCGATTACAGAGGCGAGAGATTTGCTGATTGGCAAAGTGATTTGAAGGGAAATAATGACCTACTTTGTATAACACAGCCGCAAATCATCCAAGAAATACACCTCCAATACCTGGAAGCAGGTGCAGATATCATTGAAACAAATACATTCAATGCCCAAGCTGTTTCATTGGCAGATTACAACATGAGTGACCTGGCCTATGAAATGAATATTGCAGCAGCAAAATGTGCCAGAGTTGCAGTTGATGTCTTTAAACAAAAGCATCCTGAACGTGCTGCAGCAGGCGGACCATTTGTGGCGGGAGCAATTGGACCCATGAACAAAACTTTATCATTATCCCCAGATGTAAACAATCCAGGTTTTAGAGGTATTAGTTTTGATGAAGTTGCAGCTGCTTATTACGAACAGGTAAAGGCTTTGGTTGATGGGGGTGTTGACCTCTTGCTTGTGGAAACCATTTTTGACACCCTCAATGCAAAGGCAGCCATTTTTGCCATCAAAAAATATTTTAGAGACCATAAACTTCCAGAACTTCCGCTCATGATCAGCGGTACCATCACCGATGCTTCTGGCAGGACATTAAGCGGACAAACACTGGAAGCATTTTATACAAGCATTGAACATGCCAAGCCTTTAAGTATTGGGCTGAACTGTGCATTAGGTGCAAACCAAATGAGGGCTCATATTGAAGAGTTAGCTCAAATAGCCAGCTGCTTCACTTCAGCCTACCCAAATGCAGGTCTACCCAACGCTATGGGCGAATATGATGAGGAACCACATGAAACCGCACACTTCATTGAAGAATGGGCAAAGAATGGCTTTGTCAATATTGTAGGAGGCTGTTGCGGAACAACGCCTGACCATATTGAGCACATAGCCAATCATGTAAAAAAACTTCCACCAAGATTGCTTCCCGTAGTTGAAACCAGTTTAGAAAACCACGAGCAGTAGAGATGAGCAAAACCAGATACCATATCAAACCCTATATGCGGTTGGCAGGCTTAGAACCTTTGGTGATAAGACCTGAAACCAATTTTGTGAATGTTGGAGAAAGAACAAACGTAACAGGTTCTAAGAAATTTGCAAGATTAATCAAAGAAGAGAAATACGAGGAAGCATTATCGGTTGCCCGCCAACAAGTTGAAAACGGCGCACAGATCCTAGACGTCAACATGGATGATGCGCTACTGGATGGTGAGGCAGAAATGGTCAAGTTTTTGAACCTCTTGCAAAGCGAACCAGATATTGCAAAAATTCCCATCATGATCGACTCCTCAAAGTTTTCGATCATTGAAGCAGGATTAAAATGTGTGCAGGGTAAATGTATCGTTAACTCCATCTCACTAAAAGAAGGAGAAGAAAAATTCATAGAACAAGCAGTCATTTGCAGAAGTTTTGGTGCAGCTGTCATTGTGATGGCTTTTGATGAACAGGGACAAGCAGACACCTACGAGCGTAAAGTAAATATTGGTATACGGGCTTATGAAATACTAACCCAGCAAGTTGGTTTCCCACCTCAGGATATTATTTTTGACCTCAATATTTTTGCTGTAGCAACTGGACTAGAAGAGCACAATAACTATGGTGTAGACTTTATAGAAGCGACAAGAACGTTAAAGCAAAAGTTTCCATTGGTTAAAATTTCTGGAGGTGTGAGCAACCTTTCTTTTTCTTTCCGTGGAAATGAACATGTGAGAGAAGCCATGCACAGCGTATTTCTTTACCATGCTATCAAAGCAGGCATGGACATGGGCATTGTAAATGCAGGCCAATTGGTTGTATATGATGAAATTGAGCCTGAACTCAGAGATTTATGTGAAGATGTTATTCTGAACAGGAATAATGACAACAACGAAGCAACTGAAAAGCTTATTGCGTTTGCTGAAACGGTTAAAGAAAAAGGACAAGGAACAAAAGAACGTTCTGAAGAGTGGAGAAATGGCACAGTAGAGGAAAGACTAAAACATGCATTGATTAACGGTATTACCGAATACATCGACCAAGACACTGAAGAAGCTAGGCAAAAATACCCTAAGCCATTGGATGTAATTGAAGGCCCTCTTATGGATGGCATGAATGTCGTTGGTGATTTATTCGGTTTAGGAAAAATGTTTTTACCACAAGTGGTGAAAAGCGCTCGTGTGATGAAAAAAAGCGTTGCCGTTTTAACTCCTTACATTGAAGCTGAAAAACAAAATGCCTCATCTGCAGGTAAAATCTTGTTAGCAACCGTGAAAGGGGATGTACATGATATTGGTAAAAATATTGTTGGAGTTGTACTTGGATGTAATGGTTACGAAATCATTGATCTTGGTGTGATGGTTGCAGCAGACAAGATTTTAAACGAAGCCGAAAAGCATAATGCAGATATTATTGGGCTGAGTGGATTGATTACACCATCACTTGATGAAATGGTTCATGTGGCTTCAGAAATGAAAAGACGTGGCATGAAACAACCCTTATTGATTGGCGGTGCTACAACTTCCAGAATGCACACGGCTTTGAAAATAGCAGAACAGTATGACAATGGTGTTATACATGTATTAGATGCTTCAAGAAGTGTATCAGTAGCAGGATCTTTGTTGAACAAGAATAAAGAGGAGCTACTGGGAAATATAAAAATCGAATATGCTAAGCTTCGTGAAGAGTTTAACAACAAAAAGAACAGCAAAGAATTACTTACCTACGAACAAGCTGTAGCAAATAAATTTAAAATTGATTGGGGCAATACGAAATTCAATACACCCAACTTTACAGGGTATAAAGAGATTGAGCAACTGGATATTGCAACCTTAATTCCATATATCGACTGGACACCATTCTTTATTGCCTGGGAAATGCATGGTAAGTTTCCAGCAATTTTAAATGATACTGTAATTGGTCAAGAAGCAACTAAGTTGTTTGATGATGCCAATCGTATGCTTACCAAAATGGTTAAAGAAAAATGGTTAACACCAAAAGCAGTCATTGGCTTCTGGCCTGCAAACAGTGACGGACGTGATACTGTGCATGTACTTGATGAAAAACAAGGCAACGAAGTACAACTTCAATTCCTTCGTCAGCAAATGAAAAAAGCAGCTGATCAACCCAATTTATCCTTGGCCGACTTTATTGCACCTACCGAATGCAAACAGCAAGACCATATTGGTGCATTTGCAGTGACTATTCAAGGAATTGAACCTTATATCAAGCGATTTGAACAAGAGCATGACGACTATAACAAAATTATGTTGCAAGCCTTGGCTGATCGTCTCGCTGAAGCACTTGCTGAATACTTGCATGCTGAAGTAAGAACCAAATACTGGGGGTATGCTACAGATGAAAGTTTATCAAATGAAGAGTTGATCAAGGAAAATTATATTGGTATAAGGCCAGCACCTGGCTACCCTGCTTGTCCTGATCATACAGAAAAACACAAATTGTTCAAACTATTAAATGCACAGTCAACAACGGGCATTGAACTAACTGAGTCATTAGCCATGTATCCGGCTTCATCTGTTTGTGGCTGGTATTTTTCGCATCCTGAATCAAAGTATTTTGGTGTAGGTAAAATCACCCAAGATCAATTGGTGAATTATGCAACCAGAAAAGAGATGGACAAACCCGAAGCAGAAAAATGGTTAAGACCAATTTTAGACTAATCTTACTGCTATGCGCATCATTTCCTATAATGTAAATGGTATTAGAGCTGCAATAAAAAAAGGATTTATTGAGTGGCTTAAAACAGATCCCGCTGACATCATATGTGTGCAAGAAACAAAAGCAAACAAAGAAGATGTAGATGTTGCTGCCATCAATTCATTAGGTTATCATGATTATTGGTTTAGCGCTCGTTCAAAAAAAGGATATAGTGGTGTTGCAGTTTTTACAAAAATTAAACCCGACAAAGTAGAGCATGGAAATGGACATGCACAAAGTGATGACGAAGGAAGGGTAATACAATTACATTTTGGTAAACTATTGTTGATCAATGCCTATTTCCCTTCAGGTACTTCTGGAGACGAGCGACAGTCGTTTAAAATGGAATGGCTGAATGAAATGCTACCTTATCTAAACAAGATCAAAAAGAAACATGAAGGCATAATACTTTGTGGCGATTATAATATTGCACACAAAGAAATTGATATTCACGATCCTAAAGGAAATAAAAACACAACGGGATTTCTTCCAGAAGAACGAGCATGGATGGATGATTTTTTTGCATCAGGATGGACTGATTCATTCAGAGCAATACATTCAGAACCTCATCGTTATTCCTGGTGGAGTCAGCGTTTTCCAAGTGTTCGTTTAAATAACAAGGGCTGGAGAATAGACTACATCAATGTAACAAACGATCTTTCCCAAAAAATAAAAGATGCAGAGATTTACCCTGACATTAAACACAGCGATCATTGCCCCGTTTACCTAAAACTCGCCCTTTAATTTATCAACCCATGATTCTTTACAATATCACTTATATGGTTTCGCACACCATTCATGAAGATTGGCTAGTGTGGATGAAAACAATACACATTCCTGAAATGATGTCCAGTGGCCTGTTTGAGCGAAATCAATTATTGAAAATTTTAGAAGTTGATGAACAAGAAGGGATTACTTATGCTGCTCAATTTTATGCTGATTCACTTGAACAATACAATAGTTATATCACCAACCATGCGCCGGCACTACGTTTGAAAGCAAATCAAAAATGGGGAGATCAAGTGCTGGGTTACAGGACAATTATGGAGATTGTGCAATAAGTGTGGAAAAATAGAAGCTATTTATAGGCTAAAATGCAGATCTGGACTGGTTTTTAGCGGAAAATAATCAAGAAAAAAATTTTTGTTTATTAAAAAAGCTTCTAAATTTGTTTCACACAAACCAATTAAATTTTCTTTTATGAACAAAGCTGAATT
>CAZDTN010000038.1:0-13945 GCA_964508355.1 uncultured Sphingobacterium sp.
CTAATGTGATTTCAGGGTTGGAGAAATCGATATCGATTTTTAATTCTTCAACACCAGGTATATTCTTATCGTTTAGATAATTTCTCAAATTGATAGCAGTACTGGTGAGGTCTTCGAAATTGTCACCTGAGATTTCAATGTTGATTGGAGATTGTGTGGGCGGTCCATTGCTCTCTTGTGCAACACTGATTTCAGCAGAAGGAATACCTTTTATGGCTTCGCGGATGCCATCAAGATATACTAATGTGCCCTTCCCATCTCTTTCTTCAAATGGTACAAAATTCACCTGAATTCTTCCAAGCTCAGGTCTTGTACTTCTGTCGCCACTGTTAGGGTCACTGGCACCTACAGCAACATTGGCAATTACACTTTCAACCAGCTCATTTTTCTTGCCGTTGTCTGTTCCCAATACCTTATTGATTCTTGTTTCTAAAACCTTCGTAACAGAATCAGTGTATTGGACAGCTGTACCTGCAGGAAGTTTCAAGTAAACATATATTGTATTTGGATCACCTGAAGGAAATAAAACCACAGGAACATTACGCATTCCAAAAAATACAAAGGAGAAGATGAGTAAAATAAAAGTGCCAATCAACATTTTGACTGGTCGCCAGCCAACAGTCGTCCATTTTAACAACTGCTCATACTTGTTCATCATGGCTGGAAGTAATTTGTTCTGGAAGAAGTTAATGGCATCCGTTAAAACATAGCTATTAAGGACCATCAACAAGCTAAAGAAAATCAGCAAGTTTCCTACAAATCTGTAGTTCGACATATCACTGCCATAACCTGCTAAGTCAAATAATCCTCCAATGATCAACAATAACCAGAATAGTGGTTTTTTGAAGACGTTTGATTTTTTCTCTTCACCATGTTCTTCATGTGCCATGAAATCTACTGCAAATACAGGGTTCATGATATAGGCCACAATCAATGATGCGGTAAGCGTAAAGATGAGCATGGTAGGGAGGTAAATCATAAACTTACCAATGATCCCGGGCCAGAATAATAATGGAATAAAGGGAGCAAGTGTTGTTAATGTACCAGCTAGAACAGGAACGAAGACTTCACCTGCCGCATATCTTGCTGCATCTACGCTGCTAATCTTTCCTTTGCCTTGGGTGAAAATTCTATGGGTATTTTCAATGACAACAATGGCATCATCAACAACTATACCTAACCCAAATAAGAGGGCAAACAGTACAATGAAGTTCAGTGTCACATTTGAGCCGACAATAAAATCTGCTGAAGGCAAAAGGATAAATGCGAGGAACATGCTAAGGGGCACAGATAAAGCCACAAAGAATGAATTGGTAACGCCCATAAAGAACATGAGAATGATCATTACCAGAATGAAACCAATTACAATTGAGTTTACCAGTTCATCGAAAGCAGCAGAAGCTTTTATGCTCAAATCACCTGTGATGTTTATTTTCAAGTCTTTTGGAAAAACAGTTGCCTGCATTTCTTCAACTACTTTGTTGATTTTTTCTGAAGCATTGATTAAGTTTTCACCAGAACGCTTGATGATACTGAGTGTAACAACATTCTTGCCATTTAAACGTGCATAGCTTTCTTTTTCTTTAACAGTGTCTGTGATGCTTGCAATATCTTTCAAGTACAATGGAGCACCGTAAATATTTTTTACAATTACATTGTTCAAATCAAGAGATGATCTGAACTGACCGTTTAAACGCAGCGCTCGTTTTTGATCACCCACCTCAAGTAAGCCTCCTGATATGTCGGCATTCTCTCTTTGTATCGCTTGTTCTACATCGGTGAAACCAATTTTCGCTGCTTCCATTTTGTAGCGATCCATATTGATTTGGATCTCTCTTTCAGGTGAACCCACAACATCAATTCTGGTGATTTCAGAAAGTTCTTCGATCTTCTCTTTTAATTGATCTGCAAAGTCGCCTAATTTTACTTCGTCATAATCACCACTAAGGTTGATGGCCATGATTGGTAATTCAGAAAGACTGATTTCTTGTACCACTGGCTCCTGTGTAAGGTCAGTTGGTAAGTCCTTTCTCGCCTTATCAACTGCATCCCTCATTTTCTGAAGCGCTACATCTGTTTTGACAGATGTGCTGAACTCAACAATGATGGCAGAGAAATCTTGTAAGGAATTAGAAGTTATCTTATTGATTTTTACGCCTGTAATTCCTTTTAATTGTTTTTCAATAGGTCTGGTTACCAGGCTCTCAATTTCTTTTGGTGAGTTTCCTACGTAAACGGTTTGAACATAAATATTCGGAATTACTACGTCTGGATATTGTTCTTTGGGCAAAGAAATGAAAAGACCGATACCCCAAATGGATAGAATTAGCGTAATGAGGTATACTGCTGTTTTATTTTTAATAGCCCAATCAGTTGGTCCAAATGTTTTAGCATTATGGAGCATTTTGGAGATTGGGTTTTTATTTGATGAGTTGTCCATATTCAGTTTTTGACTTTATCTGCAATTCGCTTAGTTCGTTTTTGAAATCAACTGACCATCGTAAAGGCCCTGATATCCTTTGGTGATTAATTTGTCTCCTGTAGTGAGACCTGCATTAACTTCAATTAATTCATCGTAGAATTCACCAATGGTAATTGCTTTTTTTCTAGCCACAGTCTTGTTGCCCTCAACAGCAGCAACATAAACATATTTGCCTTTTTCATCTGATTGTACTGTTTCAACAGGAATTACAATTGCATTTTTTGCTTCGTGATCTAAGATCTTCACAATTGCAATTTGGTTAGGCTTAAGGTTAGCATTACCACCAACTTTGCTTTCAGCTATAAAACTTCTTGAAGTAACATTGATAGTTTCGCTAATCAGACTGATGTTTGAATTGAAGGATTGATTAAGGTCTGGGACATTCACCACGACAGGCATTCCTTTTTTGATTTTAGAAACATAGTTTTCAGGTACTTCAACAACTGCTTTCATTGCACTTGGGTTAACAATTGTAATACCTGCCATGGGGGATCCCATAAATGTTTCGCCTACTCGAATACTTACGTCTTCAACAATACCTGATACTTGGGCATAAACAGAAGTAGTACTCAGCTGCTCTTTTACAAGATCAAGTTGTTTTTCTAAAGATTCAACGTTGTTTTTTGCTGATAAATATTGTACTTCAGTGCCAATACCTTCTTTCCATAAATTCTCTTGACGTGAAAAAATATTTTTGGCAAAAGAAAGTTGGCTTTCAACTTGTTTGATGTTTTGCTGGATAATACCATCTTCCAGTTTTATCAACAACTGACCTTTTTTTACATTATCTCCTTCCTTGACATAGATAGATTTTACCTGACCACCCATTCCTCTAGGTGTAACGTATGAAACATTTTCAGTAGTAATCTTACCTTGAAGTTCAATATAGTGTGCGAAGTCTTGGTTGACCAGTGCTGAAATTTCAACTAGTTTAGCTTTTTCTGCAACATCACCGCCTGATAGCTTTTGGATATCAGCTTCTAGTGCAGTTATTTTAGCAGCAATTGCATCACGCTCTTTGGTGAGCTTTTCCAATTCTGCTTTTTTCCCAGCTAAATCTTTGTTCTCTTCTTTGTTACCTGAGCAGGCTGCTATCAGAAACAACGTGCAGATCAATAAAAACTGTTTCATATTCGTATGTATTCTTTTTGAGTGATTAAAGTTTTCCAAGGGCTTTGGTATAAGCAATTTTTGCAGTTACTGCATCATACAATGCCTGGAAATAATTCGATTGTGCATTTTCAAGTTCTGTTTCTGTTTGTAAAAGTTCAAAACTAGACCCAAGACCTTGCTCATATTTTTTCAAAGTCGTATTGTACACTTTTTCTGCCAGTTCAACATTTCTGTCTTGTACATCGAGAGTAAGAAGGGCATTTTTGAACAAGATAGATGATGCTGATAATTGCAAATCGATTGCGCGTTGTAGGTTCTCAATGGTATTGCTTGTTTTTTCCAGATTTAATCTAGCTTGTTTAATACGTTGTGCTTTTTGACCTGCATCGAAGATGGGCACACTCATATTGATTCCCCATACTGATGCTTTAAACCATTTGTCTTGAAAATTAAACAGGTTGAATTCTTGTCCTAGGGCATTTCTGGTATAGTTCCAATAAGTAGCGATTGTGGGTGCATAGGATAATTTATTGCGCTTCACATCTAGCTTTTGCAGATCTTTTACCACATTGAGCAGTTGAATCTCATCTCTATCCGTATATTTAAAATTGGTCATCTCCAGTAAATCCTGTTTTACCGTTTCTTCAGACAAAGAATCGGTGAGCTCTAAATAGTCTTTCTGATCGATAGCCATTGCAAATTTTAGAGAAGCATATCCGATTTCAATTAGTTTTTCAATTTGGTTATTGGTGGTTGTCAAGTTGTTCAATGACACCTGTGTTTTATCAATATCCAATCTTTCTGCAAAACCATTTTTGAATAACTTTTCTTGATCAGATTTTAATTTTTGTAAACGCTTTATGCTTGTTTCCAAGTAGGCTTTTCTTTTTTCTGCAATAAGAATGCTGTAGTAAGCTCTATATACATTGCTCTTTACAGAATCATCCATTGCACGGATATTAGCCTCTGTTAATTCAACAGCTTTTTTTCTGGCAGCGATTGCTATAAATAGGTCTGGTTGAAACAAAAGTTGTTGAAATTGAAAACCTGCAGAAGATTGCCAAGGCACACCAAATTGTGCCGGGAAGAATTGTGGTGGATTATTAGGTTTAGTGATTGGCGATCCTGCACCATTTCTAACGCCATTATCAACCAATACCTGATAAACCGAAGGTGAAATGAAATCAGGTAACAATGTTACAGGTATGCTGAAAAAGTGTTGTGTAGAAATGGTTCCAGATACCTGTGGAAATGCCTGTGCAATGTATTCTTTATTTTTAGCGATTTGCAGTTCTCTGTCGATTTCCAGGTTCTTTAATTCAGTTACATTTTTCAAAGCAAGATCTACAGCTTGTTTAGCAGACAGCTTGTAACTTTTCTGTGCCTGAAGATTGCCAGCAGCAATCAGTAGGACAGCCATCATCAGATTTCCCCAACGTTTCATGCGTGTACTTTTATTGTTCATTTTTATTTCTTTCAGATTTGTATTGTTCAATTAGTTGGTGTCCCTTTTCTGTAGCCAATCCATACAGAAAGTTTTCAATCATGGCATTGCTTACATCGATCAAGTTGTATTGCATTGGAGGAAAGGACTCCATATCAAAAGGAAGCATAAGCATCTGTAACCTATATCTGGCCATGATGTCTACTTTGGTATCTGCACGGTAATTTCCCTCTTCAATACCTCTCTTGAGGTTATCGGTTATTACTTTAATGAGGAAGGTATTTTTGTGCTCCATGAATTTTTGAAACGACTTAAAATGAAACTTGTGTAAGTCGAACAACACCATAGGATTCATCTTGGTGAAATGTTTGTTGGCCATTTCCATACTGATGAAGATTTCCTCAACGGCGTTGGTAGAAGTATTGATGCAAGAAAGTGTTTCATTTTGCATCAGGTTAACTTCTTCGTCCACTAGGTTATCGACTAATTCGTCCTTGTCGGCAAAGTGCTGATACAGGGTTTTTTTGGACATACCGACTTGGGCAGCGATGTCATCCATCGTAACTGACCGAATTCCTAACTTGAAAAACAGTCCGCGTGCCTCTTTTATAATTCTTTCTTTCGGGTCCATGAGCTTTTGGCGCCGCAAAACTAAGGAAACTATTTATGTTAAAAAAGTTTCCGTGTATTATTTTAAGATAAAATGTTAAACGGTCTTTTTTTCGTATAAATGCTCATTTTTTTCGCTTTTTTACCATTAAATACCTGGTTTTGACCCATTTTTTGCATTTTTTGAGGCGTATATTTGAGTCAAATTATATGCTATGAAGCCATTTAGGCCCGCCAGATTGGTCAATTTTTTCTTTCAGGGTTTGGTCATTTTGGCGCCGATTGTCATTACTGCCTGGGCTGTACTTTCCTTGTTCAATTATATTGATGGCATCCTTCCCAATCTGTTACATGTGCTTTTTCCTGATTTGGTTAAACTGAATCCACAGGGAGAGCCTGAAAAAATTCCGGGTTTAGGTTTTCTGGTCGTTATCTCGATAGTATTGGCAGTAGGCTATATTTCCTCTCTCTTTTTTGTCTCTAAATTTGTTGATTTGTTCGACCGTATTTTGGAAAGAACACCTGGGATAAAGATCATTTATAGTACGGTCAAGGATTTTCTGGAGGCTTTTGCTGGTAACAAAAGGAAATTCAATAAACCGGTATTGGTGAATGTAGATGCAGCAGATGTTTGGAGGATTGGTTTTATTACACAAACGGCTGTTTTGCAATTCGGTTTATCTGAGCATGTATGTGTATATGTGCCCCATTCCTATGCTTTTTCGGGGATTACTTATTTCGTAAAACCTGATCGGATTAAATTGATCGAAGATGTTCAATCTGCAGACGCCATGAAATTTATTGTTTCAGGAGGTGTAACGGATGTTACAGAGGATAAGCGTGATAAAGATGAGACAATAGATTAGCATATTTTGGAAGTGTAAGGTTTTGAAAAAAAATTGAGGCTATGAATGGTGAGTTGGTTACTAAACGCAAAAGGATATTCCCTTTTCTTATTTGTTTAATTGCATTTTGGAGTGTATTTGCAACACCCGCGTTCAGTTGGGGTTTCTGGGGACATCGCTACATCAATTATAATGCTGTCTTTTTATTACCTCCACCAATGTTTGGATTTTATAAACAGCATATTGGATACCTGACAGCTCATGCAGCAGATGCGGATATGCGTAGGTATGCTATCAAAGAGGAAGCGTCCAGGCATTATATTGATTTAGATCAATATTTGAAAAATGGTGATACAGCTTTACCCAAACAATGGAAGGATGCTGTTGAAAGGTTTACTGTTGATACTTTGCAGCTGCATGGAATTGTCCCTTGGTGGGTAATGGTCGTGCAACAACGGTTAAAGCAAGCCTTTGCTGAAAAAGATGTTGAACAAATTTTAAAATTATCGGCAGATATTGGTCATTATATTGCTGACGCCCATGTGCCATTACATGCTAGCAGTAATCACAATGGGCAAAAGACTGATCAATTGGGTATTCATGCATTTTGGGAGAGCAGGTTGCCTGAACTTTTTGCCGAAAAAGAATATGATTTGTTCATAGGACAAGCTAGTTATATTAGAGACCCCCTGGCGTTTATCTGGCAGAGAGTATATGAAAGTGGAGCAGCAGCAGATACGGTATTAAAATTTGAAAAATTACTTAGCAGTGTAACGCCTGATCATGAACGTATGTCTTATGAATACCGAAATAACAGATTAATGCGACAATATGCTGAAGTATACGCAAAGAGATACCATAAACAATTGAATGGTATGGTTGAGAGAAGAATGAGGGCATCGATCTATGCCATCGCTTCATTTTGGTATACAGCCTGGATAGAAGCTGGGCAACCCGATCTCCCAATAAAGACTCCTTCAAATTAAGTATCTTTACACCTTGCCTGCCATATTCAAATCGCAATTCAACATCGGCATGAAACATAATTTTAATGCAGGTCCCAGTATTCTTCCTAAAGAAGTATTTGAAGAGGCCAGTCGTGCAATTCTCGATTTCAATGAAACTGGTTTGTCCATCTTGGAAATTGGACATCGTACGCCATTATTTGAAGAAGTTCTGGAAGAAGCTGTCGCTTTGGTCAAAGAATTGATGCAGTTAAATGACCAGAAAGAGGTGCTGTTTCTTCACGGAGGAGCATCTACTCAGTTTTTTCAACTACCCATGAACTTTCTTCCAAGGGATAAAAAAGCGGCATATTTAGATGCAGGTGTATGGGGAACAAAAGCCATCAAGGAAGCACAAAAATTTGGGATGGTTGATGTTGTCGCTTCATCAAAAGACAGAAACTATAGTTATATCCCTAAAGGTTATGCTATTCCTCAAGATGCAGTTTATTTTCATTATACCACCAACAACACTATTGAAGGGACTCAAATGAAAGAAATCCCATTTTCAACTGTCCCCCTCATCGCAGATATGAGCAGTGATATTTTGAGTTGTGAAATGGACTTCAACAAATTCGCCATGATTTATGCAGGAGCCCAAAAAAACATTGGGGCCGCTGGTGTTAACTTGGTGGTGATTGATAAAAATTTTGCTGAAACCGCAACTGCTGCAGTTCCTTCAATGATGGATTATCGTCAACACATTGCGAATGGATCAATGTTAAATACACCTCCAGTATTCGCAATTTATGTTTGTTTGCTCACCTTACGTTGGTTAAAAAAGAAGGGCGGTATTGCAGCTATAGAGCAACAAAATCTCGCTAAAGCCAATTTGTTGTATGATACGTTGGAAGCATCATCTTTGTTTCAATTGCCAGTACCAGTAACAGATCGAAGCTACATGAATGCTGTCTTTACGATGAAGGATCCAGCTTTGGAAAAACGCTTTCTTGATCAATGTAAGGCAGAAGGTATGGTAGGGGTAAAAGGACACAGAAGTGTGGGAGGATTCAGGGTATCCATGTACAATGCCTTGCCAATAGAAAGTGTGAAAGCCTTCACAGATCTGGTTAAAGTTTTTTCAAATCAATATGGTTCATAAATAATCCACTATGGCAAAAGTATTTCCCTTTAAAGCAATAAGACCTCAACCTCAATTTGCAGCTACAGTGGCTGCTCCACCCTATGATGTTTTGTCAAGTGAAGAAGCGCGTGTTGCTGCAGCAAATGATCAATATTCATTTTTGCACGTGACCAAATCTGAAATTGATATGCCCGTCGATTTGAGTATTTATGATCCAACGGTATATGAAAAAGCTAAAACAAATTTATTGCAGTTCATAGCGGAAGGAGTTTTATTCAAGGAGCAGTCGGATTGTTATTATATTTATGAGCTGGTGATGGACGGCAGAAGTCAAACTGGATTGGTCTGCTGTTCTTCAGTAGATGATTATGAAAATGATATCATCAAGAAACACGAATTTACCCGACCTGAAAAAGAACAGGATCGTATTAACCATATCAGTATAACAGGAGCACAGACAGGTAATGTTTTTCTCGCCTATAGAAATGTGAATTCAATTGATGCGATCATCAATCAGTTTAAATCAGCACAACCTGCTGTTTATGATTTTGTTGCTGCAGATGGAATTACTCATCGTGTATGGGTTATTGCAGAGAAGGAAATTGTTGATGCGATAACAACGATTTTTGAAAAGGAAGTTCCTTGTACTTATATTGCCGACGGTCACCATCGTGCCGCAAGTGCAGCTAAAGTGAGAAGGGCTTCAGCCTTAGGCATGAATTCAGAAGATGACCGTTTTCTGACTACATTATTTCCGGCCAACGAATTAAAAATCATGCCTTATAATAGAGTAATCAAGGATTTAAATGGATTGAGTAATGAAGATTTTATTGCAGCGCTGCAAGATGATTTTACCATATCTACTGCAGATGGTCCGGTTGATCCAAAAGAGTTACACGAATTTGGTCTGTACATCGATAAACAATGGTATCACCTTATGGCAAAAGAAGGAACGTACACGCATGATCCAATAGGAGTATTGGATGTAACAATACTTTCCAAAAACATATTTGATAAATTATTGAATATACAGGATCAACGTACCGATAAAAGAATTGATTTTGTGGGTGGGATAAGGGGTCTGAAGGAACTAGAAAGGAGAGTAGATAGTGGTGAAATGGCTCTTGCATTTAGCTTTTACCCTGTAAGTATTCAGCAATTATTTGACATATCAGATAGCGGAGAAGTGATGCCTCCAAAAAGTACCTGGTTTGAGCCTAAATTGAGGGATGGATTATTAACACATATGATCCGTTAAAAATCTGGGTACTTACTTAACTTTGTACTGTTACTATGAAATTCCTGAGAATAACCATATCCTTATTAATTTCCGTTCAGTTTGCAGTTGCCCAGCAAACCGTTGAGCAGTTGCGTGAGACTGCTCTAATTTTTCAACGGCAGCAAGATTTCAGCAATACAATTATGGTTTTGGCAAAGGCGCTAGAAATGGAACCAGGAAATGTTGATGTCTTGAAAGATGTTGCTTTCACATATTATTTGTCTGGAGACTATGCCAAAGCTGCACAGCGAATATTACCACTGACAGAATTGCCATCTGCAGATGAGCAAGTTTTTCAGATTGCTGGTAGTGTTTTCAAGGAATTAGAAGATTACAAAACGGCAGAAAGATTATATAAGAAGGGACTTAAGAAATTTGAGAACAGCGGAGCCTTATACAGTGAATTCGGTGAATTGTATTGGTTTCAGCAGAAGCCTGCTGAAGCGATTACACAATGGGAAACAGGGATTAAAATAGATCCATCATTTTCTGGGAACTATTACCATGCAGCTAAATTTTATTTTGCAGCAGGTGATAAATCAAGAAGCATTGTTTACGGAGAAATTTTTGTCAACCTTGAAAGTTATTCCGTCCGCTCTGCTGAAATCAAAATTTTGTTACTTGAATCATACAAGAGAATATACATGCCTGGTGATGCCAAGAAATATTATGTAAAATCACCATCACCATTTGAACTTGATTTTCTGAACATCATGAGCAGGCAAAATGAATTATCACTTCATGGTATTACACCAGAAACTTTATTGATTATCCGATCAAGATTTTTGTATGATTGGTTTAACACGTATGAAAATAAATATGCTTTTCATTTATTTGATCACATGCGGAATCTGATGAGAGAAGGAATGTTTGAGGCATATAACCAATGGTTATTTGGCCCTGCTTCAGATCCTAGTGCTTACCAAAATTGGATTAGAACCCATGAGGATGAATACTTGGCATTTTCATCTTATCAGCGGAATAAGTTATTTAAAATGCCTTCGGGACAACATTATTTCTGATCATCTGATGCGTAGATGCGTTCAACAGCGTCTGCATACTTTTCCATAATTACTTTTCTCTTCAGTTTCAAAGTTGGAGTTAGTTCACCTCCATTGATTGTCCATTCTGAATTTAGCAGTTCAAACTTCTTTACTTGTTCAACTGGGTTAAACTGAGGGTTGTATTTTTCAATTATTGTTTTATAATGTTCAAGCACCCTGGGATGGTGTACCATTTGATCGTTTGAGGAAGCTTCAATGCCGTTCTTTTCACACCAGGTTTTCAGATTTGCAAATGCAGGAACAATAAGGGCTGCAGTGAATTTCCTTTCTGGACCTACTACAATCATCTGCTCAATGAAAGGTGATTCTTTCATTTTGTTTTCAATGGGTTGTGGAGCAACATATTTACCACCGCTTGTTTTGAAAATTTCTTTTTTCCTGTCAGTTATTTTCAGAAACTGTCCCTCTACCCAAACACCAATATCACCGGTATGGAACCAGCCATCTTTATCGATACATTCTGCAGTTAAATCTGGACGTTTGTAATAACCCATCATTACGTTAGAACCTTTGCAACAGATCTCTCCGTCTTCAGCAAGTTTCACTTCTACATTCTTAATCACTTTGCCTACAGTGCCAAATCGTCTGCCAGAGGAATCGAAGTGATTAACACTGATAACTGGTGAGGTTTCAGTAAGTCCGTATCCTTCCATGATGGTAATCTTTGCAGCAGTGAATACTTTCAATAGCCTAACTTGGCAAGCCGCTGCACCAGTTACAATTGCTTTCACATTTCCGCCTAAAGCTTCACGCCATTTCGAGAAAATAAGTTTATTGGCAATGGCGAGCTGGATGTTGTAGGCCAATCCCATGTTTTTATCGACTTCATATCGACTTCCTACAGCAACCGCCCAGAAGAATAAATTCTTTTTAATGCCAGTCAGCTCTCTTCCCTTGTTCATGATTTTCTCATAAACTTTTTCCAATAGTCTTGGTACGGTCGAGAATAAATTGGGTTTAACTTCTTTCAGGTTGTCACCAATCGTTTCCAGGTTTTCCGCATAATAAATAGAAACACCTCTAAAAATATAGATATAACTAATTACCCTTTCGAAGATATGATTGAGTGGTAAAAAACTAAGTGCACGGTCTGATGCGCCGCATACAGGGACCAATAGCTCTTCAACATTCATAATGTTGTCTAAGATATTGTGGTGACTTAGCATTACGCCTTTTGGAAATCCAGTTGTTCCTGATGTGTATAATATTGTAGCTAGTTCAGTCCCTTTTACCCTTTCTTTAGAGCGCTTCAGCTCTTCCAGTTCTTGTTCACCACCGGAGTGTAATAATTCTCGCCAGTGTAATGCTTCTTGAATAGGGTTGAAAGTATAAACAGCCTGGACAGATGGTGTTTTAGAACGAATAGACTGCACTTTATCGTACAATTCCTGATCACTAACAAATACTAATTTAATAGATGCATCATTCAGGATGAACTCCAATTCATTTACACTGATGGTCGGGTAAATTGGTGTTAGGACTGCACCAGTTTGCTGAACAGCAAGGTCGAGTATCAACCACTCCGGACGATTATTGCTCAGAATAGCAATTTTATCTCTGCCTTCAATGCTTCCATCTTGATAGCCTATGCCTGCTTTTAATAACCCCATGCTAAGGCTATCGGAAAGTTGTTTGATTTCCTGGGTGCTGTATTTTCTCCAAACACCATTTTCTTTTGCAGCAAGCATATCTTCCTGTGGAAATTTTTGCAACTGCCAGTCGAGAAAATCAAATAATCTAGTAGGGGTCATGGTAAGCAATTTTCGTTAATGTCAAGATAATAAAAAATACGATGTACAGCACAGAATGATTACCTCATCATTGCAGTAGGCATCTCTTTTTTCAACAGGTTTTTGTAGATAAACATATTATTTTCATTGGTAGAGTGTGCATTTTGGTTTCCACCCCATCCGTGTCTTCCGCCTGGATAGAGCATGAATTCAAAATGTTTTTTTGAATCTTGTAATTTTTGCACCAACTGAAGGCTGTTCTGCATATGCACATTATCGTCCATGGTACCATGGTAAATTCTTAGTAGTCCTTTGTATTTATCTGTATACGTCATCACAGAACCAGCCTGATAACCTTCCGGATTTTCAGCAGGGGTATCCATGAATCTTTCTGTGTAATGTGAGTCATAGAGTTTCCAGTCGGTTACACTGCCTCCTGCAAGTCCATGTGTAAAATAATCAGCTCCTGCAGTTAATGCCATAGCGGTCATGTAACCACCATAACTGAATCCTGCAATGCCTACACGTGATGCATCTGCGCCATTGTTTCTCAACCATTTTACAATAGTGATCCAATCTGTTAATTCCCATTTGCCTAAATTTCTGTGCATGTAATTGATTCCCTCTTTTCCAAAATGTCCACTGGCTCTGTGATCAATTGCAACTTGTATCAAACCTTCTTTTGCCCACCATTGAGTGAGTCCACTAAATTGCCAGCCATCTCTTACGGTTCCTGCATTGGGACCACCATAGATATTGATCATCACTGGATATTTTTTACTGGGATCATAATTAAGTGGCCAGGTGATGCGTATTGGCAATTGGTATTTTCCATCTTCAGAAGGAACCCGTATGATTTCAGTTTTTGCTATTTCAACTTGATCAAAATCTGCACCTTTTGCATCTCCCAATTCCAAAATCATTTTTCCTTTATTGTTGATCAATGCAATTTTTTCAGGAGTTAATGAATTTGAGTATGTACTGATGAAATAGCTTCCTCTTGGTGAAAGCGTAACATTGTGTGTGTAGTCACCAAAAGTTAGTCGTTCTTGATTTTTCCCATCTAGGTCAACACGATACAAATCAAACCTGGTAGAGTTTTCCTGACGTGAAGTAAAATAAATTATATTTTTTAGGGTATCAATGAAGCGCACATTGGTGCTCCAGTTATTTCCTGCTGTGATTTTATTTTTAAGGCTACCATCCATATTGTGCCAATACAATTGTTCCCATCCATCTTTATCACTTTGTAAGATGAACCCTTTTTTATTAGGTAAGAACGTAATTCTTC
>CAZDTN010000039.1:0-13872 GCA_964508355.1 uncultured Sphingobacterium sp.
AGTTCGTCAAAGGAATTGGTGGTTACAGCAGTAAATCAGTAAGAATTGGAGGATAAAAAGTAAATCGTAAGAATTGGATAAAATC
Source organism: uncultured Sphingobacterium sp. (assembly GCA_964508355.1). Lineage (GTDB taxonomy): Bacteria > Bacteroidota > Bacteroidia > Chitinophagales > Chitinophagaceae > Pollutibacter. Next base: position 86 of record CAZDTN010000039.1, read on the forward strand.
GATGTGCAGATCACACGATGATGACAAAACTATGACTTAACTTTTTGTTATGCAAATTTTTTCATAATTTTTTTTCCACACATTTTAACATAATTAAATCAATGATAATCAAACAAGTAACTGCTTGAACTGCTGAAGGATGAAATTTTCCTACCTTTACCGCCATTGAAATCTAAATGAAACATATGGCAGATGCTCAAACTCGACAGTTCCTGGATTTCGAGAAACCCATAAAAGATTTGTTTGACCAGATAGAACAACTCAAACAAACTGCTGAAAAAAACAAAATCGATCTTTCTGAATCCATCAATCAGTTACTAGAAAGAATTGAAGAGAAGAAAAAAGAAATACACCTTAATCTCACGCCTTGGCAGAAAGTACAATTAAGCAGGCACCCAGACAGACCATATACATTATCGTATATAGAAAAAATATGTACTGATTTTGTAGAATTACATGGTGATAGAAACTTCAAAGACGATAAAGCCATTGTGGGTGGATTTGGCAAAATAGACGGCCAAACAGTCATGATTCTAGGTCAGCAAAAAGGCGTAAATACCAAAATGAGACAAATTAGAAATTTTGGTATGGCTAACCCTGAAGGTTACAGAAAAGCACTTCGCCTTATGAAACTTGCTGAAAAATTCAACAAACCAGTTGTAACTCTTGTAGATACCCCTGGAGCCTTTCCTGGTATCGAGGCTGAAGAAAGAGGACAAGGAGAAGCCATTGCAAAAAATATATTTGAGATGCTGCGCCTGAAGGTTCCAGTTATCTGTATCATCATCGGTGAAGGGGCCAGCGGAGGTGCAATGGGCATTGGTGTGGGTGACCGAGTCTACATGATGGCTAATACTTGGTATACTGTTATATCTCCTGAAAGTTGTAGCTCAATTCTATGGAGAAGTTGGGATCAAAAAGAAAAAGCAGCTGAAGAGCTCAAATTAACCTCAGAACATATGTTGGGCTTTGGATTGGTTGATGGAGTAATACCAGAACCAATTGGAGGAGCCCACTGGGATCATGATGAAGCAGCGTCAATGCTAAAGAATCAAATTCTTCAAGCCATTGAAGAATTGAAGGACATCGAACCTGAAACAAGGATTGATGAGCGTATAGAAAAATTCTCGAAAATGGGAAGATGGGAAGAGCAAACCAATCTATCATAAACTAGATTAAACAAACATGAACAATTTTGCTTTTAAGGGAACAGGTGTAGCAATTGTTACCCCATTTTTGGAAAATGGAGATATTGATGAATCAGGCTTGTCAAAACTCGTTGAACATTTAATTGCAGGTAAGGTTGATTACCTTGTTGTGCTCGGAACTACTGGCGAAAATGCGACCTTAGATAAAGCAGAAAAACAAAAAGTATTTAGCTTAGTTAATGAATTAAATAGAGATCGCTTAAAGCTGGTAGCTGGAATTGGCGGTAACAACACCAGAGCAATAATAGCTGATCTTTCTAATTATGACCTCAAGGGTTATAGCGCAATCTTATCCGTAAGCCCCCACTATAACAAACCCAGTCAGGAAGGAATATATCAACACTACAAAGCACTTGACGAAGTTACTCCCCTACCCATAATTATGTATAATGTTCCTGGAAGAACAGGAATGAATATCACCGCTGATACTACATTGAGGATTGCACGTGATTGCAAAAAAATTGTTGCAACCAAAGAAGCATCTGGCAACATGGAGCAAATCATGCAAATTATAAAAGACAAACCATCTGGTTTTGAGGTGATAAGCGGTGATGATGGAATAACACTTCCATTGATTGCCTGTGGAGCAATTGGTGTTATTTCTGTTGTCGCCAATGCATATCCCTTATTGTTTTCAACAATGGTTAACCATTGTCTTAATGAAAACTATACTGATGCAAGACCAATTCATGAGAAAATGTTACCAGTGATTAACTCGATGTTTGCTGAAGGTAGTCCAAGTGGTGTAAAATATTACCTGAGTAAACTTGAAATCATCAATGAAACATTCAGACTACCTGTTGTAAGTGTTAGCGAGAAACATAAGTCGGCAATTGATCAACTGATGAAAAGTATTTAATTCACATGTTATCATCAATTGACCCTACTCAAATCTTCATTCAAAACTGGGAGATTTATCAGAAAATCATACGGGCCAATTACATGAAGCACCAAGAACTGGGAGATCATGTTCAACAGTACCTTTTCCAATTTGCAAAAACTAAACCCATAAAGCTACTAGACATAGGGTGCGGAGATGCGCATCAAATTTCAAATCAACTTCAAGCCTTTGATATTCTTTACTACAAAGGATATGATCTTTCTGAACAAGCCATAGAGTTTGCAAAGAGAAATACAGAAAAATTAAATACTACTGTTTTGTTTGAAACAGGCAGAATGGAAGAGCTAATTAAAGTTGATCAAAATGTATATACTATTCTTTATAGCAGCTTCGCCATCCACCACCTTACTGATGAAATAAAATATAAGTTCATCCACAATTGCTATCAGAAGCTGGAAAATGAGGGCATATTCATTTTGATAGACATTAAAAGACAACCCGGACAAACTACTGAGGACTATAAAAAAAGTTATACCAACTGGATTCTAAATGATTGGGAAGAGCTTAATGAAAAGGAAAAAAAAGCCATCATTGATCATTTAAACACTTGTGATATACCCGTTGAAACATCCACTTATATTTCTTTTGCAAATAAAGCTGGCTTCAATTTCATAAAAGAAATTGATATAGATCCTAGACATACTCTTCTCCTCTTTTCTAAAAACTGATCCCATCTTCATGCAGATAAACATTGACCATGTATCTGTTATTTTGAACAACCATAAACTAGTGGACGATATTTGCCTACAGATTGACAATAATGAACAATGGGCAATCATCGGCGAAAGTGGTTCGGGAAAAACTACATTAGGCAAAGCTATATGTAAACAAGTTTTTCACCACGGCACAATCAGTTTTAAACATAATTCTGCCCACACTCCAAAAGTTGTTTTTGTTGATCAACAACACCAGTTCAAGAACAAACAAAATATTCAGCAATTTTACCACCAACAAAGATTCAATTCCTGTGACACAGAGGAAACGCTGACAGTTGCTGAAATCTTGGATGATTTAATTATGGAAAGCAATAAGGAATGGATATCCTTTTTTGGACTTAGCCATTTACTAAATAAGCCAATGATTCAATTGTCAAACGGCGAAAACAAACGTCTACAGCTTTTAATAGCAATATCTGAAAATCCATCCTTGATGGTTTTAGATAATCCGTTTATAGGCTTAGACAAGGATGGCAGAAGATTATTGCAAATTGCCTTACAACAACTTATTAAAAAAGGATTAAAAATTATTCTTATCTGCAACCCAAAAGATTTACCAGATTGTATTAGCCATCTTGCAGTACTAGAAAAAGGAAAACTTATTTACAATGGACCAAAAGAAATTGTGCTTGCATCTAACAGCTATTCAACAGCTGAAAAAAGAACAAATTCAAATCACTCATTAATTGACACTTATACACTCTCTAATACAAATTTTGAGACTGCTGTTGAATGTAAACAGGTGACTATTCGATATAAAGAACAAAATATCTTAGATAATATCAATTTTACAATTCTAAAAGGTGAAAAATGGTGTGTATCGGGTCCAAACGGCTCTGGGAAGTCTACATTATTAAGCCTGATTACAGCAGATAATCCACAGGCATTTGCCAACTCCATCTGGTTATTTGATAAAAGAAAGGGGTCTGGTGAAAGTATTTGGGATATCAAGAAAAAAATTGGACATGTATCCCCTGAACTGCATTTATTTTTTGAAAAAGGAATTGAAGTTAGAGAAGCTGTTGCATCAGGATTATATGATACCATTGGATTATTTAAAAAAATATCTCCAGATGATGAAAATATTATTGAAAAATGGATGGTAATAACAGGGATTGATGCACTCAAAAAGAAAAGACTCTATCAATTATCGCTAGGAGAACAGAGGCTTGTCATGCTGACAAGAGCATTGGTCAAATCTCCTCCACTATTAATATTAGACGAACCTTGTCAGGGTCTTGATGAAACCCAAACAGAAAAGATAAAGTCTATCATAGAAGCAATCAGTTTAATCAAGGAACTTACTTTGATTTATGTTAGTCACTACAAAGATGATATTCCTAGAACAATTAATAAGTATCTACATTTGGAAAATGGAAAAGTGAAGTTGATCTCTTAAAAATTCTTTTAGTATATTTAGATCAACCTTAACAAACCAGACATGAGCAGACATGTTGTGATGGATCCATTTACCAGTACATGGTGGATATGTATTTTGTCTGTCATTGGCATTATAGGAATACTTATTGCACTACCCTATTACTTTACATGGGCCAAAAACAAAAGTTATCCAAAAATATTAGCAGGAATTCTACTCACTAACCTGATTATTGAAAACGCATATGCATATGCTACAAATAACTGGAGTATACAATATAATCTACCGCTACACATGTGTGGTATGTCAGGAATAATGTCAATTTTAATTTTATTGAATTACAACGTAAGGTTAGCTCATCTTGTGTATTACTGGGGACTCACCGGAGGATTTTACTCTCTTTTAACTCCCGAATTTGACCAAGGTGATCAAGGCTTCTTTTTTTATTCTTATTTCATTGGACATGGAGGGTTGATTCTAACCTGTCTTTACATGATTTTTCATTATAAGTTTAAACCTGCTACCTCTTCTTGGTTTCAGGTATTTCTCTTTACCCAATTAGCGGTGCTGCTCGTTGGAACATTCAATTGGATTACTGGATCAAACTACATGTACCTTATCTCTCCACCCGCAGTAGATAATCCCTTGATTATGGGTGCATGGCCTTGGTATATTCTTGTATTTGAAGCACTAGCCATCATTCATTTTTATCTCTTCTACAGACTATCCAAGGTTTGGAAATAATGGATATATTTGTTTATGTGTATTTTTTACACAAAAACTAGTCCATATGACACCAAAAAAAATATCGCTATTTCTCCTTCTTGTGATAACTGCTTCTGTAGCTCAGGCTCAGCTTTTAAAATGGTCGCCCAGTTTTATACAAGAAAACAGCAATACTGTAACCATTACTGCAGATGCCAGGTTAGGCAACAAAGGGTTATTTGATCATACGCCAGTTTCGGATGTATATGTTCATATTGGAGCAATAACAAACCTGAGTACTGGTGCTACCAACTGGAAATATGTGAAGTTTGAATGGGGAACCACCAACCCAGCTGCCAATGCAGCTTCCAGTGGAGCAAATCAATGGACATTTACGATTAATGGAGGGCTTAGAAATTTCTTTGGCATTACCAATGCTGTAGAAAAAATTCAAAAAATTGCAATTCTCTTTAGAAGTGGAAGTGGCAACAAGGTACTGCGCAATGATGACGCATCAGACATGTATGTTCCTGTATATGACAATGGAAATTTTGCGCGCATTGATGAACCAATTTCAAAACCAACATACAACAGAACAATTGCCTCAATCGATAAACAATTTGGGGATCAATTGACAATCACTGGTAACACCAACAATACAGCAAATCTCAGAATTTTACACAACAACAATGTAATTGGATCAGCAGCCTCAGCTACTACATTATCAGCCAATACCACGCTTAGTGTTGGAGGAAACCAGAAATTTATTTTTGAGGCAAGTTTTCCTGGAAATGCCATAATAACTGATAGTTTACAATTTTTCCTGCCAGGTCCTGCTGTTGTTGCTCCACTGCCAGAAGGTATAGGAGATGGCATAACTTATTTGCCAGGCGATACTGCAGCTTACCTTGTCTTGTTTGCACCTGGCAAAACCCGTGTTGCTGTAATTGGCGATTTCAACAACTGGTCTGAAACACAGCAAGAACAAATGAACAAAACACCAGATGGCAATCGATTTTGGATCAGGATTGGCAACCTTCTTCCAGGAGCAGAATATGCCTATCAATTTTTGATTGATGGTACATTACGCATTGCAGATTATAACACTGAGCTAGTTCTCGATCCTAACAACGACAACAGTATTCCTGTTGCTACCTACCCCAGCGTAAAATTATATCCAACCAATAAAACAACAGGTATTGTAAGTGTTTTGCAACCTGGAAAACCAATTTACAATTGGAAGGTTCAAAATTTTAAGCGCCCCAACAAGGAAAATCTTATTGTTTACGAAGTTTTGCTCCGTGATTTCATCTCAAATAGAAACTACAAAACGCTGAAAGACAGCCTATCCTATTTCAAGCGACTTGGCATCAATGCAATTGAATTAATGCCAGTGGGTGAGTTTGAGGGTAATTTAAGCTGGGGCTACAACCCTAACTTCTTTTTTGCACTAGACAAATTCTATGGTACAGAAACAGCATTTAAAGAATTTATTGATGCTTGTCATGAACAAGGTATAGCGGTCATCATTGATATGGTCATGAACCATGCTTTTGGCACTTCCCCACATGCATTGATGTATTGGGACGGAGCCAACAATAAACCTTCAATTGATAACCCTTGGCTAAACCCTGATGCAAAACATCCATTCAATGTAGGATATGACTTCAACCATGAATCAGCTGCAACAAAAGAGCTGGTTGCCAGAGTAACTAGACATTGGCTTAAAAAATATAATTTAGACGGCTTCAGATGGGACCTTTCAAAAGGTTTTACACAGACCAATAATCCAAACAATGTTGCAGCATGGGGCGCCTATGATGCTAGCCGAGTTGCTATCTGGAAGAGAATATACGATTCAACTCAAGCCATCACACCAGGCAGTTATTGCATATTGGAACATTTCGCTGATAACGCAGAGGAAAGAGAATTGGCCAATTATGGTATGATGTTCTGGGGAAATAACAACTTCAGATTCAATGAAGCAACAATGGGTTATTTAACCAATTCAGACTTTAGTGATATTTCTGCTATGAGAAAAGGATGGAACCAACACCACCTTATTGGTTATATGGAAAGTCATGATGAAGAACGTTTGATGTACAGAAATTTGAAAAATGGAGGTCAACTAGGGGCTTACTCTACAAAAGACACCTTAGTCGCCTTAAAAAGAATGGGAGAAGCTGCTGCATTCTGGGCAATGGTACCAGGACCCAAAATGCTTTGGCAATTTGGCGAATTAGGTTTTCCTTTTTCCATCAATACCTGTACAAATGGCACTGTTAGTGAAAACTGTAGACTAGACAATAAAAATCCAGTTTGGGGATATTACAATGATCCATTTAAACGCGGGCTATTTGATGTTTATGCAAACCTGCTTCGTCTTCGTATGAATCCAAATTTCATCAGCACATTTACAAATAAACAATTCATCATGGATTTTGCAGGTGCTGTAAAAACATTACAAATAAATGATGATTCACTTAAAATTGTAGTTGTAGGTAACTTCGACTTGAGTGCGAAAACAACCTCAGTCAATTTTCCTGCAACAGGAACCTGGTATAGCTATTTAACGAGGACATCCATTAATGTTAGTGGAGCTACCTCAAGCATAACCCTTCAACCAGGAGAATACCATGTTTACCTGAACAAAGACCTTAGCAATACTTTGGTGACTTCAATTTTTAACCCAGTCAACAATATAATGACTGGGGAATTTAACCTTTACCCAAATCCAGTTAAAATAGGTTCAAAATTAAAGTATGAATTAAAGCGGTCTGGGGAGGTTTATATTGAGATCCAAGATATCAATGGAGGAAGAATTGGGAAAGTATTTAGTGGTCTCAAACCGGCAGGCAAGCACGAATTAATACTTGATCAGTCGATTATTCAAAAACTTAATGGTAGATCAGGCCACTATTTACTCAGTATAAGAACCGCCTTCGATCAAAAAACAATCAAGTTTATCCACTAATTCCAACAGATTCACAAAATCGCTTAACAATTTGGTAACATTGGGAAGACATTAGGGTAACATTAGGTAGTGAAGTTTGTAGTGCAATTAAAAGCCTAAAACGTGATACCAACATTCAAAAAATACGGTCTGATGACCGTTGTTATGTTACACATCTTTTTCAGTGCACACGCACAATCTACAAGTTCTCCCAAAGAAGTAAAACGTTGGTATGAAACCATTTCCTTAAGAGGTTATATGCAGGTGAGGTATAATAGGCTTTTGGAAACCAATCCAAAATTAAAGTGTGAGCAGTGCGATAGATCCTGGGGAGAAAATGGGTCAGTTATCATCAGAAGAGGACGTCTCATCTTTAGTGGAAATTTAAAAGAGAATATTTTCTTCTATATTCAACCAGATTTTGGAAGCTCAACAGGAACAACCCTTAATCTCATTCAACTCAGAGATGCATATTTTGATATAGGTTTTGACAAGAAAAATGAGTTCAGAATTCGAATAGGTCAAAGTAAGGTCCCATTCGGTTTTGAAAATATGCAATCCAGCCAGAACAGGCTCCCCCTTGATCGTGCTGATGCCCTAAATTCAGCTGTATCAAATGAACGTGATCTTGGTGCTTTCTTTTATTGGGCGCCAGAAAAAGCAAGAAAATTATATGCCGGTTTTGTCAACAATAACGAAAAAGGTTCTGGGGATTATGGTGTCTTTGGATTTGGTGTTTACAATGGACAGACAGCCAATCGTCCTGAATTGAATAATAACTTACATATCGTATCAAGACTGAGCATCCCAATAAAAATTGGAAATCAATACATAGAACCTGGAATTCAAGGTCATGTTGGAAAATTTGTAGTCCCTACAGAAAATAGAAGTGCCAGTGTAAAAGCGGTAAAGTCATTTGAATTCAACGATAAAAGATTTGCAGGTAGCTTCATCCTTTATCCAAGACCATTTGGAATACAAGCAGAATACAATGTTGGCCAAGGACCTAGATACAACCCAGCTAAAGACTCTATTGAAACAACCTCTTTATCCGGTGGATATGCTACTTTCAGTTACAAAATCTTGGGCAAAAGAAAAGAAGAAGTTTTCTTCCCATTTTCGAGAATACAGGCCTATAACGGCGGTAAAAAACATGAATTAGATGCCAGAACATACCATGTTAGAGAAATTGAAACTGGAGTTGAATGGCAATACAATAAAAATTTTGAACTTACCGTATCCTATGTACTTTCGCATCGCAGATTTGAGGACAGTAGACTAAAATCAAATGATCAAAAAGGGAGATTACTCAGAATACAAGCACAACTAAACTTTTAATACCTAAATCATCAGCCATGGCAGCCAATTCTTTCTTTAAAATGTTCCTTCCAAAAGACAGAGTATTCTATACCCTATTTGAAAGTGTTGCAGACACTGTTCACAAAATGGGTAACACGTTACAGGAAATGGTTTATGAAGCTGATGAAGATAAGAGAGCAAGCATTCTTGCACAAATCGAAAATTTGGAACACAAGAATGATGATATGACCCATAATATCTTTACTGAATTAGGAAGAAACTTCATCACCCCGTTTGACAGAGAAGATATTCACCAATTAGCAACTGCCTTAGATGATATTGCAGATTATATTTATGCTTCAGCAAAAAAAATCAACTTCTACAAAATCAATCCTAACGATACTGGTATTCATAAAATGACAGAATTAATCGTGCAAGGTAGTATTGAAATCAAAAAAGCTGTTCACGGACTGAGAGACATGAAAAACCTCCGTGAGATGACTGAAGCTCTTGTGAAAATCAATAGTATTGAAAACCAAGCAGATGATGTATTTGACATGAGCATTGAGATGTTATTTAACAATGAGAATGATTTTAAAGAAGTAATCAAAAAGAGAGAAATATATCAGGTTCTGGAAATTGCTACTGATAAATGTGAGGATGCAGCCAATGTGATTGAATCAATCATCATCAAATATGCTTAAGCGTTAAAGTAATACACATGACCTTATTAATTGTCATTATCGTTCTTGCTCTGATATTTGATTACATCAATGGATTCCATGATGCAGCAAACTCAATTGCTACTGTCGTATCTACAAAAGTACTTACCCCATTCCAAGCAGTTGTTTGGGCTGCCTTTTTCAACTTTGTTGCTTATTGGATTTTTCAAGATCATGCAGTTGCCAACACGATAAGCAAAACTGTAAATAAAGAGTTTATCACACTTCCTGTGATTTTATCTGGACTTGTAGCAGCGATTTTCTGGAACCTGCTTACTTGGTGGTACGGCATACCCTCCTCTTCTTCGCATACGCTGATTGGTGGTTTTGCAGGTGCTGCTATCGCACATGCATTTGCTGTTAAAGATGGAGATATCACAATCGGAAAAATTATTGAAAACCAAACTATCATTAAAACAGTCCTTTTCATATTCTTCGCTCCATTAATTGGGATGGCCATTTCCATCTTTATTACCATTGTAACCATCATGAGAAACATGTGGGCAAGAATTGGAATTATTGTACTTGCGACATTATTGACAGTAATTTTGTTTGATCGATTTGAAGAAAGTAAAATGGATGAAGGTCTACAAAAATTCATCAAATTAGATAAATACAAATCAGATTATGCTGCTGCACAAACTGCACTTGAAGCAAACCAAAATGATGAAAAATTAATTGAAAAGCTTACAACTGCAGAAAAAAAACTGAATAAGGCAAAAGAAGTGTATGCGGCACTTGCTCCTCATGTAAAGGATTTTGACCAGCTTGGTGCAGATTCAATTGCCAATTATGCTTATTCAAACGGCTTACTAACAGATATTGAAATAAGCAAATTAAAAGATGAAGTAAGAAATGCCAATAATTACCTCATTCTCGAAGCTTTATCAGTTACAAACGATGAAAAGAAAAAAGAATTTGATCTGGCGAAAATTGAAACAGAAAAATACAAGGAGCCCGTCGCTAAGTTTTTGAAAAAGGAACTAACTGTTGACAGTGCCATTGTTGCAATGAATGCTATTTATCCAATTGATGCAAAGAATATCGATAAAGTAAAGGGTAAATTAGAAAAATTCAATATCAAAAAATCCTTTATTAAGGATATTGTAAAATCGGAAAACCATGTAATTGTATGGGGGATAGTATTCACAGCATTACTTTTCATTCTCGTATACATATATGTTGAAAAAATAAGAACCCCAACAGCGTATACTGTTGCCAACATGTTCAAAAAATTACAATTGTTCAGCTCTGCTGCATTCAGTATTGGTCATGGTGGTAATGATGCACAAAAGGTAATGGGTATTATTGGAGCAGCCTTAATTGCCAGTGGCAGCATCCAAGATTTTGGACAATTACCTAACTGGGTTCCGATATCTTGTTACTTAGCCATTGGCTTAGGAACCATGAGTGGTGGATGGAAAATTGTAAAAACAATGGGTACAAAAATCACCAAAGTAACACCACTTGAAGGTGTTGCAGCTGAAACTGCGGGTGCATTCACTCTATTCTTTACTGGCCAGATGGGTATTCCGGTATCAACCACACATACTATTACGGGATCAATTATTGGTGTAGGAGCAACAAAAAGATTGAGTGCAGTAAGATGGGGCGTAACCTCATCCTTATTAGTGGCCTGGATTTTGACAATACCAGTTAGTGGTTTACTAGCTGCTATTGTTTATTGGATAGTGAAGCTATTTATCTAATCACTTAATTTTTAATTCATGCTTGAAGGCAATACCAAAAATATGGTATTGCCTTTTATATGATTTAGCAAAATCTGGTCGATTGCAATAAAAAATTTCCATACTCGTTGGCTTTGTAAAATTATATTTTAGACCACCCTGAATCCGATAGTTATCTATTTTAACACCGGATTGTAACTGATAAATAGGTTCAACTGAAGCTACAAAATCAACCTTCTTCGATAATTCTTTCTTAGCACGGGCACGTATGCGAATAAAATTATTTTTATCATTCTCTTTAGCAGGATCATCAAAATCTTGGACTTGATTTTGATACAATACCCTAAAATCAAGTTTTACATCATTCACTTTCTTGTCAACAACAAAGCCAGCACTGATTCGATTGTATGTTCCTTTGAGGACTTTAGCCAATCTATATTCTGCTTGTAGTGCAAACCAAGAATTAAGTCCTTTTTCAAGACCTAAAGAGTAAAACGAGCCATTAAATGTCTTTAGGTCGTTAAATACTCGTCCTTGGTATTCTACTTCCGCCCTCCACTTTTTAGGCAGGTTAAAATCAAGACCCGCACTAAACCAACCTTGTTGATCTACAGGATCAGATTTGGAAGCTTGTGCGAATGCGCATGTTGTCAACAATAAACAACAAATAGTAATAAGTATGTTATTCCTCATAATGAACTTGTAATACTACAGAATCTTTTAAATAATCCACGTCTCCTACTTCAACTTGAAAAATTTTTAATCCAGTGCGTTTACTCAGTTCTTCAATCAACTCTTTCTTGCGATCTGGATGTGCTAATTCTGGTCTTTCAAACAAAATAGTCATCTTACTTCTTCGCTTTGCTACAAATCCTTTTTCCAACAAATAGGTCATCAGGAGCACAAAACCTGCCAATACAACATGTTCAAAAAAGCTTCCTGTGCTGACTGCCATTACTAATCCTATTGCTATACACAAAAAGAGATAGGTCATGTCGACTGCTGAAATTCCTTCTGTCCTATACCGCAACATTGAAAAAATGGCAAATAAGCCAAAAGCAGCACCAGTACTGAGATCTACACGATTCAATAAATAGCTGATAAAGAATACAATAATATTGAAAGAGAAAAAGGTCAGGAACAAGTCTGTTCTGTGGTGCTTTTTTAGATAAATAAACTTTGCTAAAATATAGACTGCCACTAGGTCTACAATGAGTTTGGCAATAAATACGGGATTAACTTCTTCCCATGTCCAGTTACTAACTAGCTGCAGATAGGTCATACTTATTTTTTAACTTTTGAATTTTATGCACGAGACCCTTAAAATTATTTTTCTTTACCTCATCAAATAAACTTACAACACCGAGACAATATTTGCTCATAGACACCTTCTCTATCCGTTTGTATTTCATCAATTCTATAAATGAAGAATCAATATTTTTCATTTTTTTTGATTCAGCAATAACCAATTCAGAATAATTTATTTCACCGTTCTCTTCTAAATAGCGGAGATCAAAATCAATGGTTAACTTTTCCTGAAAGCGAAGATCGTACAATGTAATTCTCTCATATATAACTTGCAGCACAGGTGATAACCCATCTACAAATTGCGTTTCAAAATTTCTCCTCTCCTTTAGGGTTAAACCCTTATTTGTTTTTTGCTTTACTTCAAAAAATGAGGTTCCATCCTCATAAGTTCTGGTTCGCATTTTCATTCGATTACCATGTCCATTGTGATGTGCTAGGTAATACTTGAAATCCTTAGAATCAAAATAAGTAGTAGCATAAACCTGACTTGGTTTGCCATAGTGAGTTACTAATATATAATCTTCATTTAAGCTGCTGAGTATTTCAGCTAATTCGATACGGTGCATCAGAAATTTAGTATCCTTTCTCTCCGTAAACAGCAATTGAGGTTTTAGTGAAAGAAAATCAATCGACTTGAATGCATTAAGGTCTACCGGATACATAATGGGTTTGGCTGATCAGTAAGTTATCCAATATTTAATTGATAAACTACTAACAATTTCATAAAAAAAGCCATCCCAGTTGGAATGGCTTTGTATAAATACTATGTTAGATTAGTTCTCAAACTTAAGGTCTAATCCAAGACCTCTAAGTTCATGTACCAATACATTGAATGATTCAGGGATACCTGCACGTGGAACGTTATCGCCCTTCACAATCGCTTCATATGTCTTGGCTCTTCCGATGATA
>CAZDTN010000040.1:0-13765 GCA_964508355.1 uncultured Sphingobacterium sp.
TTTTACAGTGGATTTATGGTGAGTGAAAAAGTGGAATTAAAAACATTGTCCTACAAAGAGGGCAGTGAAGCCGTTGTTTGGGAATGTGATGGTAGTCCGGAGTTTATTTTACAACCAACCGATAAAAAAGAAAGAGGTACATCTATTGTATTGCACATCAATGCAGAGAGTGAAGAATTTCTTGACGCATTTCGTATTAAAAATGTCTTAGATAAGTTCTGCAAATTCTTGCCAGTTCCTATCTTTTTTGAAGATAAGCAAGTAAATAATACAGCACCAGCCTGGATCAAAAAGCCTGCAGAACTCGAAGCGAAAGATTACGAGGAGTTCTACAAATCTCTGTATCCATTCAATGAAACACCATTGTTTTGGATTCACTTGAATGTAGATTATCCATTTACACTAACAGGTATCTTGTATTTTCCCAAGATCAAGCAGTCGTATGAAATCCAAAAAGATAAAATTCAATTGTATTCCAATCAAGTCTTTGTCACAGATGAAGTGAAAGACATTGTACCAGAATTTTTGATGTTGTTGCAAGGGGTTATCGACTCTCCAGATATTCCTTTGAATGTCAGTAGAAGTTATCTCCAAGGAGATCCTAATGTAAAAAAGATCAACAACCACATCACAAAAAAAGTGGCGGATAAATTGGATGAAATTTTCCGTAATGAAAGAAAATCATTTGAAGAGAAGTGGGAGAGTCTTGGTTTGTTTGTTAAATATGGCATGATTACTGACGACAAATTCCGTGAAAAAGCAGATAAGTTTCATATCATGCAAGACGCTGCAGACGGTAGTTTCTATACATTAGAGGAGTATAGAATGGCTGCTGAAACTTTGCAAAAAAACAAGGATGGTAAACTGGTGATTTTGTATGCGACTGATGTTGTTCAACAAGATGCTTATATAAAAGCAGCACAAGAAAAAGGGTATAAGGTTGTCAAAATGGATACACTTGTTGATGCATCATTTATTGGACAAATTGAATCAAAGTGGGAGAATGTTCAGTTCACTAGAGTTGATGCGGACATTACAGATAATTTAATTGACAAACAAGAAGACAATAAATCAGTACTTTCTAAAAAGGAAGAAGAACAATTGAAAAAATTGTTTGAATTTAAAATACCTGATATCACTTTAAGTGTAGAAATAAAAGGGTTGAGTGCGGATGCTCCACCTGTAGTTGCAACGCGACCAGAATTTATGCGCAGGATGAAAGATATGGCTGCTATGAGTGGGCCAATGGGAAGCTTTTATGCTAGTATGCCTGATGAAGTAACGCTTACTATAAATGGAAACAATCCATTGTATGGGTCAATACTGAAATTGAAAGACGAACAGTTGCAAGAAAAGCAAATTCGTAATTTGGCCGACTTAGCCTTATTGTCTCAAGGGATGTTAAAAGGTGCACAGTTAACTGATTTCATTAAGCGCAGCACCGCATTGATGCAAGATTCAGTGAGCAAGTAAAAATCAGATTATTGAAATTTTAATATCAGGACCTGCGAAGCAGGTCCTATTTTTTTCCAGCAATAGCAAAGTCGATTACTTTCAATTGCAAAGAAGTTACATCTCGAAAATTATTTTCCTCTAAATGAAAGACAATATCTAGTTGCTTGGTATCTCCTAATGATTTAAATTTTTGTGCATGACCAAATCCAATACCAGTTAGCCTAAGTCCATTTTTTTCTATTTCAAACCGAACATGTTCCTCTTTCACAATTCTGCATCCAGTATTATTCACTTCACGTAAACAAAAAACGGGTTTAGGGTTTTCAGGACCAAATGGTTCCATTTGTTCTAAAATTTTAAAGAAACCCGGATTGAGATCTTCAAGTGATACTTCGGCATGTATCTCCAGAACCGGAATCATTTGATCATCATGCAATGTTGTTGCAGCAATATTTTCGAATCGTTCCTTGAAGGCAGAGAAGTTTTCTGGTAAAAGCGTCATGCCTGCTGCAAAATAATGACCACCAAAACCGAATAACAAATCGCTGCAATGTTCGAGTCCATCATGTATGTTGAATCCCGCTATACTTCTTGCACTTCCTGCTATTAATGATCCACTATTGGTGAGTACTATGGTAGGTTTGTAATATCGCTCTAGTAAGCGACTTGCAACTATTCCAATTACGCCTTTATGCCAGTTGGCATCATATACTACAATTGCTTTCTTTGATTCAAAACTAGGATCTGCTTCAATTTGAGCAATGGCTTCGATGGTGATGTTTGCATCAGCTTCTCTTCTGTTGGTGTTATCATTTTGCAATAATAAAGCTATTGCTCTTGCTTTTTCTAAATCTCTTTCAATGAAAAGTGATACCGCTTTTTTAGCATCATCCATTCGTCCTGCAGCATTTATTCGTGGACCAATCATAAACGCAAGACTTGAAACTGTAAGTGATTGCTGAACCTTGCTCAGTTCGATTAATGCCTTTATGCCAGTTGATGGATTTTCATTTGCTTGTTTGATACCCAAGAAGGCCATCGTTCTGTTCTCTCCGGTAATGGGTACGATATCCGCTGCGATTGCAGTTGCTACTAATTCCAGGTAGTGTAAATACAAAGACTCATTTATGTTGAGATGAACTGCTAAAGCTTGGATTAATTTAAATCCAACACCACAGGCACACAAATCTTTATAAGGGTAGGGGCATTCAGCTTGTTTCGCGTTAAGGATTGCAACGGCTGGAGGAAGTGTTGGTCCGGGTAGGTGGTGATCACATACTATAGTGTCAATGTTATGAAGGCTAGCTGTTTGAATTAGATCAACTGATTTTATGCCGCAGTCGAGTGTAATTAATAAATCAATTCCATTTTCTATAGCATAATCTATACCCATCTGCGAGAGTCCATATCCCTCTTTGTATCTATTGGGTATGTAATACTCAAGATTTTCTTTTTTATAAATAGCGCATAAAAAATCATAGACAATTGCAACTGAAGTTGTACCGTCTACATCATAATCTCCATAGATAAGAATTTTCTTGTTTGACTGAATTGCTTGTACAATTTTATCAACTGCTATCGACATGTCCTTCATTAAAAAAGGATCATGTAGGTGTTCTAGTTGTGGTCTAAAAAATAATTTTGCGGAATTGAAATCTTCAATTCCTCTGTTCACCAAAATTGTGCACAAGGATCCGTGGATCTTCAATGATTCTTGAAGCGCTGCTGTTTTTTTTGCATCAATGCTATTGACTTGCCACCGGCGCTCAATTGCCATTTTATTTTTTTCTTTCTGTTGTAAATTTTACAAGATTTTCTAGAGCTGTTCTTTCAGCTGAAGAAGGGAAAGTCTCTAGAATTTGTATTGCTTTTTGTTTGAAGAGTTCCATCTTCTCTATTGCATATTGTATACCACCAGCACGCTGAACAATTTCAATAACTTCTTTTATACTTTGCGCATCCTTGTTCTTGTTTTTAATGGTGTAAATTAGCGTACGCCTTGTTTCTTTAGAGACATTTTTGAGTGTGAAAATCAATGGGAGGGTTAATTTTTTCTCGCGGATATCATTCCCAGTTGGCTTTCCAACATCATCTGTCCCGTAATCAAATAAGTCGTCTTTAATTTGAAAGGCAATACCCGTGTATTCCCCAAAACTCCTCAAGAAGTCTACTTGCTTTTCATCTTGATTGGCCGTAAAAGCACCTGCTGCACAAGCAGATGCCAGTAATGATGCGGTTTTATTTGAAATTATTGTAAAGTAATCTTCCTCTGTGATATTCAATAACCTGGATTTCTCCAATTGTAACAATTCTCCTTCACTCATTCTGCGAACTGCATCAGACAATAGTTCTAATATCCTGAAATCCTTGTTTTCCAGGGAAAGCAGCAATCCCTTGGCCAAAAGGTAATCGCCGGCCAGAACAGATGCTTTTGTCTTCCATAATGCGTAAACCGACAGTAAACCTCTTCTTTCAGGTGCCTGATCAACAACATCATCATGTACAAGTGAAGCTGTGTGAAGCAATTCAACAAGTGAAGCTGCTCGATGTGTGGATTCATTGATGCTGCCACAAAGTTTGGCAGATAATAATACTAGGAGAGGGCGGAGCTGCTTGCCTTTCGTTTTTACGATATACTTCATCATGCGATTTAGCATGGGCGTATCGCTCTTCAGGGCATTATTGAAAATAACCTCGAATTCCTTCAATTCAGCTTCTACAATGTTAAATCCTAGATTCATGTGGGAACGCGAACTTACTGAATATTTTGCCATCTGGCAGCACTAGTCCTTTATTTTATGGTTTTCCCTATCGACTGAAAATGAATCATTTAGCAATTTTTGGATTTGTGTACAAAACCGCAAAAAAAAAGTATATTTATTTGAAAATTAAAACTTTGGGTCTATATTTGCTCTGCAAGGCAGGTCCTGTGTAAAATCATTTAAAACAAACATACTTATGGCAATCAAAAAGTACACTCTATTTCTTGGCTTAATGGTAGCTGCATTGTCTACTCAGGCTCAAGTAGCAGAATGGCAGGATTCATCATTGATTCCACCGTCAAGACTAGCACAACACAATGAATTCGTTAACAACCAGTACAATTTTCCTGCTAAGCCAAGAAGCCAATGGGAATTGGGTATCAAATTAGGCTCGCCATCAATCAATAGTGATGTAGATGGATTAAATCCAAATTTTGGTATCGGTATCCACGCAAGAAAAGCACTTGGTTACCTTGTATCTGTAAGAGGTGAAATTTTCACAGGTACCGCAAAAGGCTTGGGTGTAAAAGAAAATTACAATTATAAGAATAACCCAGCTTGGACCAAAAATGGATATAACTCTAACACAGAAAAAATATTTTATAATTACAAGACTCAGCTTACTGATGTAAGTGCTCAGTTGTTGTTCAATCTAACCAACATTGGCTTCCACAGGGCTGAACCTAAGTTTTCACTTTATGCAATTGCTGGTGTTGGTATGACTTTATACAATGCCAATGTTGATGCTTTAAGTGGTGGTAATACAAAATACAACTTCAACTCAATTAGCTCAACCTTGTCTGCTTCAGAAACAAGAGCTGCCTTGAAATCTTTGTTGGATGGCACTTACGAGACTCCAGCAGAGAGATACAAATCTGGATCTGGAAGTACTTCAGTTGTTAGTGCTACTTTCGGTGCAGGTGTAGCATTCAAAATTTCAAAGAAGGTTAATCTTGCCATTGAGAACAGGGTTACCGTACTTGATGATGATTTGTTAGACGGACAGAAGTGGGGTCCATTCCCAGCGGGAAATCCTTCTCTTTCATCTAACAACGACACCTATAACTTCTTGTCTGTAGGTTTGAACATCAATATCCTTTAATACTATAATTGCCTAAATACTAGCAATATGAAGCTGAATAAATTATTTTCGATTTTCTTTCTTGCCACTTTCCTATTGGCAGGACTAGATACTTTTGCACAAAAGAAGAGAAACTCTGTAGAGCCACTTTACTGGAAAAATCCTTTAGAGTTCGTTTACAGCGAGTTGAATTCACCAAAGAGAATGAAACTGCCTAAAGTAGTTTTGAATGATACCGATGGTGATGGTGTTACTGATCAATTTGACAGAGAACCCAATACTCCTGCAGGTGCGCCTGTTGACAGCCATGGTGTTAGCAAAGACAGTGATGGTGATGGTGTTCCTGATTTTAAAGATAAGCAGTTGATTACTCCAACTGAGTGTCAACCAGTTGATGCAAATGGTGTTGGTAAATGCCCAGAGCCTCCTTGCTGCAAAATTGTGCCTCCAGCACCTTCATGCAACATGGGTAGTATCCCTAGCATAACGTTTGCAAAGGGTTCTGCTAAGCTTTCTGCTGGAGCTGAATCTCTTTTGGCTGCAGTTGCAGATCGTTTAAAAAACAATCCTGCTTGTAAAGTATTTGTAACAGGATATGCAGAAGCTTCAAAAGTAAGTCAGCAAATGAGTTGGGATCGTGTAAATGCTATCATCACTTACCTTACTGAGAAGCAAGGTATTGCTGCTGAAAGATTGATCAATAAATATGGTCAGGCTGACGGCGATATGAACGTAATTGACTTGAGTGCAACTGGAGAGAACATCGAAGGGCCAAATACAGTTCCAGCTCCGCATCCAAATTTGCGTACCAAGAACTAATTTTTGATAAGAAATGCGTAAGCCCTCCATTGGAGGGCTTATTTTTTTGTGATGTACTTAACCATTCAGGAAGGCCAAACTTACTATCTTAGTCTCGTTGGCTTTGCTTAAATTTGCATCCGTTTATGAAGGTTAGAAATTTGTTACTTCTTGTTTTCGTATTATCAATAACAGCTTGTTCCAAGTTCAATAAGGTGTTAAAGAGCAACGACTATGAGTATAAGCTGAAAATGGCTGGTGAGTACTATGACAAAAAGATGTACCGGCAGTCTCAGGTCTTGTTTGAGGAGCTTTTCCCCGTATTTAAGGGTACTCCTCAATTTGATGATCTTTACTACAAGTATGCTTACGCACATTACTATTTAAAAGACTATACCACTGCTGAGAACCTGTACAAAGGCTATCTTGAGGTTTTTCCCAACAGCAGCAGAGCTGAAGAAGTTGAATTCATGCAGGCCTATTGCTATTATAAGCAATCGCCTAAAGCTGAGCTAGAACAAGCCAATACCATGAAAGCTATTGGTATGTTTCAGGTATTTCTAAATACACATGCAGAGTCGACGAAAAGAAAGGAGGTTGAAGAAATCATCGCCCAATGTCAAGCAAAACTCGAAAAAAAGGAGTTTTTGTCGGCGCAACTTTATTATAATGTTGGACAATACAGGGCAGCTGCACTTACCTATACCACCCTGATGAATAATTATCCAGATTCACAAAAAGGGGATGAATATAAGCTCATGGCCATCAAATCCTACTATAAATACGCTGAAATGAGTATAAAAGACAAACAAGAGGAGCGTTATGGAAGGGTAGTTAGAGAGGTAGAGGACTTTCAGGACCGTTTTCCCGAAAGTAAATTATTGAAAGAAGCCGAACGTTACTTAACTTTGTCCCAAAATAATCTTAAATCACTGAATAATGAGCAAACTACGCAGGCAGTTGGGAAATAACCTTACGAATGTGGCTGAGACGAAAGATCTCAATGAAATAAAAAGCAAGACTGGAAATGTATACCAGTCAATTTCAATAATTGCTAAGAGAGCCGGCCAAATCAATATAGCTATCAAAGAAGAGTTGCATAACAAACTTGAAGAGTTTGCTAGCCATACTGATAGTCTTGAAGAAATTCATGAAAACAAAGAGCAAATTGAAATCTCTAAAGCCTACGAGAAAATGCCCAATCCTGCTCTTTTGGCAACACAGGAATTTATGGAAGACAAGGTATACTTCCGTAAAAATGAGGAAGATCTTTTCCGTTAATAAAGTTGAATCTATTATAGAAAAGGCGATGGAGCAATCCATCGCCTTTTTTTATCACTCGTTTTTCATTTGAAGATTAAGTAACTTCGATTATATAATCAGATGGAATGAAGAGGTTCTTTTCTTGTAAGAAATTGTTTTTCGCATTTGTGGTTTTTTCTTTATTTAAAACCGGTTATGCGCAAGAGCTTAATGCAAAAGTGACTGTCATTTCAGCGCAGATTGGTACATCAGTAGATAAACGTGTCTTCCAAAATTTACAGACTTCATTGGTTTCTTTCTTGAATAAAAGAAAATGGACGAATGATGTATTTGAAGTCAATGAAAAAATTGAATGTAGCTTTTTGATCAATTTGCAGTCTGTGGTTGAGCCCAATGTCTATAAAGGAACCCTTACTGTGCAAGCTGGACGTCCTGTTTATAACGCATCTTATCTTTCACCCTTGGTGAATTTTATTGATAACGACATTACATTCAGGTATGTGGAATTTCAACCAATTGAATTCAATGAAAATAGGATTTCAGGAAATGAGCCTTTGGCAGCAAACCTTCCTGCATTAATGGCCTATTACGTGAATATAATACTTGGTATGGATTATGATTCATATGCGCCTAAAGGGGGAGATCCGTTTTTCCAAAAAGCAAATT
Source organism: uncultured Sphingobacterium sp. (assembly GCA_964508355.1). Classification (GTDB taxonomy): domain Bacteria; phylum Bacteroidota; class Bacteroidia; order Chitinophagales; family Chitinophagaceae; genus Pollutibacter. Next base: position 8,026 of record CAZDTN010000040.1, read on the forward strand.
TAATTGTCAGCGCAGCACCAGAGGGACGTTCCATTTCTGGGTGGAAACCATTCGATGGTCAAAGGAACCGTTATTGGCTATCGGAAAATTTACAAAATGCCAGATATGCTTTGGTGCATGATGCGGTGTATACTTATTACCGTCAGGGAATGGATAAGCTAATAGAGAATGATGCATTAGCCCGTGAGCAAATCTTGAACAGTATCAATATGCTCAATACATTAAATATTGAAACACCAAATCTGATGATCATGCCGTTTTTCTTTCAGGGAAAAACAGATGAAATCATTAAGATGTATAAGAAGGGAACTCCACAAGAAAAATCAAAAATAATTGATCTGTGTTCAAGGCTTGATATTGCTAATTCATCAAAATACCGTCAAGAGCTGAAATGAAGTTGATTTTATTATTAACCGGATATTTTGCTATCACACTTATTTCATGTTCGGGAAATAAAAGTGGAATGCAGTCAATTATTGATGAAGATAAGATGGCCAATATAATGTATGATGTATTGCTTGCAGAAAGTTATGTTGAATCTTACTTGATGAAAGATACTACTCTGAACAAAGACTCTTTACTAAAAGTAGAAATGGATAAGGTGATGAAAGTTTATGGAATTACATCAACTAGCTTTACAGAGAGTTATTTATATTACAAGGCACATCCATTACAACTTGAAAAGGTCATGGACTCTGCACATGAACGCGCAGTAAGAGGAAGGACAGATGTGTTTATCAGAAGACGAACTTTAAAAAACCGATAGCATGTTTCTCACCAAAGATGATTTAAAGCTGTCTTATGGTGTTGATCTCACTATAGGCAAAGCTTATATAGATAGACCTGTACCTCAAAATAACCTCTATTGGAAGGGCCGCACCATCTATGTTCCTGGCGCATCAGGGTATATTTTTATGCCAATTTATGCCGACCTGTTGAGAAGAGCGGGTGTGGATCTTGCCTTTCTGCTTAGTGAAAACTTTTTAAAAACCAATGAATCCATCTTGCACAGCGCTGCTTTATTAGAACACCAAAAAATTGATTGGCAAACGCATATCGAAGAAAGTATTGCTATTGTTGATCCATATGTTCAGCAGGTTGAGCTTTATATTGAATTGAAAGCATATTTACGATCAAATAAGCCCGTAAAATCTAATCTTACCAGATTGGGTACGCCATTTCCATCTTTAAACAGGGCTGATAGTTATTTGCTATCTCTTGCCTGTATCCCCAATGATAATTTCAATGTGCACAAAGCAATAGACGGATGGTATGCCATGATCACCTATTTTCTTTTAATGGATGATTTGGCGGATATACGAGAGGATTTACTACAAGGAGAAGAAAATGCAATAGTGGATGCAGGTATGAATGAGCAGGGTGTAAAAAAGATTGAACAAATGATGGCAGAGGGAATTGCTAAACTAAATGAGATCAATCCTGTGTTAGCGAATCGTATTGAGCATAAAAAAAGCCTGATCGACATAGCTCAATTGATTGAATCGATCAGGCATTCTCTCTAACCTCTATATTTTTAGAAAGGCAAGTTGTCGCTATCGTCAGCGCTTCCTAAGTTTTCGCCGTTTCCTTCATTGCCACCATCACCTTTAGCGCCTCCCAGCAGTTGTACGCTTCCAACCCTAACCGTTAGAGAACTTGCTGCACTGCCATCTGCCTTTTGATAGGCTCTTGCCTCAGGGGTTCCTTCAACATAGACCAATTGCCCCTTTTTCAAATAGGGAGCTATAGCTGTCCTGTCAGTCCAGTATGCACACTCAACCCATGTAGTTTTCTCTTTTTGTGTGCCACTCGCATCTTTATAACGCTCACTGTGTGCAACGCTAAAATTGATAACATTTTTTCCGTTTACGACATTCGTGGTGCAATCCTTACCCAAATGTCCAATTACTTGTAGTTTTATCATGTTCTTTATTTTATTGCTCGAAGTTTAACCAAAGTAAAAACAATTCATCGTGGATATCTACAAATGCCGGATAGAGTTTTCCACCAAATTCAGGATGTTTTCATCCATCTTCAATCCCTCCTTTATCATTTAAAGTATATTGCACCTAGAATATTTATATGGAAAAAATTGTAACCTATCAGCAATTGGTTGACATCACCACATCTGTTTTTCTGGCTATGGGATGTTCTGAAGCACATGCCTTATCTGCAGCAGAAGTTTTGGTTGCAGCCGATTTACGTGGAATAGATTCTCACGGGGTAGCACGATTATCAGGCTATGTTCGTTTATGGGAAGCAAAAAGAGTCAATGCCAAACCCAATGTGCACATTGTTCATGAAACTCCTTCCACCGCTGTTGTTGATGGTGATCAAGGATTGGGATTGGTGGTAGCTCCGATTGCAATGAAAGTAGCAATTGAGAAAGCAAAACAGGTGGGAACTGGATGGGTGAGTGTATGCAACAGTAATCATTTTGGCATTGCTGCTTATCATGCAATGATGGCTTTGGAGGAAGATATGATTGGTATGGTGATGACAAATGCAAGTGCGTTGGTCGCGCCAACCCATTCCAAAGAAAGGATGTTGGGCACAAATCCGATTTGTGTCGCCATACCTGGTGGAGTAGAGCCTGCTTTTGTAGCTGATATGGCAACAACTACAGCGGCAAATGGTAAATTGGAAATTTTACAAAGAAAGGGACTTGATGCGCCTATGGGCTGGATTCAAGATAAGTTCGGTAATTCAGTGAAAGACGCACATGCGCTAAAACATGGTGGGGCATTGTTGCCGCTAGGTAGTGATAGGGAACATGGAAGTCACAAAGGGTATGCACTAGGGGCAATTGTAGATATTTTTTCAGCTGTATTGAGTGGCGCTAACTATGGTCCCTGGGTTCCGCCATTTCCGGCCTATGTGCCAATGCCAGAAAATCAACCTGGTAAAGGGATTGGTCATTTTCTTGGAGCCATGCGTATTGATGCATTTAGAAAGAAGGAAGATTTTAAAAAAGATATGGATCAATGGATCAGAAGATTTCGTGAGGCACAGCCAATTGATCAAGAATATCCAGTATTGATTCCAGGTGATCCAGAAAGAGAAATGGAGTTGATTCGCAGAAAACAAGGTATCCCTTTGTTAGCAGTTGTTTGGGAAGATATTGAATCTGTTGCTGAAAAATTAAATATCAAGGTATAACTTCGCGTCAAATTTAGACAGCATATGAAGATCATGAAATTTGGCGGTACCTCAGTAGGTAAGCCAGAGCGTATGTTTCAGGTAAGGGATTTAATCACAAAAGATAATGAACCTAAGATTGTTGTATTAAGCGCCTTGAGTGGCACTACCAATACCCTGGTTGCAATTGGTGATGCAATGTCAACTGGCGATAAAATAAAAGCCAAACAATTAATTGATCAGTTGCATACTCATTACATGCAATTTATCAATGAATTACTTTCAGAGGAACATGTAAAATCAAAAGCCCAAAAACTCATCGATGAGCATTTTGATTTTCTAAACATCATCACTAAAATATCTTTTAATGATGCCCTGAATAAAGACATACTTGCACAAGGGGAACTGATGAGTACAAAGCTTTTCTCTTGTTACTTAGAGCAATTGGGTGAAGCGCATGTTCTGTTGCCGGCCTTGGATTTTATGGCTATTGATGGAAATGATGAACCACAGGTGTTGGAAATTAGAGAAAGACTAAGTGCCATACTTAACCAACACAAGGGTGTTCAGCTTTTTATTACACAGGGTTATATCTGTAAGAATGCCAGGGGTGAGGTAGATAATTTAAAGCGAGGTGGAAGTGATTATTCTGCATCGCTGATTGCCGCAGCTGTTAATGCAAGTGTTTGTGAGATATGGACAGACATCGATGGTATGCATAATAATGATCCAAGGGTTGTTCAAAAAACAAGACCAGTGGAGCAGCTGAGTTTTGACGAAGCTGCAGAGTTGGCCTATTTTGGGGCTAAAATTTTACATCCAGCTTCAATCTGGCCAGCACAACAATTCAATATTCCTGTGAAGTTGTTGAATACTATGCAGCCAGAGGCAAAAGGGACAGTTATACTGGAAGAAGCTGATGCGGATGGTGTAAAGGCTGTCGCTGCAAAAGATGGGATTGTAATGGTTAAAATCAAAAGCAGTCGTATGTTGCTTGCTTATGGATTTCTCAGAAAGATTTTTGAGGTATTTGAAAAATACAAGACTTCTATCGATATGATTACCACTTCTGAGGTAGCTGTATCGGTAACAATCGACAATACTACACATCTTGATCAGATTGCAAAAGAATTGTCACCTCTAGGTGAGTTGGAAGTTATGCAGGGACAGACGATTATAGCAGTAGTAGGAAATAAATTAACGACTGAAAAAAATCTGTTGGCTAATCTTTTTAATGCTTTGAATCACCTGAACATTAATATGGTGAGTTATGGAGGAAGTTTGCATAACGTATCAATACTGATACCAACAGACCAAAAGAATGATTGCCTGAAATCATTGAATAAAGGGTTATTCGGACTGGATTAAGTCATCCAGCCCGAATAATATTTTAGATAATAAGCATCGCATCTCCATAACTGAAGAAACGGTACTTATCCTTGATCGCCTTTTTGTATGCTTCCATTGTCAATTCATATCCTGCAAACGCACAAGCCATAATCAACAAAGAAGTTTTTGGCAGATGGAAATTGGTAATCAATGAATCGCAGATTGCAAATTCATGAGGGGGGTGTATGAAAATATTAGTCCATCCTTCTGATGGTTTGAGCAATTTATCAGCCGTGAAAGTACTTTCCAATCCACGTAATGTAGTTGTGCCAACTGAACAAATTCTGTGACCTTCTGATTTTGCCTTGTTGACAATGCGACAAGCTGTTTCATCAACTTTGTAATATTCCGCTTCCATTTTGTGTTTGCTCAGGTCTTCTACTTCAATGGTTCTGAACGTGCCTAAGCCTGTATGTAATGTCATTTCGGCAAAACGAATACCCTGAATTTCCAATCTTTTGATCAATTCAACTGAGAAGTGTAATCCAGCAGTTGGTGCCGCTACTGCTCCTTCATGTTTGGCATAAACAGTCTGATAGCGTTCTCTATCTAATTCATCTGGCTTACGCTTGATGTATTTAGGAAGGGGAGTTTCACCCAATGTATTTAGAATTTCTTTGAATTCATCATCAGATCCATCGAAAAGAAACCTGATGGTTCTTCCTCTTGAAGTGGTATTATCGATTACCTCTGCTACCAATTCATCAGCATCGCCAAAATATAATTTGTTACCCACGCGTATCTTTCTTGCGGGATCAACAATCACATCCCACAATCTGTTCTGCTTATTCAATTCCCTAAGTAAAAAGACTTCAATTTTTGCACCTGTTTTTTCCTTGCGACCATACATTCTTGCAGGGAATACTTTGGTGTTGTTTACCACAAAAACGTCCTTCTCTTCAAAATAATCCAGGATGTCTTTAAATGTTTTGTTTTCAATTAATCCGGTGTCTTTGTGAACCACCATGAGTCTTGCATCTTCTCTGCGCTTGGTAGGTGTTTGTGCAATAAGATTGAGGGGGAAATCGAATCTAAACTGGGATAGTTTCATGCTGCTTTAATTTATTGCCTGAAACAAATCCGGGTACCCGACCAATAGGGATACTCTCCTCAAACCTGATCTTACGGCATCAGATTTGTTTTGGGCTTTTTGTAGGTTGCAAAATTAATGAATTATTGTGGTTTTGTAGATTGTGATTTTTTCCCATTTTTA
>CAZDTN010000041.1:0-13719 GCA_964508355.1 uncultured Sphingobacterium sp.
TGTTGTTTCATATGCAAGTTTGGTTTAAGAACCTCAAAATAATTATATTTATTTACCTATAAAACTTTTTTATTACGCATTCCGCGATCTTTATTTCTTAATTTCATTTAAAGTAAGTGTTCAAATGCAAATCTTACATGTAAGTGCTGAATGTTATCCAGTTGCAAAAGCTGGAGGATTGGGCGATGTTGTTGGAGCATTACCGAGGTTTCAAAATGAAATGGGTGAGCAGGCTGCTGTAGTAATGCCGATGTACAGAACTCCCTATTTGTATTCACATGAATGGGATGTGGTTCATAAAGGAAATGCTTTCTTAGGGCATTGGAATTTTGATTATACAGTTATAAAAGAGAAATCGAACGCCCAAGGGTTTCCCCTCTATTTACTAGATATTAATGGACTCTTGGATAGGGAAAAAGTTTATGGTTATGAAGATGATACCGAAAGATTTTGTGCTTTTCAAATTGGGGTAGTCGATTGGTTGAACAGCTGGTCTGCTTTGCCAGATATAGTTCATGTACATGACCATCACGCAGGCTTGATCCCTTTCATGATGCAACATTGTTATGCATACAAAAAATTACAATATATCAAATCGATACTCACAATTCACAATGCCCAATATCAAGGGGCCTTTGGGTGGGACAAAACGATTTACATACCTCAGTGGGACAGTTGGAAGCGTGGTATGTTGGAATGGAATGGACAAATTAATCCATTGGCATCTGCAATCAAATGTTGCTGGAAGGTAACCACCGTAAGTAATACCTACATGCGTGAATTGAGAACCATGAGTAATGGACTTGAAGATTTATTTGAATACGAGAAGGGGAAATGTTCTGGAATTTTAAATGGTATTGATTTTGAAGTATGGGATCCTCAAAAAGACAACTATATTGAGCATCACTATTCTTCAGTAAATGCCGACGAAGGTAAATTGCGCAACAAACAGCTTCTCTGTAATAGGTTTGGATTAGCAATTGACAAACCTCTTTTCGTTTTTATAGGAAGACTGGTAGGAGAAAAAGGTGCTGATTTGTTGCCTCAGGTTATTGGCGACAGTTTCCACTTCATAGGACGAAAAATGAACTTCTTGATTTTGGGTAGTGGTGAAAAAGAGACTGAAGAAAAGTTGTTAAACATACAGTCATTTTCACAGGGAGATTACGGGACATTTATCGGATATAATGAAGCATTGAGTCGGTTAATGTATGCTGGAGCTGATTTTTTGTTAATGCCTTCTAGGGTTGAGCCATGTGGGTTGAATCAATTGTATGCCATGCGATATGGGACTATTCCCATTGTAAGAAGAACAGGAGGTTTGTTGGATACAGTAGTTGATATGGGAGATCCTGGAGGATATGGTATTGCATTTAACCACACGGCAGTTGGAGATATAACACATGCCATTTATAGAGCTGTTGATTTGTATCACCAAAAAGCAACATTTCATAATTTAAGAGAAAAGATCATGTCATTTGATTTTAGTTGGACTAAACAAGCCGGTGAATATCTTTCGCTTTACAAAAGTTTTGATTAAATTACTGCTAATCTATTTATATGAATAAAAATGTAATCGCCATCATATTGGGAGGAGGTGCTGGAACTAGGCTCTCTCCCTTAACATCAACAAGAAGTAAACCTGCAGTTCCAATTGCAGGCAAATATAGATTGGTTGATATACCCATATCAAATTGTTTAAATTCGAATATTGGTCGCATATACGTGCTGACACAGTTCAACTCAGCTTCACTGAATAAGCACATAAAAAATACTTATCACTTTAGTGCATTCAGTTCTGCCTTTGTAGATATTATAGCAGCTGAACAAACACCAGATAATCCAGCTTGGTTTCAAGGAACAGCCGATGCAGTAAGACAATCCTTGCGTCATATATCACAGCAGGATTTTTCGCATGTGCTTATCTTATCTGGAGATCAATTGTACCAAATGGATTTTCAAGAAATGATTGACAACCACATTAATGGTAAAGCTGATATCTCGATTGCAACTATACCTGTGCATGCAAAAGAAGCTACTGAATTCGGTATCATGAAAAAAGGGGATGCAGGAGAAATTCAATCTTTTATTGAAAAACCCAAAAAAGATGTTCTTGAGCAATGGATTAGTGATACTGGTGAAGCAATGAAAAAGCAAAAAAGAGAATACCTGGCAAGTATGGGTATTTATATTTTTTCCAGAAATGTTTTGTTTGATCTGTTACAGGAAGAGGCAAAAGATGCTACTGATTTTGGCAAAGAAATTATTCCCTATTCAATCAGCAAGTATAATGTTTTAAGTTACCAATACGAAGGTTACTGGACAGATATTGGAAATATCCATTCATTCTTTGAAGCCAATCTTGCACTAACACAGGATATACCAGAATTCAATTTGTTTGACAATTCTAAGGCGATTTATACCCGTGCAAGAATGCTTCCTCCTGCAAAAATCAGTGGTACCACACTCGAAAAAACAATAATTGCAGAGGGGTGTATCATTAATGCCTCAAGAGTTGAAAATTCTGTAATTGGCATTAGAACACGAATAGGGTATGGCACAACTGTTGTAAGCTGCTACATCATGGGAACTGATTTCTATGAAACTTTGGAGGAGATGAATGCTTCTACCAGTAACGGTTTACCCAAGTTGGGCATTGGTGAGAGGTGTTATATCAAAAATGCCATAATCGATAAAAATTGTCGTATAGGTAATGATGTTCGTATCAATGGCGGCAAGCATTTAGAGAATACGGATCATGCTTTGTATACTATAAAAGAAGGAATTGTTGTAGTCAAAAAAGGTGCTGTAATTCCAGATGGCTTTGTCATTTAACCATTGGTCAAAATTCCTTCAACAAAAGATGCTATTTGGAAGATTGTGTATATATTACACTATATCAAATAGGGTGACATGTCGATTGCTAAACCTAATGCAGATTCAAACTTTATGCTTAAAGAAAAACCTAGATTAAGTATCACTCAGATATTTCTGATGAGCTTTGGGTTTCTAGGGATACAGTTTGGGTTCGCACTTCAAAATGGAAATACCAGTAGAATTTTAAGATCTTATGGTGCAGACGTAGAGCACCTTCCTTTGTTTTGGATTGTTGCACCTCTTGTAGGTATGATTGTTCAGCCAATTATTGGTCATTATAGTGATAAGACATGGAACAGGGTTGGTAGAAGAAAACCTTATTTTTTAGTAGGTGCTATCCTTTCTAGTATTGCCTTGATTTTTTTGCCAAATTCAGGACATTTTACCATGTTGCTACCTGCTCTCTGGATTGGAGCTGGTATTGTAATGATCATGGATGCTTCGTTTAATGTAGCTATGGAGCCATTTCGTGCTCTTGTAGCAGATAATTTACCACACTCACAAAGCACAATCGGTTTTAGCGTTCAGACTTTTTTAATTGGATTAGGTGCAGTTATAGGATCTGCTCTTCCTGAATTACTGGCAGAGAATGGATTCAGTATGGAAGCGGGACCTGATGGTATAGCCGATAATATTCGTTATTCCTTTTACATTGGTGCTGCTGTTTTTATGGGAGCTATTCTAATTACCTTGTTCTTTTCTCGTGAATACCCACCACAAGAATACCAAGCTTATCATGGTGAACCTGAGAAGTCATCTGGCAGTCTCCTTGATATTTTTACTGATTTTAGGAAAATGCCCAAGACTATGAAACAATTGGGCTTTGTTCAGTTCTTTAGTTGGTTTGCATTGTTTAGTATGTGGGTATTCACCACAGATGCTGTTGCAACACACATTTATGGATTAAGTGGAGACTATACAGGTTCGGTTGAATACAATGAAGCTGGAAATAAAGTAAGTTCTGCATTTGGTGTTTATAGTTTAGTATCTATGTTTTATGCCCTTTGTCTTCCATTCATTGCAAAATGGATTGGAAAAAAAATGACGCATGCTGTTTCATTGGTAGCTGGAGGAGTTGGGTTGATATCCATCTACTTTATAAATGATCCAGAAATGCTTAAGTATTCAATGATAGGTGTAGGGTTAGCTTGGGCATCAATACTGGCTATGCCCTATGTACTGCTTTCTGGTTCTATACCAGCTGGTAAACTGGGTATTTACATGGGTATTTTTAACTTCTTCATTACACTTCCTCAAATCATCAATGGTTTTGTGGGAGGTTCTATTGTTAAACACATTTATGGGGGACAGCCTATTTATGCTTTAGTTATGGCAGGCGTTTTTTTCTTGCTTGCAGCTATTAGTGTTGTACGCGTCTATGATCCAACTGCAAATAAATAAATCAATTAGAGATAATTTATGAAAAGAGTATTTTTCTTTTTGGTTCTTCTTTCAAGTCTTTTTATTGAACTTCAAGCGCAAGTAAAAGCATATCCATCTCATTGGTGGGTGGGGATGAAGCACAACAGTTTACAGGTGATGTTGCATTCATCAACAGATTTATCAAAGTCAGTCAAAGTCAAATATCCTGGTATTGTTGTAACCAAAGTTCATCAGCCAGAAAACAAACATTATCTTTTTGTTGATTTGTTGTTATTGCCAACTGTGAAAGCAGGAACCTTTGATTTTGTTTTTGAAGATGGTTCAACCTTGACTTATGAATTGAAGTCGAGGGTGAATAAAAATACTAAGGGTGTGGTTCATCAGGGTGTAAGGTCAAATGATCTGATCTATTTGATTATGCCTGATCGTTTTGTGAATGGTGATCCATCGAATGATCAGTATAGCGATTTAAAAGATAAAGTTGCAGATCGTAATGATCCATATAGCAGACATGGTGGCGATCTTGCAGGTGTTACACAGAAGCTGGATTATCTCAAAGATTTGGGTGTTACATCAATTTGGATGACACCAGTTCTTGAAAATAACATGCCTAAAATGCAAGAAGGTCCATGGACGATGAGTGGATATCATGGTTATTGGATTACAGATCATTACCAAGTTGATAAAAGATTTGGCGGAAACGATGCGTATAAAAATCTAGTGGACGCCGCACATGGAAAAGGACTGAAAATTATACAGGACGCTGTTTACAACCATGTTGGTTCCCATCATCATACTGTGCTTGATTTGCCCATGAAGGATTGGCTCAACCAATGGCCTACCTATACCGGCGCTAATCATAGGGAAGAACTTTTCATGGATCCTTATACTTCATCAGAAGAAAAGAAAATCATGATTGGGGGATGGTTTGTGCCCCATCTACCTGACCTCAACCTCGCCAATCTATATTGTGCAAAATTTGTAATTCAAAGTAATATATGGTCGACAGAAGAATTTGGTATTGATGGATGGAGAGTGGATACGTATAAATATTGTGATGAGAAATTCTTAAATGACATCAACCAAGCCTTGCTGAGAGAGTATCCTACATTAACCGTTTTTGGAGAGGCCTGGACGAATACTGTCCCTGCTAGTGCCTACTTTACTGAAAATAATCTGGATGTCCCGTTTAAACACAGAATAAAAGGTGTAACAGACTTTCCTTTGAATTCAGCATTGTATAATGCACTTAATGATAATTTTGGATGGACTGATGGGGTGACTAAATTGTACATGACACTTTCACAGGACTTTTTATATAAAGATCCATATACCAATTGTATTTTCTTGGATAACCACGATATGAACAGGTTCTTTTCCATGGTTGGTGAAGATTTAGCAAAGTATAAAATGGGTTTGGGTATGTTGATGACCTTAAGAGGGATACCACAAGTTTACTATGGAACGGAAGTGCTGATGAAAAATTATAAAGATCCCAATGATGCAGCTGTAAGGAAAGATTTTCCCGGCGGATGGAAGTCGGATAGTGTAAATAAATTTAATCCATCATCATTAAATGCAAAAGAAGCAGAGGCATTCAATTATTTCAAAAAGTTGGCGAATTACAGGAAAAACAGTGCTGTATTAGCAAAGGGAACTTTAAAGCAGTTTATTCCCCAAAATGGAGTTTATGTATACTTTAGAAAGTTGGGCGATCAGACCATAATGTGTGTGGCAAATACCAATAAAACAAAGAGTTCATTTAAGCTTGATCGTTTTAAAGAAGCAATAGGGGATTACAATACGATGTTAGAAGTAATTAGCGAAAAAGGAGAACGGATTCCACTTGAATTAGATATTCCTGCGCAAGGTTTTATGATTTATGAACTGAAAAAATAATGCTAAAAAACAATCCTCATCAAGAAGCTATGGTATTGGTACCTTACGAGGATTTACATTTTATTGATACAACACAAAAGGTCTGGAATTACTCATTGTTTACAGATGAGGTGATCACTAATTTCCAGGGTGGTACATTGTATAATGCCTACCATTATTTTGGGAATAAACAATTGACTGTATTAAATACTGATGGAACATATTTCGCGGTATGGGCTCCAAATGCAACAGCTGTAAGTGTCGTTGGTAATTTTAACGATTGGCAACCAGGTGAACACCCTTTGTATGTTCGTTTGGATAAAAGTGGAATTTGGGAAGGTTTTATACCACATTGTAAACGAGGAGAAGTTTATAAATATGCGATAACAGGTTTTGGTGGTAAGCAAATTCAAAAAGGTGATCCTTATGGGCATTTTTGGGAAAAAAAGCCTCTTACAGCTTCAATTACCTGGAATTTTGAATACAAATGGAATGATAAAGCATGGATTGAAAAAAGAGAGAAGCATAATTCTCTTTCCTCTCCCTACTCAATTTATGAAGTGCATTTAGCAAGTTGGATGAGACCAAATCCATTTGATGAAGAATCCTATTTTACATACTGGCAAATTGCAGAGCGACTAGTTCCTTATGTTAAAGAGATGGGGTTTACCCATGTTGAAATCATGCCAGTTATGGAATATCCATTTGATGGGAGTTGGGGGTATCAAGGCACTGGCTATTTTGCACCGACTTCCAGGTTTGGACATCCAGAGGAATTTATGGCCTTGGTAGATGAGTTTCACAAAGCTGAAATTGGTGTCATACTTGATTGGGTGCCATCACATTTTCCTTATGATAGTCACGGGTTATTCATGTTTGATGGAACACATACTTATGAGTATGCTGATATGCGAAAAGGGTATCATCCTGATTGGAACAGTTATATTTTCAATTATAAAAGAGGGGAAGTAAAATCTTTTTTAATCAGTAATGCAAGGTTTTGGTTGGACTGTTTCCATGTAGATGGGTTGAGGGTTGATGCAGTTTCCTCTATGCTCAAATTGGATTATTCTAGAAATGAAGGTGAGTGGGAACCAAATGAATTTGGTGGTAATGGCAATTTAGAGGCAATTACATTCCTTAAGGATATGAACCATATGGTTTATAGAGATTTTGTAGGAGTTCAAACTATTGCAGAAGAGGCAACCAATTGGCCAGGGGTTTCAAGGCCAACATATGCAGACGGATTGGGTTTTGGAATGAAATGGATGATGGGTTGGATGCACGATACCTTAAGGTACTTTAAACAGGATCCCGTATACCGTCAGTTTCAGCAAGATCAGTTGTCGTTTAGTATGATGTATTACTATGACGAAAATTTTGTGCTACCCCTAAGTCATGATGAAGTAGTTCACGGAAAATCTCCAATGGTATACAAAATGCCCGGAGATGAGTGGCAGAAATTTGCCAATCTTCGTCTACTTTATACGTATATGTTTACCCATCCTGGAGCTAAGCTTTTATTTATGGGTAATGAATTTGGGCAAACTGATGAGTGGAACTACACTACGGCTTTGCGTTGGGATTTATTGCAATATGATTGTCATAAAGGAATGAAAAAATGTGTAAGTGCGCTTGCTCATTTGTTAAAAAATGAACCTGCCTTATATGAGAAGCAATTCCAAACAGATGGATTTGAGTGGCATGATTTGAATCACCGGCAAGAATCTGTAATTGCGTATAAACGCAAAGGAAATATCCCAGATGATGAATTAATCATCTTGTTAAATATGACTCCTGTAGAACGGATTGATTGGCATGTGGAAGTGCCAGCAAAACAAACCTGGCAGGAAGTTTATAATAGCGATGCATTAATTTTTTGGGGGACGGGCAATTATACAAATGATATACCAATCTTGTCTCAAGTGGATAAAGAAAAAAAGACAAACTTCATTCTTGTCAAATTACCTCCTCTGGGTGGTATTGTTTTAAAGAAAGTGAAATAAGTCTACATTTTTTCTGGGACTCTAATTCCCAAAAGCGACATACCTGAAGACAATATAGTGGCAACCCAGGATGCAATTTTTAACCTCAATTGTTTTTTCTCTTCAGTTTCCGCACCAGCAATACTTAAAGCTGCATAGAATGAATTAAACGATTGTGCCAGTTGAAATAAATAAATCGCAATTGTAGATGGGTCAAAGGATGCTGCTGCTTGTTGTAGAACGATTTCATATTGCTCAGCCAATAGCAGCAAATCTTTTTCTGCAGGTAATAGAGGCTCATTATAAGTTAAATGCGATTTATTAATATCTGACTTTCTTAATACTGATTTTATGCGGGCATGGGTGTATTGAATAAAGGGGCCAGTAAATCCATGAAAGTCAATAGACTCTTCAGGATTGAAAATCATTTTTTTCTTTGGATCCACTCTCAAAAGAAAGAACTTCAAAGCGCCAATACCTATAGTATCATAAAGTGATTTTAACTCTTCTTCATTAAAATCTTTGACTTTGCCCAGGCTTTGGGTATGTGCAGAAGCAATGGCAATCATTTCATCCAGTAAGTCATCAGCGTCTACTACAGTACCTTCTCTGCTTTTCATTTTACCTGTTGGTAGTTCAACCATGCCGTAAGACAAGTGATGTATTCCATTGGCATAGGGGAGTCCTAATTTTTGACAGATCAATTGAAGTACTTTAAGGTGATAATTTTGCTCATCACCAACAACATAGATACTTTGATCCATTCCAAATTCTTCATATTTTTTCTGAGCAAGACCTATATCCTGTGTTATGTATACTGAAGTGCCATCTTTTCTCAATACTAACTTTTCATCAAGACCATCCTTGGTTAAATCTATCCAAACACTACCATCTTCTTTCTTGTAAAAAATATTTTTTTGAAGACCGAGTTCTACTGTATCCTTTCCTAGTAAATAGGTATCACTTTCATAATAGGTTTTTGCAAAGTCAGAACCAATTCTTTTGTAAGTAACATCAAACCCTTCATACACCCATCCATTCATTTCTCTCCACAGCTTCAATACATCTGTGTTGCCTTTTTCCCAGTCAATTAACATTTGCTGGGTCTCTTTCATGATAGGGGCTTCTTTTTCTGCCATTGCTTTATCCATCCCCGAAGCAATTAAAGCATCAACTTCTTGTTTATATGCATCATTGAATTTTACATAGTATTCACCAACAAAATGATCACCTTTGGTATGGGTTGATACTGGTGTTGCTCCATTAGCATAGCGTTGCCAAGCAATCATGCTTTTGCATATGTGTATACCTCGGTCATTTACAATACAGCTTTTTATAACTTCGTACCCATTAGCTTTTAAGATTTCTGAAATACTCCATCCTAAAAAATTATTTCTCAAATGCCCAAGGTGTAATGGCTTGTTTGTATTTGGCGATGAGTATTCAACCATTACTTTTTTCTCATTCATTGGTGCTTTGCCAAAGCAGGTATCCTGATAGTACTTGTTGAGTAAATCAAGAAGTATTGAAGTATTTACTTCTAGGTTTAAAAAACCTTTGATGATGTTGAAGCTTTTAAATAATTCAGGGTGAGATGTGATTAAATGTTGCCCTAGTTGATTACCCAATACATCTGGACTTAATTTGAGTGGTTTAACCAATGAAAAAAGGACTATTGTATAGTCGCCGGTAAACTCAGGTTTTGTCGTATTTACCTGAAAATCTTTTTCTGTAAATGTTGTTTGGTACAACGCCGCCAGAGCCTCAATTGCTTTTTCTTTGATTATAGTATTCAGCATAATCCATTTAGATTGTTGCAAATGTACGATTCCCCCTAATTTTATAGCATGAATAAAGTGATTAAACTTGTTTTCACCAGTTTGTTTTTTATGATTTTAACTCAAAATGGAATTTCTCAAACCACTAAAATTGACTTAGAAGGACATCGGGGATGTAGAGGGTTAATGCCTGAGAATACTGTAGCTGCTATGCTCGAAGCAATACGTTTTGGTGTCACAACTTTAGAAATGGATGTAGTAATTACCAAAGACAAACAAGTGCTTTTATCACATGAACCCTTCATGAATCTAGAGATAACAACACCACCCGATAGTGTAAGAGATCGTCTCTCATCAAAAGACTATAATATTTATAGAATGACTTACGAGGATGTATTGAAATGGGATGTTGGAACAAAGTTTAATCCTAGATTTCCTGATCAGCAAAAAATAAGAGTCCATAAACCGCTTCTAAAAGACGTAATTCTAGAGGTCGAGTCTTACATCAAGAAAAATGGGCTTCAACCAGTATCATATAATATTGAGACAAAACTATCTCCCGAAACAGATAATTTATATCACCCTGAACCGGAAGAATTTGTCTCATTGCTTTCTAAAGTTATTCTGGATGGTGGAATTGCCGATCGTACAATTGTTCAATCTTTTGATCCAAGGTCATTGATGGTTTTACATAAAATCAAATCACCGTTCAAGTTATCTTATTTAATTGAAGAATCACAGAAGCTGTCAGCTAGTGAAGTGATTAACTTGTTGGGATTTACACCATCAATTATTAGTCCAGCATATCAAATGGTTGATGAAAATTTCATCAAAGATTTTCATCAGCATCAGATGAAAGTCATTGTATGGACGGTCAATCAAGAGTCAGATATAAAAAAAATGGCGTCATTGGGGGTAGATGGAATTATTTCTGATTACCCGAACCGGTTTTCAATATTGAGGCAGAAATAGTTCTTCTTATGTGCATTCGCTTCAAATTGGTATTTTTGTTTATATAACTAGGCATGAAGACAATAGAAGTAGCAGATAAATGGTCGGTTGATCAATTTTTACAACTTCCATTTACCATATACAAGGATGATCCTAACTGGGTTTGTCCACTTTTTAATGATATAGAATCTGTATTTGATCCAAAGAGAAATAACTTTTTCAGTTTCGGAAAATGTACCCGTTGGATATTAGTAAATGCTGAGGGTAAAACAATTGGTAGAATTGCTGCCTTTATAAACAATAAGAAAGCTTTTAATGAGGAGGTACCCACTGGTGGTTGTGGCTTCTATGAATGTATTGATGATATTCAGGCCTCTAAAATCTTGTTTGATCAGGCAAAGTCCTGGTTAGCTTTGCATGGAATGCAAGCTATGAATGGGCCAATTAATTTTGGTGAAAATGACATGTGGTGGGGTTTGTTGGTGGATGGGTTTACTAGTCCTTTCTATGGTATGAATTACAACCCAGCTTATTACAAATCACATTTTGAAAACTACGGTTTCAAAGTGAAGTATGAGCAAATATCTAATCGTGTGGATGTAAGAGTAGGGTTACCCGAAAAAGTGAAGAAGATTGCTAATTGGGTAATTGGTAAAAAAGGTTTTACTTTCAAATCATTCAATTACAAACAGCTCACTCAATTTGCCAATGATTTCAAAGAGATTTATAATGATGCGTGGAAAGATTTTGACAATTTCACAGAAGTAACGGATCTCACTATTCAGGAAACCTTGCAAAAAATCAAGCCAATCATGGATCCCAATTTGATTTGGTTTGCCTATTCTGATAAAGGGGAACCATTGGCATTTGTGATGATTCTTCCAGATGCCAATGAGCTATTTAAGAATTTGCATGGCAAGCTTGACTTGATTGGTAAACTTAAATTTTTATGGAACAAAATGACCATAAAACATACCCGTATGAGAGCGGTCATTATGGGAACAAAGGAGAAATATAGGAATCACGGCTTAGAATCTTGTCTATTCATGAAACTTCAAGAATATACAAGGCCTCTGGTTCATTATAAAGAACTTGAATTGTCTTGGGTGGGTGACTTTAACAGTAAAATGCTTGCCTTACATGAAGCACTTGGAGGTGTTTTTGCAAAAAAACACACTACGTATGTTTATAAATTTTGATGAATACAACATAGAATATATTGGTAAAGTTTATTCATAGTATTTTAGATTTTTTTTATCCCTTGTTCAAGAAGTTTTTTGATAAGACTACCTATTATTATGCTGCTTGTGGAGGGATGAATACCTTATTTGATTTGTTTTTGTTTTTTATCTCATACAATTTCATTTTAAAGAAGCAGTTCATTGTTTTATCTTTCATTGTTATTAGTCCTCACATTGCCGCTTTCATCATTGCCTTTATGTTCAGTTTCCCTAGTGGTTTCTTGCTCATGCGGTATGTGGTTTTTAGGTCGTCTTATTTAAGAGGAAGGACACAATTGTTTCGTTATTTTCTGTCTGTTTGTATTAGTCTATTTTTGAACTATATCTTTCTTAAAATATTTGTTGAACAACTACATTTTTATCCGACAGTTTCTAAGTTGATCATCACCTTTATTGTAGTTGGTTTTAGTTATATGGCACAGAAGTATTTTTCATTCAAAACAGAAAACTTGGTTTAAAAATGACGAGTGATAATTATAAGTATGATGTAATTATCATAGGAGCAGGCCCCATAGGCTTGGCATGCGGTATTGCATGTATTGAAGCAGGTTTGTCTTATCTCATTATTGATAAAGGCCCCTTGGTAAATTCTCTATATAATTATCCTCTGAACATGACATTTTTCTCTACTTCAGACAGATTAGAGATAGGAAATGTTCCCTTTATTTCACACACTCCTAAACCAACACGAGCTGAGTCGTTGGAATATTATCGCAGAGTAGCCTTGCATTGGAAGTTAAATCTCTCACTCTATAACCCAGTGCATGAAGTGAAACAGGAAAATTCTTTGTTTAAAGTAAACACATCGAAAAGAAAGTATTATGCCAAACACTTGGTAATTGCGACTGGCTTCTATGATCTCCCCAATTTGATGGAAGTGCCTGGTGAATCATTGTCTAAAGTCCATCATTACTACAAAGAGGCACATGTTTATTTTGGTCAACATATTGTAGTGGTTGGTGCTGCCAACTCTGCTGTAGATGTTGCAATGGAAACATGGAGAAAAGGTGCAGATGTTACTATGGTCATCCGTGATGAACAAATTAGAGATTCAGTGAAATACTGGATCAAGCCTGACGTAGAAAATCGAATTGCTGAGGGTTCAATTAAAGCTTTTTTTAATGCAAAACTATCAGCTATTCGTGAAGATGAAGTTGATATTCTCACTAATGAGGGTACTGTTACCATCAAAAACGACTTCGTTTTGGCAATGACTGGCTATTTGCCAGATTTTAGATTTTTAGAACATATTGGAATTGAATTAGGTGAAGATGAGTACAAAACACCTTTGCATGATCCATCAACGATGGAGACCAATGTAAAAGGTGTTTACCTCGCAGGGGTCATTTGTGGAGGTTTAAAGACAAACAAATGGTTCATTGAAAATTCAAGAATCCACGCAGATTTGATCGTAAATCATATACGCCAAGGGATAAATTCATAGTATTTTAATGATTTTTATGTCATTTTGGGAGAAAAATTGCTATTTAACTCACTGTTTGTCATGTATTTGGGGTTAAAACTGACAAGTTTACCTGATTTTAACCACGGCATACGAGTTGCTCTTTACTGTTATCTAAATTGAAAACTATGGCAAAAATCATTGGAATTGACCTGGGAACAACC
>CAZDTN010000042.1:0-13700 GCA_964508355.1 uncultured Sphingobacterium sp.
TAAAATAAGACTTGAACAAGAGGTTCATGGCTGGCAACGAACCTCTAACAAAATTGGGAATAGTAGTAGCTGCAGTTGCTCTGAGGTTTGTCCCAAAATGTTCTGCACCCATGGTGACAATAATCGCCCAGAAGCCAGAGGCATATCCTAAGAAAAAACAACACCAATACATGGTGGTATCAGAATTATTGAATGGACTAAAATAAAAAGTCACTGCTACTATACAGCATGCATACATAAAATACAAAGCCTTTTTTCTGCTTTGGTAGTATTGACTGATTATACCTACTGTAATATCACCTAGTGCATTACCGATATAGCCATACATCACGCAAGCACCCGCAACTATAGAACTTCCCTCATAGAGCTCTAATGCAAATCTATTACTCAGTGTAATTAGAACACCTACAACAAACCATGATGGTATGCCCACCAGAACAGCCAACAAATACTTTTTAAGCAATGCAGGGGTAGCGAATAATTTAACCAAACTACCCTTTTCAACATGTGCTCCAATTTTAGTAAACATTGTACTTTCAGCAACGCTTATTCTTAGCATCAACAG
The DNA here is from genome assembly GCA_964508355.1 of uncultured Sphingobacterium sp. Taxonomy (GTDB): domain Bacteria; phylum Bacteroidota; class Bacteroidia; order Chitinophagales; family Chitinophagaceae; genus Pollutibacter. Next base: position 566 of record CAZDTN010000042.1, read on the forward strand.
CAGAATTCCTAATATTCCACCTATTTTATAACACAACCTCCAATCTTGGGTATACTTATAAATCAAAAAGGCTGCTACAGCACCAAATACACCAACACCTGTAATAAAACTAGTCATTACTCCTCTCTTACTCTTTGGCATCACTTCAGTTATCAAAGTGATACCAGCACCCAATTCACCTGCTAGACCAATTCCAGTAATAAAACGTAAGGCAGCATACTGGTCTACACTTTGGACATAGGCATTCATGAAATTGGCTACTGAATACAGGAGTATAGACCCAAACAAAACACTAAGCCTACCTTTTTTATCGCCCATAATACCCCACAAAATCCCGCCTAAAAGCAGACCTAACATTTGCCAGTTAATTACTCTGGTACTAGCATTTATTATTTCGGCTTCAGGTACATGTAAAGCTTTTAAACTAGGTTCTCTAACTATAGAAAAAATCAGCAAATCAAAAATGTCAACAAAATAGCCTAGAGCAGCTACTATAATTAAAAAACTCTTTGATTTATTTTCAGGTGAAAAAGCCCTAAACAGCATCAGCAATTAGATTTACCATACAAGATAAATTTATTTGAGATGAGTACAAACCTTTTATAGCTGTAATTAAATGTAGTTCTCAAAGAAATTATTAAATTTAAATATGAGTACTGACAAAACCGAAAATTTTAAAATCAGTGATAAAAAATTATTGCTTACAATAGTCATTGCAGCCCTGGGTTACTTTGTAGATATTTATGAGTTGCTTTTGTTCTCAATTGTAAGAAGGCCATCTCTATTGGGCATTGGTGTTCCAGATGAAAATATTGCTATGCTGGAAGCAAGTGCAACAGTAATTAACTGGCAAATGATTGGCCTTTTAATTGGGGGTATAGTATGGGGAGTATTAGGAGATAAAAAGGGAAGGCTTAGTGTTTTGTTTGGATCTATATTATTGTATTCGGTAGCCAATTTTGCAACAGGTTACGTGCAGACAGTCGACCAATACGCTTGGGCAAGATTTATAGGAGGCATTGGACTTGCTGGTGAATTAGGTGCAGGGATAACCTTGATTTCTGAAATCATGCCTAAGAAAAACAGGGGACTAGGAACCTCATTAGTTGCGGGAATAGGTTTGTTAGGCGCTGTTTTTGCCTATTTTGTCTTCAAACTCACCAATGATTGGCGCTTGTGTTATAAAATTGGAGGTGGCATGGGTATTATATTATTATTACTCAGAGTTAGTGTTGCCGAAAGCATGATGTTTACCAAAGTAAAAGAAGAAAAAATTAGTCGTGGTGATTTTTTTATGTTCTTCACCAATGCCTACAGATTTAAAAAATATCTCCTGGCAATATTAATAGGACTTCCCATATGGTATGTTATTGGCATATTGATGAATTTCTCTAACCGATTTGCAACAGATTTGTATGAAGGCAGCTTGGTTGATTCAGGAAAAGCTACCATGTTTGGCTATATTGGTATTTCCATTGGAGATGTAACTGTCGGTCTTGTTAGTCAGTATTTCAAGAGTAGAAAAAAAGCACTATATATTTTCTACACGCTTACTATTTTGTCATGCTTTTTTTATTTCAGTCAGTTTAATAATAGCGATAACAGCATGTACTTACTATGCGGGTTATTAGGTTTCAGTGGTGGATACTGGGCAATTTTTGTAACAATGGGCGCAGAACAGTTTGGTACAAATCTGCGCGCAACAGCAGCAACCACTATCCCTAACATGGTAAGAGGCGCAGTACCTATTATGAATTTCATGTTTATTGACCTGTTTCAAGAAAACATGAAATGGTCTCTCATCCAAAGCGGTATTGCAACTGGAGTAATTATTATTACCATTGCTATTGCAGCTGCATTGTTTACAGAAGATACCTTTACAAAAGACCTAAATTATACTGAGGTGTAACAATCAGTTTGACTTCCCTTTAATCAACTTGATGATAACCGGAGCTGTTGTAACAAAAACAATACCCAATACTATAAACTCAAGTCTTTCTTTTAAATCAAATCCATACTGAGTGAGAAAGAATTTGTAGAGATAATGTCCTGCAAACATCATACTAAATACCCAAGCAATACATCCGACTATATTATAAAATGTGAACTTAGATTTATCCATTCTCACAATTCCGGCGATTATAGGCGCAAATGTTCTTATGATAGGAAGAAAACGGGCAAATACTATTGCTCCGCCACCATGCTTATCATAGAATTCCTTTGCTGTAAACAAATGTTTCTTTTTGAAAAAGAAAGTATCCTTTCTGCTAAATAAATAGGGACCACTGGCAGCGCCAAACCAATAACCAACAGTATTACCAATAATACCAGCAAAAATAACCAGTACACATACTAAAATGAGGTTCAGTACATCATTGTTCAACAATAGAATTTCACCTGCTAGCTCATTACTGTAAATACCCGCGACAAACAAAAGTGAATCTCCGGGGAGAAAAAATCCCGCAAATAGTCCGGTTTCTGCAAACACAATAAACAGAAACAACCACAATCCACCATGCTGTATATAAAACTCTGGATTTAAAAAATCCTTCCACTGAATAACCAACTCAACCATACAATTATACTTTATCATTTACACTTCCTCTGAAACAGATGCAGGAGTTAATTCTCCTTCCCACTTGCTGACTGCTGTGGTGGCTAACGCATTACCTACCACATTGGTCATCGACCTGAACATATCGCAAAAATGATCGATAGGTAAAATTAATGCAATTCCTTCTGCAGGAATGTTAAACATAGCACAGGTGGCAGTCACTACTACTAAAGATGCTCTTGGAACACCTGCAATACCTTTGCTGGTCAGCATCAATACCAATAACATGGTCAACTGCGTACCCAAATCAAGTTGTATACCATAAGCTTGTGCAATTGCCAGACTGGCAAAAGTCATATACATCATACTACCATCAAGATTAAAACTATAACCCAAAGGAAGAATGAAAGAAACAATTTTATCCTTACAGCCAAAGCGTTCCAGCTCACTTGTCAGTTTTGGAAATACTGCTTCGCTACTTGTGGTACTGAAAGCAATCAATAGGGGCTGTGAGATTCCTTTTAATAATGCATATAACCTGTTTCCCAAAATAAGGTACCCCACCGCTAAGAGCACAACCCAAAGTACTGCAATGCCTGCCAGAAAGGCGAGTAGGTATTGGCCATAAAACATGAACACCTTCAAACCTTTTGTAGCAATTACAGCTGAGATGGCTCCAAAAACACCAAGAGGTGCAAAGTTCATGACATACCCCACCATCTTTAAGATGATATGAGCAACAGCGTCAAGCGCTTTTACAATTACTTTACCCTTATCTCCCAGTGCAGCCGTCGCTACTCCAAAAAATATACTGAATACCACCAGCTGAAGAATCTCATTGTGGGCCATTGCCTCAATCAAGCTCTTAGGGAAAACGTGCTCAATGAATTGGACAACAGAAAACTGCTGTGTCTTACCTATTAAATCTTTGGCACTGTCTAAATCAGCATTCCCCAATTCAATAGCTTTGCCAGGCTGGAAGAAATTCACCAATAACATCCCTAACAATAAACTTGTTAATGAAGCTGATATAAACCAAACCATTGCCTTACCACCTACCCTTCCCACAGCTTTTAAATCACCAAGTTTTGCAATACCAACAACCAGGGTGGTAAATACCAATGGTGCAATGACCATTTGCACTAAACGTAAAAAAATGGTTGTGAGCAATTTAATATTTGCTGAAAAAGACTTGATTGTCTCTGGACTGGATTGCAAATGAATTATATAACCTACGCCTATGCCTAAAATCATGGCAATAATAATGTACAGCGTAAGTCGTCCTGAAGATCCTTTCATCGGCAAAGATTTAGTGCTTTAAGTGCCCAAAATAAATGATTTAGTTGGATTAGAGAATTTTATCTAAAGCCATAAAATAAAAATTTAGGATATGGAATAATTGGCTATTTTAGAACTTTCATATACCATATAACCAAAGAATTTCTATGAGTTTATTTAGAAGAAAATCGCTGACAGATATGCTGTCTCAAGCGGCTGACTCTGAAAAGGGATTGAAGCGAACACTTGGCGCGGGAAATCTTATTGCATTGGGAATTGGCGCTATTATCGGTGCTGGTTTATTTGTTAGAACTGCGGCTGCAGCTGGACAAGCAGCAGGACCTGCTGTTACACTATCATTTATAGTAGCAGCGATTGGTTGTGCATTCGCTGGACTTTGTTATGCTGAATTTGCGTCCATGATTCCAATTGCAGGAAGTGCTTATGCCTACTCCTATGTTACTATGGGTGAATTAATTGCTTGGATCATTGGTTGGGCGCTAATTATGGAATATGCATTGGGTGCTGCAACCGTGTCCATTGCCTGGAGCGAATATTTAAACAAGCTGTTAGGAGGAGCTATTCCATATGAATGGAGCCACTCTCCTTTTGAAAGTTTCACCGATTCAGCAGGTGTATTGCATAAGGGTCTGATCAACGCACCTGCATTAATCATCCTGTTGTTGTTAACCTTACTATTGATAAAGGGAACGCAAGAATCAGCTATGGTCAATGCAATTATCGTATTCATCAAAGTGGCTGTAGTTTTGATTTTTATTGCTATTGGATGGCAGTTTATCAATGAAGCCAATTACACCCCATATATGATTCCGGCAAATGAAGCACCCGTTGTTGATCAGGCAGGTAAAGTAATTGCCGATTACAGTGGTTGGAACAAGCACGGATGGGGTGGCGTACTTGGTGGAGCCGCTATTGTATTCTTTGCCTTTATTGGTTTTGATGCAGTTTCTACTGCAGCTCAAGAAGCCAAGAATCCAAAGCGTGACATGCCTATTGGTATCTTAGGTTCTTTAGTAGTATGTACCATTCTTTATATTTTGTTTGGACATGTACTAACAGGTGTCACCAACTGGAAAGAATTTGTTGATCCTGAAAAAGGTCGTGAAGCATCTGTAGCTTATACCATCTCTACTTATATGAAAGAATACAGCTGGTTGGCAACAGCCGTCACAGTTGCCATTCTAGCTGGTTTCTCTTCTGTTATTCTTGTGATGCTAATGGGACAAAGTCGTATTTTCTACACCATGAGTAATGATGGATTGATTCCAAAAGCTTTTGGCGATCTTCACCCCAAATTCAAAACTCCTTATAAATCAAATATTATCTTGTTTGTTTTTGTGGGCGCTTTTGCTGCATTTGTACCTGGGCATGTTGCAGGTGACCTGACCAGCTTTGGTACTTTGTTTGCCTTTGTATTGGTTAGTATTGGTGTATGGATACTACGGGTGAAGGCTCCGAATATGGAACGTCCATTTAAAACACCAATTGCGCCAGTTGTCAGTACTCTTGGTGCAGTAATTTGTACGGCCATGATCGTTGGCCTTGACGAACAGACGCTTAAAGTAGCGTTTGGTTGGATGGCTATAGGCTTGGTAGTCTACTTCGTATACAGCAAGAGAAATAGCAAACTCAACGCTTAAAGATTTTCAAAATACACTTTAAAAAAGGCCTCTATATGAGGCCTTTTTTATTGAAACACTCCATCCATTAGAAATCCATCAATAAAACAACAAGAAATTGTATTTTGTACACAATTGTTATTTTTGGCAAAACTTAATTTAAAAACAAGGATGAAAAATTTGAAAACCTGGTCAGTGTATACTACGATAGTAAGCTTAGTATTGTTCGGCTGTGGAAGTAAAGATGAATCAGCAAATCAAATGGCAGGTTGGTATACCATGCAATCACAAGTTTTCTCAGCTAATGGGGTTGATCGCACCATTGATCATGCAGAACAAAGAAAGGTGTATACAGATGAATATTATGCATTTACCAACATGCAAGAAGATACCACATCCTCTTTTGGCTTTGGTTACTATACATTTGATGGAAAGAAACTTGTAGAGAACAACATCTTCAGTACCGGGTTGCTCGACAGCTCGCGTTCATTCGACTTATTAATTGAACCACATGAGGCAGGCTACAAGCAAATAATCCCTGAAATCATGATTGGAGGTGTACCGAATCGTTTAGTAGAAGACTATTACAAAATCAATTTTAATAAGAAATCTGATATGGATGGTGTTTGGAAACTGGAAGAATACATTTCAGTTACTAATGGCGACACTACCAGATTTAAACGAAACCAATACAAAATCTTCCAGGGCGGATATTTTATGTTTGTTCAATATTTCATGGACCCTGTAACCAATGCGCCTAAAAAAGGATTTGGTTTTGGCGATTTCAAAATGGAAAACAATGACATCATTGAGACCAATGTATTTTGTAGTTACCCATCAGTGAGAGGTGTTCCTATCAGAATTAAGTTAACAAAAGATAGTGATGATAGCTTCACACAAACAATCGTATCAGACACCAATGGCAGCACTTCCATTGAACGTTATACACGCATGCCAAAGATGTCAAAATCTGATAGCAATCCTTAACTTTGCATTTCATTAATTGACATTATGGGAAGGATATTTGAAGTAAGGAAATCTACCATGTTCGCTCGTTGGGATAAGATGGCAAAACAATTCTCACGAATTGGAAAAGAAATAGCCATTGCCGTAAAAGCAGGTGGCCCAGATTCCAGCACCAATCCAGCTCTTCGCCGTTGCATGCAAAACGCCAAAAGTGTTAACATGCCTAAGGACAGGGTTGAAGCTGCCATCAAAAGGGCGATGGGAAAAGAAATGGAGAACTTTGAAGAAATTCTTTATGAAGGATATGCACCTCATGGAGTCGCTGTATTGGTGGAAACCGCAACGGATAACCACGTTAGGACAGTTGCCAATATTAAAGCTCATTTCAACAAAGGAAATGGGGCTCTTGGTAACAGTGGCAGCGTAAGCTTCCAGTTCAAAAAAATGGGCGTTTTCAAATTGAAGAACGAAGGGCTTAACCAGGAGGAACTTGAACTAGAATTGATTGATTTTGGATTGGAAGAGCTTGGCGAAAGCACCAATGATAATGGAGAGGAAGTGTTGGTATTGCGTTGTGCTTTTGGAGATTTTGGAAACATGCAAAAAGCATTAGAAGAAAAAAATTTAAACCCGCTGAGTGCAGAAGTAGAATGGATACCTGTGACAACTGTTGAAGTTGATGAAGAAAAAGCTCAAGAAGTGCTCAAGCTTATCGACAAATTAGAACAAGACGAAGACGTACAGAAAGTATTCCACAACCTTAAATAAATCAGGTTGCATCAGCAAACAAAAATCAGTAATCAAATCGTATTCTACGATGGTGACTGTTTGTTATGCTCAAGAACAGTACGTTTTTTAATAAATGCAGACACTAGTAACAAATTCAAATTTGCGCCTTTAGGAGGCACTACAGCTCAGCAATTAGAAATTGAAGAAAAATTATCAGGTACTGCTACTGTAGTATTATATGCGTATGGAAAAATCTATACAAGATCAACTGCAGTACTGAATATATTTCGACAATTACCATTTCCTTGGAAAATACTATATATTCTCATTGTTGTGCCAAATATAATTCGTGATGCTGTTTATGGATTGATTAGCAAAAACAGATACAAATGGTTCGGAAAGACTGATGGTTGTTCAAATTTGCAAAACCAACACCAAGGTAAAATACTGGTGTAATTACTCAGCCATTATAGATTCAATTCGATTGATGATATCCTCTACATTGGGTTTTGAAAAATAATCACCATCACTTCCATAGGCTGGTCTGTGTGACTGAGCACAGAGTATACTTGGCGCTGCGTCCAACCAACGATAACCACCTTGCTTTTCAATTACTTCAGTAAACATGAAGGAGGTAGCACCACCAGGTACATCTTCATCCACAAATAAAATGCGGTTTGTTTTCTTTAATGATTCTACAATTTTATGATGCACATCAAAAGGTAACAAGGTTTGCACATCTATGACCTCACAATCAATTTGTTGTTCAGCAAGAAATGCGGCAGCTTCCTCAACCAATCTTAATGTAGAACCATAAGAAACAATGGTAATATCTGCACCTTGTTTTACAATTTCTGGAACACCAAAAGGCAATTTATAATCAAGCAGATTAGCTGGTGCTTTTTCTTTTAATCGATATCCATTTAAACATTCAACTACAATACCTGGATTGTTTTGAGTCAGCAAAGCATTGTAAAAGCCAATAGCCTGAACCATATTCCTAGGTACACATATCCTGAAACCCTTCAATGCATTAATCATTAGACCCATTGGTGAACCACTATGCCAAATTCCCTCCAATCTGTGACCGCGAGTCCTAACGATTATCGGTGCAACTTGTTTGCCAGTCGACCTAAAATGCAAAGTTGCAGCATCATCGCTAAGCACTTGAAGACCAAACAACAAATAATCCAAATATTGTATTTCTGCAATGGGCCTCAATCCCCTCATCGCCATACCAACACCCTTACCCATAATGGTCAATTCACGAATACCCGTATCAAAAATGCGGTTTACCCCATGTTTCTGCTGTAATCCGGCGAACCCCTGATTAACATCTCCAATTTTTCCGAGATCTTCTCCAAAAGCGACTACCTTATTGTTTGCCGTAAATAATTGATCAAAATACTTGTTGAGTATTTCATATCCATTTTGCGAAGGAGCATCAACTTGAATCATGCCTTCAGGCAAGTGAAGTGCTTCATTGTTTTCTTCACCAAAATACAAATGTGAATTAAACAAAGTTTTACTTTCTGCAAGCAATTCATCAAAATATGATTGTAAGCCTTCTGCTGCGCCCTTATCTTTTACGATAGATATTGTCTTCCTAAGTGCTGTCATCACATCCCTTCTAAAAGGAACAGTATTACTCAACAATTCATTGTATAATTTTTCAACCCTTCCTGATTGATCAAAGGCAAGAACATCCGCGATTAACTGAAGTACTTTTGCCTTTTGTTCCTGAATTGGGGCATCGTATAACTTCCATGTTTCTTGGCGACATTGTAAAACATATGCACGTGAACTTTCTTCAAGTGTGTTTATTTCTTCTTCGGAAGCAAGTGCATTTTCTAAAATCCAAGAACGCATTTTAGGTAAACAGTCCCACTCTCTTTCCCATTGTAAGCGCTCAGGTGTTTTATAGCGTTCATGACTTCCAGAAGTAGAATGTCCTTGTGGTTGTGTTAATTCTTCCACATGAAATAAAACTGGAACATGCTCACTTCTTGCAAGTGCAATACCCTCCTCAAAAGCTTCACATTGCTGCGCGTAATCCCAACCTTTTACTTTATAGATATAGATACCATTACTTGTTCTAGATTTAATAAAACCTGACAAAGCTTCTGAAATAGATGCCTTGACTGTCTGTACTTCTTTTGGAACAGAAATACCATACCCATCATCCCAGACAAATACTGCCAAAGGAACTTGACTCACAGCGGCTGCATTCATGGTCTCCCAAAAGTGCCCCTCACTTGTTGAGGCATCACCTATAGTCGCAAAACAAACTTCATTTCCTCCTCTTGATAAATTTGATTCCTGTTGAAGTACGTTTACATTTCTAAACACCTTGGATGCATAGGCTAGTCCAAATGCTTTGGGAAGATGACCTGCAGTTGGAGCTAAACCAGCTGCAAGATTTTTTCTATTTGCTAACGGCAAAAATTCGCCAGCTTCATTTATAAATGGTGAACAGAAATGAGAATTCATTTGTCGTCCTGCACTGTGCGGATCATGTTCCGGATTTGGATCTGCATATAACTGTGAGAAAAACTCATTGATTGTTGCAATACCTGTAGCAAAGGCAAAAGTTTGATCACGATAATACCCTGCGCAAAAATCACCAGGCTGAAAGAATTTGGCCATAGCCACTTGAGGCACTTCTTTCCCATCTCCAAAAATGCCAAATTTTGCTTTTCCAGTCAGCACTTCTTTCCTTCCTAACAAACTCGCCTGCCTGCTTTCAAACGCAATTCTATAGTCATTGATGACTGCAGTTTTGAACGCCTCAAAAGACAATGCTTCAGCGGTTTGCAACTCGGTGATCAAATTAGGCTCCATGCAACAAAACTAACCCCTTTTTATAAAAAAAAAAGGGACAAACCGCTAATGGAACAAAGTGTTAAAAACTTGTTCTATTGTCAGTTTATCCCCAAGAATACAGTACTACCTACTACTTCTTATTTTGCTTGTCATAATCGGCAGGTGACAAAACTTCACCAGCGATTTTGAGCTCTACCGGAGCGTCAATTCCTTTGATTTTTACAAAGACAGTCTTTTCAAAAGGACCAGGAGCAGCTGCATTAAATCCAGCTTTAATTTTTTCAGTCTTAGCCTTCATCACTGGAGCTTGCGGCCAGGTTGGAGTTGTACAACCACAAGAAGCTGTCGCAGTTTCAATAATTAAAGCTCCATTAGACACATTGGTAAATTCAAAATCATGTGTAACTGGAACACCTTGCTTGATTTTTCCAAAATTATGTCTCATTTCCTTGAATTTTACAACAGCTGCTGCATTACTATTTGCATTTTGTGCAAAACCAACAACCGCAAACAGGGCAACGAATAGAGTCAACACAGTTTTTTTCATAACGCTATTTTTTATTGATTTAATTATTGATTAACCTTTATTCTTTTAAGCAACTCAACACTTTTGTTTGATGGCGCTGGTTGGTCAGGCGTTCTCCACACCTCTCCTTTGATGGCTACCATCATAGTTTCACCCTGCCCATAAAACACTGTAATTGTTTTTTCAAAAAATCCTGCATCAGCCGCATTATAACCTACTTTTATTGATGTTGAGCCACCAGGCTGAACAAGTTCTCGCTGCCAAACAGGTGTAGTGCACCCGCAAGAAGCCTGCACATCTGTTATTTGTAACGAAGACTTTCCAGTATTTTTTATTTCAAAAACATGAAAAACGGGTTTACCCTGTGGAATTTTACCAAAATCAAAATATGTTTCTTTCAATACAAATCCTGTTTGTGCGCCTGCTTGTTGACCACAAACTTGAGTTTGAGTTAAAAACATGAATAAAAATGCAGCTATGGTGATCTTTATGATTTTCATGTAGTCCTCAAATTTACATATTGTTGTTGAAGCATCCAATTTGCCTAATTTTGTACCATGTTAAAACCTTCACAAAGAGGGGAAATGATGCCCCCATCGCCCATTAGAAAACTGGTTCCTTTTGCTGAGAAAGCTAAAGCACAGGGTATAAAAGTTCACCATCTGAATATTGGTCAGCCAGATATAGAAACACCCCCAGCCATAATGGATGCAGTAAAAAATGCAGATATCAAAGTATTAGCATACAGCCATAGTGCAGGTAATGAGTCTTATAGAAAAAAACTGGTACAGTATTACCAAAAAAATGGAATTGCTGTTACACCAGAACAAATCATCATCACAGCAGGTGGAAGTGAGGCCATTGTTTTTGGGATGATGGCCTGTTTAGATGCCGGCGATGAGATCATCATTCCAGAGCCCTTCTATGCCAACTATAATGGCTTTGCTGTCATGGCCGGAGTAAAAATTATACCCGTTACTTCTTCAATTGAGAATGGCTTTGCCTTACCCCCCATATCAGAATTTGAAAAACTGATTACCCCAAAGACAAGAGCCATTTTAATTTGTAATCCTAATAACCCTACTGGTTACCTCTATAGTCAAGAAGAAATGGAACAGCTAGAAGATATTTGTCTTCGTAATCAGCTTTTTCTTTTTTCAGATGAAGCTTATCGTGAATTCTGTTATGAAGGTACTTACACCAGCGCCTTACATCTTGAGAAAATTCAAGAACAGGTAATTTTGATGGACACTATTTCTAAACGTTATTCTGCATGTGGAGCGAGGATTGGAGCATTTGTTACAAAGAACAAAGAAGTATACAGTGCAGCATTAAAATTAGCACAAGCCAGACTCAGTCCTCCAGGTCTAGCTCAACTATTAGGCGAAGCAGCTGTAGACCTTCCAGATGATTATTTCAATGAACCGAAAGCAGCCTATCTATCAAGAAGAAATTTACTGGTGAAAAGATTAAATCAAATGGATGGTGTGTTCTGTCCTACACCAGGTGGTGCATTTTATGTCATTGCCAAGTTACCTATTGACGACGGAGATCGTTTTTGTCAATGGCTACTTGAATCTTTTTCTTATAAAGGTCAAACAGTAATGCTTGCTCCAGCCAGTGGATTTTATGAAACGAAAGGCTTGGGCAAAAATGAAGTGCGACTCGCCTATGTCATCAACAACGAAGACATTGATGCTGCCATGGATTGCTTGGAAGAAGCATTGAAAGTATATCCTGGTAAAACGAATTAAAACTTATTGATCAGGAAAACTCCTCCTATTACCATTATTGATCCATAGATCATATAAGCATGTATTGTTTCTCCTAAAAGAATAACTGAGAGTAACATAGCAAAAATAGGGATGAGGTTATTGAAAGCAGAGGTCTTAACAGGACCAATTGCTTTTATCCCTTCATAATACCAGACAAATCCTAATACGGAACCGCAAATACCCAAATACACAATCGCAAGCCAAACCGTCCAATCTACTTGCATTGGAAATGGTTCAAACGGGACAAAAAACAAGATGAACATCATCCCTGTAATAATTGCCCAGGTTGAGGCCTGTAAGGGTGATGAAAAGCTCAATGCATCTTTTGCAAAATAAGTATAGAATGCCCATGAAATAGGACAACCCAGCATCAAGGCATCGCCCCAGGTGAACATGGTAAACAGATCCATAATATCACCTCGCGCAATGACAATAGCGGTCCCTGTTAGCGAAATAAAAAGCCCTACAATTTTTACAGGTGAAATTCGTTCCTTGCCGATCAATGCAGATATAAGCATTACCAATACAGGATTCAAGGCTACAATCAAAGCACCATGACTGGCCTTCACCATTCTTAAACCTGTAAAGAAGAAAAAACTGTATGCAAAAATACCTGTGAACCCAAGAAGAGCAAGTTGAAAGAATTGCTTTCGCGTTAGTTTGAAAGCTTTGACGTCTTTGAATAAAAGCATGGGTATCATAAAGAGCAAAGCAACGAGATAACGGAAGGATGCTCCGGTAAACGAGCCAAATACATGTGAAGCCATCTTAGTGGCAATAAATGTTCCGCCCCACATGATGGCAACCAATACCAATTTTAAGTAAATCACGCCGCGAAGTTACC
>CAZDTN010000043.1:0-1390 GCA_964508355.1 uncultured Sphingobacterium sp.
AGCCAAGGCTGATGGTCTAGACATAACATGCTCTACTCCCCTTCATAACCTAGTGTTTACTGAAACTGAATTGCTGAAAGGGTATAATACCAGTCTTAAAGTCAATCCCCCACTTCGTTCTGAGCAAGATCGACTAGCACTGATTGAAGGTGTAAAAACTGGCGTGATTGATTGTATCACAACGCACCACACTGCTCAGAATAAGGATGCTAAAATTTGTGAATTTGAATACGCTGGTTATGGGGCATTGGGACTAGAAGCGGCTTTCGGTATATTAAATACACTTGATTTGAGTGAAGAAGTGATACTGGGTGCAATTTGTCATAACCCAAGGAAAATTTTTGGACTATCAAATACAATTGAAAAAGGTAATAATGCCGATTTCACTTTATTCGAATCGTCTTCTAGTGCAACTTTCCAAAAAAATCAGCTTTGCTCAAAAAGCGAAAATTGTCCCTATATTGGACTAGCAACTAAGGGAGCTGTTAAAGCTGTTATCTTAAATAACACAACCAACATCAATTAATAACATGGAAAATTTATCAAATCTCCATAACAAAGAGACCCTGCAATTCGGTCTCCTATCAGCACTTGCTGCTATTTTGATTTTTGTCGTCATTTATATTCTTGGCGCCTCCTATTTCATGAGTCCCTTGGTTTGGATTTCATCTTACGTACTTCCAATTGTATTTGCAGTATGGGGTGGTATTGTGGCAAAGAGAAAAAGTGAAGGTTTTCTTCAATTCAAAGAAGCATTGAAAATTAGTTTTGGTGTACTTGTAATTACAGGGTTTCTCTCTACTCTATTCAGTTATTTTGTTTTTAATATTCTCGATGTTGCCTTTGCAGAAAGCGTAAAGCAATTGAGTATTGAAAAAACAATGGAATTCATGCAAAATTTCAATGTTCCTGAAACTGAAATCGATAAAGCCATTGATGGCATGATTCAACAGGACATGTTTTCAGCTGGAAGTCTTTTAAAATCTTATGCTTTTGCATGTATTATCTATTTCATTGAGGCTTTGATAATTGCTGCAATCATCAAGAAGAAAAAGCCTGAAACTCCTTTTTAATTTAACTACATGAATATATCCGTCATTATACCATTGAAAGATGAGGCAGAATCACTGCCAGAGCTCACTTCGTGGATCAAGAAAGTGATGGAAGCCAATGCGTATAGCTATGAAGTCATCTTGATTGATGATGGAAGCCGTGATGATTCATGGAAAGTGATTGCTGAAATTCATGCAGCTGATGAACGTTTCAAAGGCATTAAGTTCAAGCGTAATTATGGTAAATCTGCAGCCTTGAACGTAGGTTTTAGAGAAGCTAAAGGTGATGTTGTCATTACCATGGATGCTGATCTGCAGGATAGTCCAGATGAAATTCC
>CAZDTN010000043.1:1490-13406 GCA_964508355.1 uncultured Sphingobacterium sp.
TATGAGGAAGTCCGATAAACCTTTGGTCGTTTTTCTCGGACCCGCTCATCCCTATCGTGGCGGTATTGCTTCTTTTTCCAATAGACTGGCGCATGAATTCAATCAACATGATTGGCAGTCGATCCTTTATACATTCTCGTTACAATATCCTGATTTCCTTTTTCCAGGTAAAACACAGTATGCGACTGAACCAGAAGGATATGGATTAGAAATACATCAGGTTGTTAATTCTATTAATCCATTGAACTGGGTGAAAGTGGGTAATGAATTAAACCGACTACAACCAGATTTAATCATCGTTAGATACTGGCTTCCCTTTATGGCACCAGCGTTTGGAACAATTTTAAGGTTAGCAAAACGTAATGGTAAGACCAAGGTTATCTGTATAGCAGATAATATCATTCCACATGAAAAACGAATTGGTGATAGTATACTCACAGGCTATTTTCAAAAAGCAGTTGATGGATTTGTCGCCATGAGTGAACAAGTCATTAATGATTTACGTAAGCTTAATATCCCAAAACCCAATGTATTTCTCCCCCATCCTTTGTTTGATCATTTTGGTGATAAAACAGAACAGACATTGGCAAAAGCACAACTTGGTTATAATACAACAGATAAATTGATTTTGTTCTTCGGTTTTATTAGGAGGTACAAAGGTTTGGATCTTTTACTTGAGGCTCTTGCAATACCAGAAGTCAAGGCGTTACAAGTTAAACTCATCGTTGCAGGAGAATTTTATGAAGAAGAATCATCATATTTTGATTTGGTCAATAAATTAGGGATTAAAGACGAAGTCGTGTTTCTAAATAAATTCATTCCTGAAAAAGAAGTTGCCTTACTCATGAGTGCAGCGGATGTATTAGTTCAACCTTATCGTCATGCTACGCAAAGTGGAGTAACTCCTCTAGCTATGCATTTTGATTTGCCCATGATAGTTACAAATGCAGGTGGTTTAAAAGAGATGGTTAAAGATGGTGAAACAGGATTAGTAGTTGATATTGACTCTGTTTCTATTGCTGCTGGTATCAAAGCCTATTTTTTAAGAGAGAAAGTTTCATTTATCGACGCTTTACAGAAAGAGAAATCAAAATTTTCATGGTCAGCTATGGTAAAAAATTTAGTTAATTTTTATACCAATTTAACTGATGTCAAATAAATACTCAACTTTGGTACAGTATGTTTAAATCAAAGTCAACAATTTTAATCTTATTCTTTTTAGTTGGAGCCTGTATGGTAAATGCTCAGGTTCAATTTGAAAGAACAACATTAGCTTATTTAAAAAAGAAAGAAGACAGCCTCTCTAAACTGGGAATACAAATTGTACAAGCAGAAGAAGCTATTAACAGATTCCGTGCAGATAGTCAGTTTACGCGTATTCTAGTCCGGGCCTTAAGAGTACCGAATTCTTTTTATTACCCCTTTGATTCACTAATAACTATTTCAAGATTATATGCACCTGACAGTTCCTTTAGGATCTTTACATGGCAAGTTAGTAAAGATGCTGATGTACATCGAAGGCATGGAGCAATTCAAATGAAAACAACTGACGGAACTTTAAAATTGTTTCCTCTTATTGATAGAAGTCTGATCATACAAAACCAAGAAGATACAGTAACAAATCATGAATGGTGGTTAGGTGCTATTTATTATAAAATAGTCAAGAAAGTATTTAACAATAAAAACTATTATACTCTTTTGGGTTATGATGAAAACTCAATCCGGAGTACTAAAAAAAGGATAGAGGTACTAACTTTTGATGTCAAAGGAAATCCTGTATTTGGGGGACAATTTTTTGCTTTTGATCAGGATACCGTTAGAAAGCCAATACAATCCAGGTTTAGTATAGAATATAAAAAAAATGGAAATGCTAGAATTGTATTTGATGAAGAATTGGATTTGATCATATATGATCACCTTATTTCTGAAAGTAATGAACCTGCTAAAAAGTATACCTACATCCCTGATGGAGATTACGAAGGATTTAAGTGGATCAATGGTAAATGGCAGCACATAGAAAAAGTTTTCAATGAAAGACTTGAAGATGGACAAGCCCCTGTGGTGAAACCTGTTACAGAGAAAAAACTACCCGTAAAAAAAGCTGGCTAATCGTCTAGTTTTAAAACTGCAAGGAATGCTTCCTGAGGAACTTCTACATTACCAATCTGACGCATTCTCTTTTTACCTTCTTTTTGTTTTTCGAGAAGTTTACGTTTACGACTGATGTCACCACCATAACATTTGGCAGTAACGTCTTTTCTCATAGCAGAAATATTTTCTCTAGCAACAACTTTTGCTCCAATAGCCGCTTGAATAGCTATCTGGAATTGCTGACGTGGTAAAAGTTCCTTTAGTTTTTCGCATAATTTTCTTCCAAAATCCTGTGCACGGCTTCTGTGAATCAATGCTGAAAGCGCATCCACTTTATCACCATTCAACAGAATGTCCATTTTCACGATGTCACTTTCACGATATCCAATCGGATGATAATCAAATGATGCGTATCCTCTAGTCTGACTCTTTAATTTATCGTAGAAATCAAATACAATTTCCGTTAATGGCATTTCAAAAATCAATTCTACCCTACTTTGGGTTAGGTAACTTTGGTTGATGAGCATACCACGCTTACCCAAACAAAGAGTCATTATGTTTCCAATGTAGTCTGGCTTTGTAATTATTTGGGCCCTAATAAAAGGTTCCTCTATCCTGTCCATTTGTGTTGGATCAGGCATTTCACTAGGATTATTTACCCTAATTTCTTTTCCTCTTGTATCATATGCTATGAAGCTTACGTTAGGGACTGTCGTAATAACAGTCTGGTTAAATTCACGTTCTAATCGTTCTTGGATAATCTCCATGTGCAAGAGCCCCAAGAATCCGCAGCGAAAACCAAAACCTAGTGCTTGTGAAGTTTCCAATTCGAATGTCAGGGAAGCATCATTCAACTGAAGTTTATCCATACAATCGCGTAACTCTTCAAAATCTTCAGTCACTACCGGAAATATGCCTGCAAATACCATGGGTTTAACATCCTCAAAGCCCTTTATGGCTTCAGCTGGATTAGAGGCATTGATAATAGTATCACCCACTTTCACTTCCTTGGCATTTTTAATACCTGTAATGAGATAGCCTACGTCACCACATTTTACAGCTTTTTGTTCTTGCATGGTGAGTTTCAAAATGCCAACTTCATCTGCTCCATATTCAATATCTGTGGAAACAAATTTGATTTTATCACCCTTATTGATACTGCCATTCATAATGCGGTAGTAAACAATGATTCCCCTGAATGAATTGAATACACTGTCAAATACCAAAGCCTGAAGAGGTGCATTTGGATCACCCTTGGGACTTGGGATTCGGTTAACTATAGCATCTAAAATTCCTTCAATTCCAATACCTGTACGACCACTGGCCAAAAGGATTTCCTCTGGTTTGCACCCAATCAAATCAATAATTTGGTCTTTAACTTCCTCAATCATAGCACCATCCATATCAATTTTGTTGATGACTGGTATGATTTCAAGGTTGTTTTCAACTGCCAAATATAGATTTGAAATGGTTTGGGCCTGAATACCTTGGGTGGCATCTACGAGTAACAAAGCACCTTCACAGGCAGCTAGGGCTCTACTTACCTCGTAGCTGAAGTCAACGTGACCTGGAGTATCGATCAGGTTCAAAGTATATTGCTGACCATCAGTATGGTTATAATTGATCTGAATTGCATGGCTTTTGATGGTAATTCCTTTTTCTCTTTCCAAATCCATATCATCCAATACCTGATCCATCATATCTCTGTCACTTATGGTATTGGTTGATTGGAGTAAACGATCTGCTAAGGTCGATTTACCATGGTCGATATGCGCAATAATGCAAAAATTTCTGATCTGTTTCATCCACTCTATTGAGAAAAATATTTTTATAAAAAGGAGCTCTAAGGCGGTGCAAAGTTAATCATTTTAATTCTCCTTAAATCTTGTATTTTCGTTGAGTATAAACCTAAAAAATGAAGGATTTATTTGAACAAGCGGTAAAAGATGTTGAATTGTTACGTGATAGACCAAGTAACGAGACTTTGTTACAGTTGTATTCATTGTACAAACAGGCCACAGAGGGTGACAACCAGAAAGATCCCCCAGAAAATCCATTTGATTTTGTAGGTAAAGCCAAATATGAAGCTTGGGCATCCCTCAAGGGTAAGACCCCTGAGGAAGCCATGGCAGCTTATATTGAATTGGTTGAAAAGCTAAAATCTTAGACTTTTAGGGCGTGGATGATTTGAATAAACTCATCAGCAATTAAAGATGCACCGCCAACAAGTCCCCCATCAACATCAGGTTGAGAGAAAAGCTCCACAGCATTAGCACCTTTAACGCTTCCGCCATAAAGGATGGATATATTATTGGCGACTGCTGTTCCATATTTATTTGCCAATACTGCTCTTAGGTGAGCATGCATTTCCTGAGCTTGTGCTGAAGAAGCTGTTTTACCAGTACCAATTGCCCAAATGGGTTCATATGCTATTACCACCTGTTGAATGGCCGTTTCATCCAAATGAAAAAGAGACTCCTCTAATTGAACTGCTACAAATTGGTTTTGGGTTTCAGCTTCACGGATGTCTAGTGGTTCGCCACAACAAAAAATTGGTGTAATGTTTTTAGCCAAGCATAGATTTACTTTTTCAGCCAGTACAGCATTGGATTCTGCAAAATATTCTCTGCGTTCAGAATGACCAACAATACAGTAGTTGATATTGATGGAATCGAGCATATCTACTGATACTTCTCCTGTGTAGGCCCCTGAAGTTTTGTGGTGACAATTTTGAGCAGCGAGTGAAATGTTATTCTTGCTTTCTACTAAAGATTGCAGAGGAACTAAAAAGGGAAATGGAACAGCAAACACAACATCTTGGTTGGGTTGAACTGAATTGACACCAGCAAGAATTGTTGTTAAAAGTGTTTGTCCTTCATCCAATCTTTTGTTCATTTTCCAGTTGGCCGCCGCGATTTGTTTTCTCATTGTTTAAATTGATTATAGAGGTTGATAATTGTAGATTTTTCTTGTTCAGAAGGCGATTGTCCTTTCATGGACATCCATTTTTCCAGTTCAGTCATTAGTTTTTCTAATTCATAGCGATGCTGACCATCTTGGCTCCAGGCAAATGGTGCTATGTATTTTGGGGTCATTGATGATTTATTAAAAACATTAGCAAATGATCCAAAAACAGAACCACTGTTAATGGTGGTATTTACAGCAGTCCGTACAAAATCACCCATGAAAACACCTGATTTCTCATTAGCGAGACGATACGCATTATTATGCATGTCCCAGATTTTAATTTTTCCTGCTGTGTTTTTTAAATTAGAACAGGTTGTGCCAGCACCTAAATTACACCACTTGCCAATATAGCTATCACCAATATAACCATGGTGAGCTTTATTGGCATTGGCATGGAAAATACTGTTTTTAATTTCACCGCCGACAACGCAATTATTGCCTATGTTACTGCCTTCATAAAGCATGGATCCCATCTTAACAACTGCTTTTTTACCAATATAGATAGGGCCTCTTAACATTGCTCCTGCCATGATTTGTGCATGTTCCTCAATTAACACAGGACCTTGTTCAGTATTGATAAAACAGTGATCAAGTTTTGCAGTTGGATGAATATATATGGGATTGTTACCTGTTAGTTTAACTGTATCTGGCACTTCAGATAAATAGTTTTCTGCTTCAATCAGTGAAAAGTCATTCAGTAAAACTTGAATATTAGTTGTGGTTAATTCCCAGATCCTATTGAGGAAAATGCAATATTTATAATCAGCATCGGGATTACTGAAAAACGATTCAACTGATAATTGAGGAGTTGGTATACAATTTGCACTTATTGAAATTTGAGCCTCATCTTTGGAGGTGAAATGCAATAAGATCTGCTGACTTTTTGCTAATATTTTCCAACGCTCTTCAATAGAAAATAATCCTATTCTTAATTCAGAAAAATTTCTGTTAAGGGTAAGCGGGTAAAAGTCCTGCTTTAGATGTGCTTCTTCGAGATGTAAAAAATAGCTTTTCAAGTAGTCCAAAGCTACGATTAGAATAGGAAAAGAAAAACCCTCCGTTTGGAGGGTTTTGAATTATTTCTTTGCGTATTTCTTTTTGAACTTATCAATTCTACCTGCTGTATCAACCAGGATATTTTGACCTGTAAAGAAAGGATGAGAGGTATTTGAAATTTCCAATTTAACTACTGGATACTCATTTCCATCTTCCCACTTGATGGTTTCTTTTGAAGCGTGGCTAGAACGTGTAAGGAATGTTGTACCGTTACTCATGTCTTTGAAAACCACGAATCTGTAATTGTCTGGATGAATTCCTTTTTTCATTGTGTTATTTTTTTTGCATCATGGATTGGGCCATGATTTTTATTAAGATTGCAAAATTAGGGATTTATCCCCTATTTTTCAACTTTTTGTGGATTTAGCTTCTCATGTTCTCAAATTGGAGGGGAAGATCCAATTCAGCTGTTCTGCAAAGCTGTATAACTTCTTGTAAATCATCGATTTTTTTACCAGTTACCCTAATAATATCATCCATGATCTGGGTTTGGACTTTTAATCCTTTGTCTTTGATTAATTTAGTGATTTTCTTTGCATCTTCTTGTTTAAGACCATTTTTAACAATGACTTCCTGTTTAATTGTCTTTCCACTGGGATAGGAAGCTTTTGAAGTATCAAAAGCATGTGGTGAAATACCCTGCTTATTGGCACGGTTAATCAATACTTCCAGCAGTTGTTTCATCTTCATATCATCTGAAGTCTCCAATTGAATCTTCATTTCTTTTTTGTTCAAGTCGATATTAACGACTGAATCTTTGAAATCAAACCTATTGGTGATTTCTTTCCTGGTCACATTTATTGCATTGTCTAATGCTTGTCCGTCAACCTTACTTAGAATATCAAAAGAAGCCATAGCATTTATTTTTGATTGGATAATTTATGGCGTTTGTTGGCATCCATCCAAAACCAGATACCGATAATCATCAGCATGCTTGAAATTAATTCTGCTTGTGTAGGATGGAAACCAAAAATATCATAAGTCGTATTTACCCTGATTTTTTCAATCATGAACCTTTCGAAGCCATTAAAGAATAGATAAATACCGAATAGAGCACCTGGAGCTTTAATTTTCTTTCTCAAGTACCATAGTGCTATAAATAATAAAGTACAAGCGATGATTTCATATAAGGGTGTTGGAAAAACAGGTGGTGTTAATTGATAGCAATAAGCACCATCACAATTTTTAATCTTATTGCCTACTTCATTTACATTATGAGGATAGTTGTATGCCCAAAACCAGTTGGGTAAAAATGAAGGGCCTTTGAAAGCAATATGTGGAATGCTATCCATATTACCATATTCATTCACCAATACACTGGTGAATTCTTGGTTATCCATTAGTGTTTGGTGAAATTCCCAGTCTGCTGCCTCAACAATTTTGTTTTGATCATTGACTTTATAAGCACTGTTGAATACACCCCAATCGCCATCTCCAGAAACGTGACAACCAAGACGGCCAATTGCATAAGCAATCATCAAAGCTGGAGCTGCTGAATCAATCAAATGACGGATACCGATTTTTTTACCACGTGCAAAGAGAATTATGGTGATTGAAGCAACTATCAAGCCACCATAGAAAGTGAGTCCGCTTGGCGACAATAAATTTCCAATTGGATCTTGGATAAACCTATCCCAATTCTCTAAATTATCGAAAACTTTGGCACCAAAGAAGCCAGCAATAGCTGCGTATACTGTTATATCACCTACCCTCTCATGAGGCCAGATTTTGATTTTTCTTTCTTCTGGTTTAGAAAGTGCTTGCTTTTTTTTCTCGTAATATTTTAATCCCGAAAATAGCCCCCCCAACAATAAACCACCAAGTATAGAGCCCTGACTGGAAAAAATATATTCCTGGGGATTGACCTGGCTATCGTTAAAAAAAACACCAAGGATTTTATAACCAACTAAAAAACCAAAACCAAAATTGGATAGTAGTTCAGTAGGGCTTGCAGGTTTTCCAACAAGTAACTTTTCTTCAAAAGGAACTAATAACCCCTCTTGTTCCTTGCGTTTCAACTCATTTCTCAAAAACATAGCCGCAACAACAAAAGCTATGGCGACTAAAAATCCAAATGAATTGATATAAAGTGTGAAACCCGGAGGGGTTATGCCAAATACATCTTTTAGAAAAAAGTAGAGATTTGGATACATAAAGATTAGTTACAGTATTCTTCGTAAGCTGCCATTAGGTTTTGCGCAATCATTTGGGCAGGTCTGCCTTCAATCTGATGACGCTCAATCATGTGAACCAACTTACCATCTTTGAATAATGCTACTGCTGGTGATGATGGTGGATAAGGCAATAAATGTTCTCTTAATTTTCTCACTGCATCAATATCAAATCCTGCGAAAGTAGTAGTGAGAAAATCAGGACGTTTTGCTGAATTATGAACAGACATGAGTACACCTGGTCTTGCACTTCCTGCTGAACATCCGCAAACTGAATTTACTACTACTAAAGTTGTTCCAGACTTTGCCAATTGTGCATCTACTTGTTCGGGAGTGAGCAATTCTTCAAAGCCATTTTCTGTCAATTCTTCCTTCATTGGAATTACTATCTGAGCTGGATACATATGTTAAAGATTTGTGCAAAGTTACGTAATTGATCGTTTTGAGTTAATTTAGCTCAAACAAAGTTTGCATTGAGAGTCCTACTTTTTGTTTTATCGTTCCTCCTTTCCAATATCGCATTTTGCCAGGAGGCTCAACAGGATACCACTGTCGTTGTGTCTGACACCATTCCTGCTACAATTCCTGATTTAAATGCAGCTGATTCTATTCTCAGGATTACCAACTTGAACCCTTTTTTTACTATTCAAGTCGATTCTGTTTTTGTTTATGATCTTGAAATCAATAAACCTCCACAACATTATTTTTGGTTTTTGAAAAATGCTCCTATTGGGCTAAAAATTGATAAAAATACTGGAATACTCTATTTTAAGGCTGATAAGAGTTATTTCAAGAGCGGTAAACTGAAATATGATATCCCCTATAAGGTGGAAGTAGGTATCCAAAACTTAAGGGATGCAAAAGAAAGGGCTGAATCAAGTTTTAGCCTTCTTTTCTATAACACTGAAGTGCTTGTTTCCAAATTGAAGCCTACTATTGGTAGTACAATTCAGTTGGAAGAAGGAGATTCAATTCAATTTAGGGTGCAATGTGAAGAAGGCAGCTTTCCAATTGAACAAATAACAATCAACTCTAATTACCCCATAAGTGATTTCAAAGCAGTCAATTCATGTGATGATGAATTCAAATGGATGGTACCTTACGATTTCATAAGAGATAATGATACGAGTCGACAAAAAATTCTTGTTTTACAATTTATTGGCACTGATAAGTTTAGAAACGCAGATACCGCATCGATCAAAATTTATGTGAAATCAGGGGTAAACTACCCACAGAAGAATCTCGAACACCAGCAAGTGATGAATGAGATTAAAAAATATGTCACCAACCTTAAACTTACTTTTTATATGGTGAGTAAGAATATTAAGGCCAATAAAAATACAAGGACTACCCTCGACATTACTGGTTCTTCAACAGCCATGTTGGGTACAATTATTTCAACATCAGGAAACACTGGTTCATCGCAAAGCTTAGGTAAAATTTTACCCTCAGTTGGTTTAACACTTGTTCCAGTAAAAGAAGCCATATCTCCCAATAAAGTTCAAGAACAAAATACGGCTTCTCAAATAAGGGGAACCATAAAGCGGTTAGATTACATGCTAACAGAAAATATGTTAGTTGGAGATCGAGACCCGGAAATATTGGTTAAAACTAAAAAACTTCGAGAAGAATTGAAGCAATCTCAATTGCAATTAGTCGATTTGCCTCTGGTAGAATTTGATCCACGCTATTCAGAGCAAGATGCAGAAGCATATTTCAATAATCCCAAAGTCAGCAAGAAGTATAAATTGAAAGTGCAATAATTATTTACAGCTATCTTTTCTTCTAGTATCAATTATATAGTTGATTTTCCACTCTCCTTTTTCTCTAAATAAAGTAAAGGAATTTACACCACAGTGACTAAATTTTTGTTGATAGTAAAACTCATAGGGTGTCCAGGCAGTTGCTAAATCTCCATCTATTTTTATGCCATCAATTTTGATACGTTCGTCAGCTGTCCCCTTGTTTTGTTTACCCACAAAAGAAGAAAAAGACTCTACACTTCCGTTTTGAATCAATGGTCTACCACTTTTATCAAAAGCAATTGTTTGCATAATGGCTTTTTCAGTAAAACAAGAACGAATAGCTGCAGAATCGCCATTATACATCGCAGTAAATAACTGTTGAATTCTTTCAGTAACCTTTTGCTCTTCTGATTGCGCAAAACAACTATTGGAAGCTGCAAGTGCGATAATTATAAAAAACTTTTTCATCTGCTAAATATAACCAAGAATTTTAAGCATACTTTGAGCAGATTGTTCTTTCGCGTAAACCCAATCATGAAGTTTACCATTTTTGTCATATCCGATAATAATATGTTTAGGTGAAGGTATCATACAGTGTTTTATACCTCCGTAACCACTAATCTGGTCTTGATAAGCTCCGGTATGGAAGAAGCCTAAATATAAGGGTTCCTTGTTTTCTCCATTTGTTTTAGGAAGAAATACTTCGTTTACATGTTCTTCAGAATCATAGTAATCGTGGCTATCACACGTTAATCCCCCTAATACAACCCTTTGATATTCATTATCCCATTTATTAATCGGTAATAACAAGAATTTTTCTCCAATCCCCCAAGTGTCTGGCAAAGTTGTAATAAATGAAGAGTCAATCATATACCAGATTTCCCTGTCGTTTTGGGTTTTTTCTGCTAACACAGAATAAATGTGAGCCATACTTTCTCCTACAGTAAAGCTGCCAAACTCAGTAAAGATATTGGGCATCGGCACCTTGGCTTTTTTGCATGCCTTCTTGATGGTACCTACAATCTCATTGATCATGAAAGCATAATTATATTCAAAACCAAGTGAATGTTTAATAGGAAATCCACCGCCAATATTGATAGAGTCTAATTCCGGACAAATCTTCTTTAACTGACAATAAAGATTGATGACTTTATTCAGCTCACTCCAATAATAAATATCATCCTTGATACCTTTATTCAGGAATATATGAAGCATTTTTAATTGAAACTTCTCTTCATATCCTTCAATCTGATCAACATAAAATTCAAGGATATCTTTTGCACGAATTCCTAATCTAGAAGTATAAAAAGGAAAGTTTGGTTCCTCTTCTGCTGCAACTCTGATACCCAATTTAAATGGTTCTTTAACTGCACGCTTGTATCTTTCTAATTCTTCTTTATTATCAAGTACTGGAATTACATTTTTAAATCCAGTGTTGATCAAACGTGCAATACGAGAAGTGTAAGTTTTTTGTTTAAACCCATTACAAATGATATAGGTATCCTTTGTGATTTTTCTTCTTTTGTAAAGATTATTGATGATTTCAATATCGTAGGCAAAAGAAGTTTCTAAATGAATATCATGTTGCAATGCTTCTTCAACAACAAAAGAAAAATGAGAGCTTTTTGTGCAATAACAATAATGGTATTTACCCTCGTAATTGTGTTTTTTGAAAGCCTGCTGAAACAAGGACTTTGCTTTTTTTATTTGAGAACCTATTTTGGGAAGATAAGTGAGTTTTAATGGCGTACCATATTTTTCAATGATTGCTTTTAAATCCAGACCATTGAAATAAAGATTGCCATCCTTGGTATCAAAACCTTCTTGAGGAAAATAAAAGGTTTGCTTGACGAGGTCGGTATAGGTATTACTCATTTTACCTTTCA